>NZ_FQVW01000108.1 GCF_900129485.1 Ornithinibacillus halophilus
GTTGGACGCAAAGTCCGCTTTTAGTCGGCCTTCCTTTATATCGGAGTCGATGTTGACTTTCACCACAAGGGTATAAGTGCGACTAAGCCTCTGGTATCACCAATCGGCAAGTCTTCTTTATCGTACAGAGGCGAAGGAAGTCTTGTGCCTGCGATTACTCGGCACAAAGGACAAAGAAGTATTTCTTTGAAGTGCCTTCGCTAGTCGCAGGCGCTCGGAGCTAGACATCTCTGCTTGCTTTTCAGAAAAGCGCAGAGCCTTGGAGCTATTTGTTAACCTATAAAAAAAGAACACCCCCTCACAACAACTGAGGAAATGTTCTTTTATCATTTACTTATTGACTATAATTCACTAACTTTCACACTGCTTTTCACCGATTTTTCATTAATAAAGTTTGCTATAAACTTTTCCAAAATATCAATATCCACATTCCCCTTAACTTCAAGGGGTTCCAAAACTTTATATACGATCAAACTTAATGGTTTATCATTACCAGAATAGTCATATACTTCTTCCTTGTGTTCCAGTACTTTCACCTTTTTATACTTATAATTCTTATCTAAACTTATATACGTCTTGCCTTCCATTGGGTGTTCTATGTGACTGGACTTGTTGTACATGATTAAACCCCTCCCGTATATAATTTAATACATTTTATGCGAAAATCTCTTTAGATATATCTTGTAAGTAAAATTGCAGCAAAAAAGAATCTGGGACATAACTATTTACACTAAACCCCAAAGAGAAATTTTAGTCAATTAAGTTATTATTGTTAAGCCTTTAGAGGACTGGTAACGTAATTGAAATAGATGCGAAAACTAGCGAAGGAAATACATGAAGACTCCTGTGGGAGCAGAGGCATAGGTGAGACCCCATGATGCGCTTGCGTCTACAAGTAATGCTACGCAGTGAGCTTCCTCAGCGCAAGGGTGCTAGGATGATTAACCAAGTAGTACCCTGGCTCACCAGCCGCCCACGGCAAAGAAGACACTGTGAAAGTGACCGAAGGAAACTTGAACAGATGTCGCACTTGTGCTGGAAGTG
>NZ_FQVW01000107.1 GCF_900129485.1 Ornithinibacillus halophilus
TAAACTTGCTCGCCAAGGTGTAAAAGTCGCTCCTCCCTGAGGCCAACTCGCTCGCCAAGGAGATGAACTCGCTCCACCCAGAGGCCGACTTGCTCGCCAGGAGATGAATTCGCTCCCCACTGAGGTAAACTTGCTCGCCAAGGTGTAAAAGTCGCTCCACCCAGAGGCCGACTCGCTCACCAAGGGTATGAACTCGCTCCCCACTGAGGTAAACTCGCTCGTCAAGGAAATGAACTCGCTCCATCCTGAGGCCAACTTGCTCGCCAAGGAGATGAATTCGCTCCCCACTGAGGCCACCTCGCTCGACAAGGAAATGAACTCGCTCCACCCTGAGGCCAACTTGCTCGCCAAGGAGATGAATTCGCTCCCCACTGAGGTAAACTCGCTCGCCAAGGGTATGAACTCGCTCCCCACTGAGGTAAACTCGCTCGCCAAGGGTATGAACTCGCTCCTCACCGGTGTCCATTCGCTCCATAAACTTTTTTTAATTAGGTCCTAAAATTAAGTGTCTTATAAATATCATATAAAATAAAATTAATAAACCACCATTTATGAAAGGGGTATGCTCATGTCGCAGCCTTTAAAAACTACTAGTTACTGTAATCTTCTAGCTCGAGGAACGGTTCAATCAGGAGAAGAAATATATGCTATTGAGAAAATATATATTCATGATTTACAGCAGGAAGAAATTCGTTTTGCATGGTACAAGGAGCAGGATGGAAAAATTCGATTTGTTCCACGTCCACTTGATTTGCCGGAAAAAGACTTGTTTCATTTAATTGCACATGGATTTGAATCTGGAGTGTTTTCAGATGAATTTAGAGAAAATCTTAAAAGAATAGTATAATAGAATGATCCTCCTACAATTTTGTGGGAGGTTTTTCTTTTATATAACCGGCTTTTAATTAAAATTTCATCTGTGAAAAGTCATTTAAATGTATTAATTGCAATTTACAGTTCTCAGTCTATTGTACTCGCTCGTGTCTTAGGGTAATTCGCTCCCCAAGCCAAGGAAATCGCTCGCGCTCTATGTTAAAATGCTCCCCAAGCCAAGGAAATCGCTCGCG
>NZ_FQVW01000106.1 GCF_900129485.1 Ornithinibacillus halophilus
CGACCTACACCCTTAGCAGGGGCGCCTCTTCAGCCACTTGAGTACTTCTCCTAATGGCTCCACAGGTAGGATTCGAACCTACGACCGATCGGTTAACAGCCGATTGCTCTACCACTGAGCTACTGTGGAATAATTAAAATAAAGATTATAACTTTAAAAAGAAATTAAATCATAAATTGCTCGTCGTGTTGCATGTTTTTCAAGAGGTCGCACTCCTCGCATGCCTGCACTTGGAAGTATTTTCAAGATGTAAGCGGCATGCTCTACCACTGAGCTACTGTGGAATATTTCAAGATAAATTACTTACCATATATAAAGCTTATCCCACGATGGTTACCCCTGCGTCTTCTAGCTTATTCAGGGATGTCCATTCCTCGGGGTTACTCGTAGCATATTCGGTGGAAGTAGTGCTCGTTGCTCTACCACTGAGCTACTGTGGAATATTATTTAACAAAAAAATCTTATAAAACGAGTGAAATTAGCTAATTTAAAAATAACGCGCCCTAGAGGATTCGAACCTCTGACCCACAGCTTAGAAGGCTGTTGCTCTATCCTGCTGAGCTAAGGGCGCAAAGAAAATATATTAACATACATATGTATGGAAGTTATCCTTAATAGAACTTTTAGAAGTAGTAATGGGCCTGAGTGGACTCGAACCACCGACCTCACGCTTATCAGGCGTGCGCTCTAACCAGCTGAGCTACAGGCCCATTTTAAGAATGGAGCGGGTGAAGGGAATCGAACCCTCGACATCAGCTTGGAAGGCTGAGGTTTTACCACTAAACTACACCCGCATGGTTGATAGAAAGTTATTAACATTTTATTTACGGCCAGTCATGTCCCTGCATCTGCTAGTTTATTCATAGATGTCTATGCTTCGGGACAACTCGTAGATTATTCGGCAGATGTTTCGCTCGTGGCTGAGGTTTTACCACTAAACTACACCCGCATACGATAAAATTTAAAATAGAAGTTAATTGAAGTTGTATATATGGTGGAGGGAGTAGGACTCGAACCTACGAACCCGATGGGAGCGGATTTACAGTCCGCCGCGTTTGGCCAACTTCGCTATCCCTCCACTTATGTTTTATAAGTGGTGGCTCGGGACGGAATCGAACCGCCGACACACGGATTTTCAGTCCGTTGCTCTACCGACTGAGCTACCGAGCCATTATGGAGGAGGTAGAGG
>NZ_FQVW01000099.1 GCF_900129485.1 Ornithinibacillus halophilus
CTAAGCCTCTGGTTTCACCAATCGGCAAGTCTTCTTTATCGTACGGAGGCGAAGGAAGTCTCTCTAGTCGCAGGCGCTCGGAGCTAGACATCTCTGAAATTTTGTACATTCTTATCTCTTAAAAAAGTGAGAGGTATTTAATAGTTTAGAAATTCGAATTGCTCCAGAAAAGTCAAAGTCCCTATCTTCATCTTATGTTGATGACCACTCCTTTATTTCTATTTACAGGTACTTTGTCATTATATAAGTGGCATGATACGTGGTGGCCTTTTTCAACTTCCTTCCACTCTGGTTTTTTCGTCGCACAAATATCCATCGCAAATGGACAACGCGTTCGGAATACACATCCACTTGGGGGATCAATTGGGCTTGGAAGTTCTCCTTTTACCATAATTCGTTCACGTGTTTGTTCAATGTCAGGATCTGGGATTGGAATCGCAGAAAGTAATGCTTTAGTGTATGGGTGTAGAGGATTTTCATAAAGATTATCGCTATCCGTTAACTCTACCAAATTACCAAGATACATGACGCCGATTCGGTCCGATATTTGCTTCACCATCGATAGGTCATGTGCGATAAACAAATACGTTAACCCTTTTTCTACTTGTAGTTTTTTTAATAAATTCACTACTTGTGCCTGAACAGAAACATCCAGTGCTGAAATAGGTTCATCTGCAATAATGAAGTCAGGATTCAATGCTAAAGCACGAGCAATCCCAATACGTTGCCGTTGTCCTCCACTAAATTCATGGGGATAGCGCGTTGCGTGGTCTCGATTTAATCCCACTTCCTCCAAAAGGCGATGAATCACATCTACCTTTTCCTTTTTACTTTTATATAATTTATGCACTTCCATCGGCTCTGCAATTACTTCACTGACTGTGGACCTTGGGTTTAGTGATGCATATGGGTCTTGAAAAATCATCTGTATTCTACGGTGAAACGCAAATTGTTCCGCGTCACTTAGTTCATGAATATTTTTACCATCATAAACTACGTCCCCTGCTGTCTTCTCATATAGCCCCATAATCGTTCGACCAATCGTGGATTTTCCGCAACCAGATTCACCGACTAATCCAAATGTTTCTCCTTTATTTATATGAAAAGATACGTCATTGACAGCTTTTAAAATTTGTCCTTTTCCTAGGTGAAAAAGCTTTGTCAGGTTCTTTACTTCTAGCAGTTTTTCTGCCATTGAATCACCTCCTTTGGTGTTTATTTTGTATGCAGATCAACAAACTCCTGGCCTTACTTTAAGGATTTTCGACTGAGTGTCCAGTGTTGCAGTTGCACCTAGTGGAACAGCGATATGTGGAAAGCAATGACCAATTTTAAATCCTGATATGACCGGGCAACTTAACCCACCAAAATAATCCTGAAACACTTCCTCCAAAGTTAATGAAGGCTGTTTTTTCGGTGTGGATCCTGCAAAATCGCCAATTACAATTCCAGCTGCTTCCTCCAGTTTCCCACTGAGTCTTAGTTGATTCAGCATCGAATCCACTCGATAGGGAACTTCATCGACATCCTCTAACAACAACAGTGAATCTCTTGTGTCAATCTCATATGGAGTACCCAATGTGCTTACTAAAAGGGAAAGGTTTCCACCTACTAGTTTTCCAGTTGCATTCCCTTCACTAATTACACTTAACTCTGAAATCCCTTCATCATATAAAATTTCTGTCGGCTGAAAGAGCTGATAAAACATACTCCACGACAATCGATCGAATTCAGGATTGGCAATATCGGATGTTAGCATCGGGCCATGAAACGTAATTAGTCCTGTCTGTTGATAGATTGCGGTGTGTAAATACGTAATATCACTGTAACCCCAGATGATTTTTGGATTATTCTTTACTAAATCATAATCGATACAATCTACTATTCTCGGTGTTCCATAACCACCACGGGCACAGAAAATCGCCTTAACTTCCGGGTCAGCTATCATTTCATGAAAATCACCTAATCTTTCTTCATCTGTGCCTGCTAAATAGCCATGGATTTTACTAATACTCTTCCCTAACTTAACTTTTAACCCTAATTGTTTAAATAAAGGTAATGCATCTTGAACCTTCCCCAGTTTAGCTGGACCAGCTGGTGCAATTATACCAACCGTATCCCCTGGTTTTAGTCTCTTTGGATATACCATGAACCCCTTCCTTTCTATGAAAAGCTTAGAGTGCCCGCTTTGCGACGTACGGACTGGACTGAGGCGTAGGAGATAAAGGAAACATGCCCCTTCATAGGGGTATGTCGACGTTGGACGCAAAGTCCGGTTTTAGTCGACCTTCCTT
>NZ_FQVW01000046.1 GCF_900129485.1 Ornithinibacillus halophilus
TCGCTCGCCCCGAGGTTGAATTCGCTCCCCGGGTAAGGGAACTCGCTCGCCCCGAGGTTGAATTCGCTCCTCGGGTAAGGGAACTCGCTCGCCCCGAGTTGAATTCGCTCCTTGGGCAAGGAGATTCGCTCGCCCCGAGATTGAATTCGCTCCCTGGGCAAGGAAACTCGCTCGCCCGAGGATGAGTTCGTTCCACGGCTAAGGAGATTCGCTCGCCGGGTAAAGAAATCGCTCCTACTACAATCAATTTGCTAAGGCCTAAGGAAGGAGGCAACAAGATGAATTTAAATTTTTCGGATGAGCAGGAAATGATGCGCAAGATGGTACGTGATTTTGCTGAAAATGAGATAGCAAAAGAAGTGGAACGAATGGAGACCGAGGACCGTTTCCCTACTGAAATTATTCAGAAGATGGGTGAACTTGGTTTGATGGGGGTGCCGATTCCTGAACAATATGGTGGGGCAGGGATGGACTTTACTTCTTACGTCATTGCTATCAACGAACTTTCGAAAGCGAGTGCCACGCTTGGTGTTATTTTATCCGTTCATACATCAGTTGGTACAAATCCTATCCTCTATTTTGGAAATGAAGCACAGAAAAATAAGTATATACCAAAACTTGCATCTGGAGAATATTTAGGTGCTTTTGCTTTAACGGAACCTGGGGCAGGGTCTGATGCTCGGAATATAAAAACAACAGCTAAGAAATCAGGGGATGACTACATTCTAAATGGATCCAAGGTGTTCATTACGAATGGTGGATATGCTGACACGTATATTACATTCGCCCGAACTAGTGATGAATCTGGTGAAAAGGGAATAAGTGCCTTTATTGTTGAAAAAGATACCCCTGGGTTTGAAGTTGGGAAGAAAGAAAAGAAGATGGGGCTACATGGTTCCAGTACAGTTCAACTAAGTTTTGATCAATGTAAAGTATCGAAAGAGCAGCTGTTAGGAGAAGAAGGTCAAGGATATAAGATTGCTTTGGCGAATTTAAATGTCGGACGAATTGGTATTGCTTCACAAGCATTAGGTATTGCTGAAGCAGCTTTCGAACAGGCATCCAATTATGCTAAGGAACGTGAACAATTCGGGAAACCGATTGCCCACAATCAAGGGATATCTTTTAAACTAGCAGATATGGCAACAGAAGTGGAAGCAGCAAGATTATTAGTCTATCATGCGGCATCACTTGTGCAAAGAAATAGACCTTGTGGTAAAGAAGCTTCTATGGCAAAAATGTACGCATCTAAAACAGTTATGAAGACGGCAATTGAAGCTGTACAAATTTTTGGTGGGTATGGATATACAGAGGATTATCCGGTAGAACGATTCTTCCGTGATGCTAAAATTACAGAAATATATGAAGGAACAAATGAAATTCAACATATTGTCATTGCTAAACATCTACTACAAAATTAAGGGGGAATTGAACGATGAATTTTCAATTAACAGAAGAACAAGAAATGCTACGTAAAATGGTAAGAGATTTTGCAACGAAAGAAGTGGAACCTACTGCAGCTGAGCGTGATGAAGAGGAACGTTTTGATCGTGAAATCTTTGATAAAATGGCTGAGCTAGGATTAACGGGGATTCCGTGGCCAGAGGAGTACGGTGGAATAGGAGCAGATTATGTTAGTTATGTCATTGCTGTAGAAGAATTATCGCGTGTTTGTGCATCAACTGGGGTTACGTTATCAGCACACTTGTCCCTAGCAAGCTGGCCGATTTATAAATTTGGAAATGAAGAACAAAAGAAAAACTTCCTGCAACGTCTTGCAACTGGTGAAGCTTTAGGAGCCTATGCCTTATCGGAACCTGGAGCAGGTAGTGATGTGGCATCTATGAAAACGACAGCAAAATTGGATGGCGATCACTATGTATTAAACGGAAGCAAAGTATGGATTACCAACGGTGGAGTAGCTGATATCTATGTTGTATTTGCCAAAACAGATGTAGATGCAAAACATAAAGGAATTAGTGCATTCATTGTCGAAAAAGGAACAGAAGGATTTACATTCGGCAAAAAAGAGAAAAAATTAGGGATACGTTCCTCTCCTACAACAGAATTGATATTCGAAAATTGTCGAGTACCAAAAGAGAATCTTTTAGGTGCAGAGGGAGAAGGGTTCAAGATTGCCATGACAACACTTGATGGTGGACGTAATGGAATTGCAGCACAAGCGCTTGGAATTGCACAAGGTGCTTTAGATGCAGCAACAGCTTATGCCAAAGAGCGTGAACAATTTGGTAAGCCAATCGCCCATAATCAAGGAATTTCTTTCAAACTTGCTGATATGGCAACAGAAGTGGAAGCAGCTAGACTATTAACCTATCAAGCAGCATGGCTAGAATCAGAAGGAAAGCCATATGGAAAAGCATCTGCTATGTCTAAATTATTTGCAGGAGATGCGGCAATGCGTATTACTGTGGAAGCTGTGCAAGTATTTGGAGGTTACGGCTATACAAAAGACTATCCAGTGGAACGCTACATGAGAGATGCCAAAATCACTCAAATTTACGAAGGAACTCAAGAAGTACAACGCCTAGTAATCGGACGTATGGTCACGAAGTAATAAGAATAACGGAAAATATGTCTGATACGACGTAGTGTTAGGAATGGTTCGGACATATAATCCTTAATTTCTTCAAAACTAGGTTGGTGGTAAGCGAAATGGACAATTATTCCTTTATCTTCAAAAATAGAGGGGTAAAAGCCTTGTAAAGACTACTTTAACGGAATATTTGTCCAAACTAAGCTGAAAACCAGCAATATCACTCTAGTAACGGAAAAAATGTCCGAAACACCAAGCGATAGAATGAAAGGAAGTTTTCAACATGCACCCACTCGTAGAACGGATGAAGCAAAAGGATATACGAGCCTTGGCAAAAGCAATCACAATGGTAGAGAATGAACATCCAGACAAATTAGCACTCTTAAGCAATGTTTTTTCCTTGCCGAAAAAAGCGCAATTTGTCGGGATTACTGGTTCACCAGGTGCCGGGAAAAGTTCTCTTGTAAACCGTTTAATTACCCACATTCGAGAAAGTGGTAAAACAGTTGCTGTCATTGCAGTCGATCCAACTAGTCCATTCAGTGGTGGTGCATTGTTGGGAGACCGAGTTCGAATGAATGAGCATTTTACAGATGATGGTGTTTATATTAGGAGCATGGCCACACGTGGAAGTCTTGGAGGGCTTGCGCGAGCAACTAAAGATGCCATTCGTATTTGTGATGCATATGGTTTTGATGTGGTAATCGTCGAGACAGTAGGTGTTGGTCAGTCAGAACTCGATATTATGAAAATTGTGGATACAACTGCTGTGGTATTGACTCCAAACAGTGGGGATGTGCTACAGATTTTTAAAGCTGGAATTATGGAAATCGCTGACTTATTTGTTATTAATAAAGCAGATTTACATGGTGTAGGAAAATTACGGGCTCTCTTAAGAGAACTTGTTATGATGACAAAGTCAGAAGAACATGAAACAGCGATTGTAAAAACTATAACGACTGAAAATAAAGGAATCGATGAGCTGTGGGAAAAGATTTTAGAACATGGCAACTATTTATACAGTACAGAAGAAGGGGAAAGTCGCCGTCTAGAACAACAAAAGCTAGAAGTTTATGAACTAATACGTGAAGAAATTTGGCGAGATGTCCAGCAATTTATTGAAACAGAAGACGAACGAACAATTGAAGTAAATGACGACCCATATAAATTGGCTAGGGAATGGTATGAACACTGGAAACAAAAAGGAGGGATTCGTTCAAATGACTGAGAATGATGTCCTTTCTTCTGTAAAAAACCAGGCGTTAATTGAAAAGCGTAGAAACCAAATGATCAAAGGGGCCATTACGCTTTTTAAAGAAAAAGGGTTCCACCGTACAACTACCAGAGAGATTGCAAAAGAATCAGGTTTTAGTATAGGAACACTGTATGAGTACATTCGTACAAAGGAAGATGTTTTGTTTCTAGTCTGTGACTCAATTTATGAGCAGGTTCGTAAACGACTTGATGCCAAAATTAATTTAGAAAAACCAACCATCGATAATTTACTAAATGTCATCCGTTCTTATTTTGAGTTAATGGATGAAATGCAAGAAGAAGTTGTCATTATGTACCAGGAAGTTAAATCATTAAAAAAAGAAACAAAAGAATATGTGTTGCAAAAAGAGCGAGACATGGTTGGCATGCTAGAACATGTTATTGTGACATGTCTACCAGATCAGTTATCGAAAAAAGATGCAGAGCTTATCGCAAACAATATCTTTATCCAAGGACAAATGTGGGGATACCGTCGTTGGATGCTACAAAAACACTTCACCTTAGAAGAATACATAGAAAAGCAAATCTACTATTTCAAACAATCGTTATCGATATCGATATAAATCCTGATATTCTGTGGTTGTTCTACCGCTTCAGAAATAAACGATAATTAATAGCAATTATGAGGACTATGGATATCTGGAACTTGGATTTGTGCCATGCCAAAATTAAAACACTAACTTTAGCGTAGGAAGAATACGAAGACTCCTGTGGGAACAGCACGAGTCCGAAGACCCCACAGCGGTGGTTTTTCGCGAGGAGGCTGAGGCCGTGCCCACGGAAAGCGAAGTATTCTTCCGAAGCGATGGGATTTTTTAATTCTCAGAAATTCGAGAATTGATTTTCGGAATAGCAAAGGGGGAGTTAATATGCAACAAGTTGAAATTTATAAACCGAAAAACCCAGTTCGGTTCGTAACAGCATCAAGTCTATTTGATGGGCATGATGCCTCCATTAACATCATGCGAAGAATCTTGCAATCTAGTGGAGCAGAGGTTATCCATTTGGGCCATAACCGTTCCGTAGAAGAAGTCGTTCATGCAGCAATTCAAGAGGATGCACAGGGGATAGCGATTTCTTCCTATCAAGGTGGCCACGTTGAATATTTTAAATATATGATTGACCTACTTAAAGAACTCGGTGCAGATCATATTAAAGTGTATGGTGGAGGTGGTGGGGTTATTATCCCGCGTGAGATTAAAGAACTGCATGCCTATGGTGTATCTAGAATCTTCTCACCAGATGATGGTCGAGAGTTTGGCCTTCAAGGAATGATCAACCAAATGCTGGAAGAATGTGATTTTATTCCACCACTTGATGTTGTGAAAAATGTCGATAGCCTGCTAGATGGCGACCGTCAAACCATTGCACGTTTTATAACGTACATGGAAACAGAAGGAATGAACGAAGAAAAGGAAACGATCAAACAAGAAATTAAAGAAAAAGGAAATACTTCAATACCAGTTCTCGGAATTACTGGTACAGGTGGTGCTGGGAAAAGTTCATTAACGGATGAATTAATTCGTCGGTTCTTAAATGAGATTCCGGATAAGAAAATAGCGATTATCTCCATTGACCCAACAAAGCGCAAAACTGGCGGCGCCTTGCTAGGAGACCGCATACGGATGAATGCTATTTTCTCTGACCGTGTGTATATGAGGTCGTTAGCAACAAGGGATTCCAAGACAGAGTTATCCAAAGCAATTGAAGATGTGATAGCAGTCATGCGCGCATCTGGCTATGACTTTATCGTCGTAGAAACAAGTGGAATTGGTCAAGGGGATGCAGAAATTACTGAAGTGACCGACTTATCAATGTATGTGATGACATCGGAGTTCGGTGCGCCTACCCAATTAGAAAAAATTGATATGATCGATTTTGCTGATTTTATCGTTATCAATAAATTTGAACAAAAAGGATCAGATGATGCTCTAAATCAAGTTCGAAAACAGTATGAGCGTAGTCATATGTTATTCCATCAGGATAAAACGAAATTCCCTGTTTTCGGTACGATCGCAAGTCAATTTAATGATTCTGGAACCAATGCCCTTTTTGCAGCTTTAATTGATCGATTAAACGAAAAATATGCTTGGCAAGAAGAAGTAGACTTCGAGCGCCATCTAATTTCTGAAAAGCAAAATTTAATCATTACAAATGAGCGTAGACATTACTTGCGTGAAATAGCAAACCATGTTCGTAGTTACCATGAAAATGCTAAGAAACAGAGTGATATTGCGACAAAACTTTACCAGCTTGCTGGTGCGAAAGAGGTACTTCAAGGAGAGGTAGTATCAACAATTGAAGAAGCAATCGAGTCGTATGAAGAGCAGTTAGATCCTCAAGCGAAAAAGCTCTTAGACTCTTGGGATGAAACAAAAGAACAGTATGCACAAGATACGATGAGTTTTAAAGTGCGAGATAAAGAAATTAAAATGGATATTATAACAGAATCTCTTGCAGGCTTAAAAATTCCAAAAGTTGCTTTTCCGAAATACACGGATTGGGGCGAGCGCTTGCTTTGGTTATTAAAAGAGAATGTACCAGGTGCTTTCCCGTTTACTGCAGGTGTATTTCCGTTTAAACGAAAAGGGGAAGATCCTACTCGTCAGTTTGCTGGTGAGGGAACACCTGAACGAACCAATCGTCGTTTCCATTATTTATCGAAAAATGAAGAGGCAAAACGTCTATCGACGGCATTTGACTCTGTGACACTTTATGGCGAAGATCCTGCTTATCGTCCAGATATTTATGGGAAAGTTGGCGAAAGTGGTGTCAATATTTGCACGTTAGAGGATATGAAGAAGCTGTACGATGGCTTTGATTTAACGGATCCAAAAACGTCCGTATCAATGACAATTAATGGGCCAGCTCCAATTATTTTAGCGATGTACTTTAACACAGCTATCGATCAACAAGTAACTAAATTTAAAGACGAAAATGGCCGAGAACCATCTAAAGAAGAGTTTGAAAAACTGAAAGCAGAAACAGTTTCAGTTGTACGTGGTACAGTTCAAGCAGATATTTTGAAAGAGGACCAAGGGCAAAATACGTGTATCTTCTCAACGGAGTTTGCACTGCGCATGATGGGAGACATTCAACAATACTTTATAGACAATAATGTTCGTAACTATTATTCTGTATCGATCTCTGGCTATCATATTGCAGAAGCGGGAGCAAACCCGATAACGCAACTTGCCTTTACATTAGCTAACGGGTTTACGTATGTGGAATACTATTTAAGCCGTGGAATGGATATTAATAAATTTGCACCAAACCTGTCATTCTTCTTTTCAAATGGATTGGATCCAGAGTATACCGTTATTGGACGTGTGGCGCGTAGAATTTGGGCCATTACGATGCGCGATAAATATGGTGCGAATGAACGTAGTCAGAAATTGAAGTACCATATTCAAACGTCAGGTCGTTCGCTCCATGCACAAGAAATTGATTTTAATGATATTCGTACTACATTACAAGCGTTAATTGCGATTCAGGATAACACGAACTCCTTGCATACGAACGCTTATGATGAGGCAATTACAACACCGACAGAAGAATCCGTTCGTCGTGCCATGGCTATTCAAATGATTATTAATCGTGAATTTGGATTAACCAAAAATGAGAACTCCTTACAAGGATCTTTCATAGTCGATGAATTAACGGACTTGGTCGAAGAAGCAGTTCTTCAGGAGTTTGAACGAATTAATGACCGTGGTGGCGTATTAGGTGCAATGGAGCGCCAATACCAACGTGGTAAAATTCAGGAAGAATCACTGTACTATGAAGGGAAAAAACATTCTGGAGAATTACCGATTATCGGTGTTAACACGTATCAGAATCCTAACCCACCTTCAGAAGATGATATTAACTCAATGGAATTGGCACGTGCTACAAAAGAAGAAAAGGAACATCAAATTAATGAATTGAAGAAGTTCCAAAAAGAGTATGAAGATGAGGTAGAAGCAGCACTTGCACGCCTAAAACATGTAGCAGCTTCAAATGGTAATATTTTTGAAGAGCTTATGGAAACGGTAAAAGTAGCGAGCCTTGGCCAAATCACTAATGCACTATATGAAGTTGGCGGTCAATACCGTCGAAATATGTAATTGATTTTTGATAGGGAAGGTTGAGTATGATGCTCAGCCTTTTCTTGTGGCTACTAGAGTCTAGAGTCCGTCCTGTTCGGACATTTTGTACCTTATTTTGTAATAATCTGCTAATAGTACAATCTATCGGACAAATCTGCGCTTATTAATTAAAAACACACCCTATTTTCAAGCCATTTATTACAATAAAGGAACGGATGTCCAAAAAATCCGTAAAACGACACTCACTCGAACTATAAAGGAATAGATGTCCGATTGATACTGTCCATTTGAGAAAAATGTTTTTCCTAGCATAATCTGTTATTATTTGTTTATAATGTATGGTATGATTTATAGTGTGTTTTAGAAAGGTACAAGTATTCTACATAACAACTTGAGATAGCATGAATTTAATTAAAATATAATTATTATTGGAAAAGGGAGTGCGGTAACGTGAGTTTGGATTCTTATAACCGCGAGGAATTAAAAAGCATGTCAATGATTGACCTAGCGCGAATTATTTTGCAGGAAGAAAAGAAGGCATTACACTTTAAAGAAATCTATGATCGTATTGCTGAAATTAAAGGGTATGCTGAAAAGGATAAAGAGGAAAACATCTCTCAATTTTATACAGATTTAAATGTTCATGGGCGTTTTATGACACTTGGTTCAAATATGTGGGGACTAAAGCGTTGGTACCCAGCTGAGCAAATTGATGAAGATATTACGAATGAAACAAAGAAAAAGAAAAAATCGAAGAAGAAAAAGAAAGAAGTTCTGGCTGAAACTGAATCCGATATTGATGCAGAAGATCTTGATATTATTGATGGTGATGTAACAGACATTATCAATGATTTTGAAGAAGATGAAGATGAGGACGAAGATTTTGATGATCTAGAAGATGATTTCGATGACTTCGATGAAGATGAAGACGAAGAGGATTTAGAAGAAGACGATTTAGATGAAGAAGATGAAAAATAAGTCATAAGGTAGCTTGACAATTTTCGCACAGATAAGTACAATCTGTATTGGGCTCTTTAAATTTAATTTCAAAGCGTTTCCCTATTTTAGGGGAGCGCTTTTCTTGTTTTAAAAACAAATAAAATGGGTATCAATTAATACTTATGCGCAAGAATAAAAGTAAACTTATTACGTTATTATTGTGAATTCTACTCTTTTATTAGCTGGAAATTATACAGAAGTGTTACCGCGTTGACCCCTAGTTTATCAAATTAATTCTAGGAAGATGAAGATGTATTTCTCAAACTCCTAAGAAAGTATTTTTAAAATATCATAGAGAAGAAAGAGGGATGAATGGTGACTAAATACATTTTTGTCACAGGTGGTGTTGTTTCATCACTAGGTAAAGGAATTACAGCAGCATCATTAGGCCGCCTATTAAAGAATCGTGGGTTAAAAGTTACAATACAAAAATTCGATCCATACATTAACGTTGACCCTGGAACAATGAGTCCATATCAACACGGAGAAGTTTTTGTAACCGATGATGGAGCAGAAACAGACCTTGACCTTGGGCATTACGAACGATTCATTGATATTAACTTAAATAAGTACAGCAATATTACGACAGGTAAGGTGTATTCTAGAGTAATTAAGAAAGAACGTCGTGGGGATTATTTAGGTGGAACAGTTCAAGTCATCCCGCATATTACCAATGAGATTAAAGAACAAGTATTCCGAGCGGGAGAAGCAACTGGTGCTGATATTGTTATTACCGAGATTGGTGGAACGGTTGGGGATATCGAATCACTGCCATTCCTAGAAGCGATACGCCAAATTAAAAGTGATATCGGTAAAGAGCATGTCATGTATATTCATTGTACATTAATCCCATTCATTAAAGCTGCTGGTGAAATGAAGACGAAGCCAACTCAACATAGTGTGAAAGAGTTACGTTCCCTAGGGATTCAGCCGGATGTGATTGTACTACGAACGGAACATGAAGTTAGCAAAGAAATGAAAGAAAAAATTGCGTTATTCTGTGATATTGATGAAAAATCAGTTATCGAAATGCAAGATGCTGACATTCTTTATCAAGTTCCAATTTCCTTACAAGAACAGGAACTAGATCAAATTACTTGTGACCACTTTGGTTTATCATGCGAATCTGCAGATATGGAAGAGTGGAACGAATTAGTTAATCGAGTTCGTGGACTAACAAAAACGGTAGACATCGGATTAGTAGGAAAATATGTGGAATTACAAGATGCGTACATTTCAGTTGTGGAATCTTTGAAACACGCTGGCTATGTTTATGATGCGGATATTAACGTTCATTGGATTAATTCTGAGAAATTGGATAAAGACACTATTAAGGAAGAACTATCTCATGTTGACGGCATTATTGTACCAGGTGGCTTTGGCGATCGTGGAATTGAAGGGAAAATTGAAGCGATTCGCTATGCTAGAGAGAATAAGATTCCATTTTTAGGGATTTGTCTCGGTATGCAGTTAGCAACGGTTGAATTTGCTCGTAATGTACTAGGACTAAATGGTGCACATTCTGCAGAGATTGACCCGAATACTCCATATCCAATCATTGATTTATTACCAGAACAAAAGGATGTCGAGGATTTAGGTGGAACGCTAAGATTGGGTATCTATCCTTGTAAATTAAAAGATGATACAAAAACAAAAGCTGCATATGATGGGGCAGATTATATAGAAGAAAGACATCGCCATCGCTATGAGTTTAATAATGAATATCGTGAGCAAATGGAGGAAAAAGGCTTTATTTTCTCCGGAACTAGTCCAGACGGTCGTTTAGTGGAAACAATTGAACTTGCTGATCATCCATGGTTTGTAGCAAGTCAATTCCACCCTGAATTTAAATCTCGTCCAACTAGACCTCAAAGCCTATTTAAAGGATTTATCGGGGCTTCAGTTGAACAACAATCTAAATAACTATATTTCCCAATAGGATAAAAGTCGCGAATACTGCTGTAAAGCACTATTTAGCGACTTTTTTTTGATATAGTAAATTAAAGTTTAAATTCGTGTAGTAGAGGGTATAGGGGTATTGTGTTTTATTATAAATAGAATTTCATAGGGTATGTTCGCTAAAAAGAAGGAATTTTAGTGCTTTATATCGAATTAGGTAGAAAAAGGGGGAGTCTGTTGATGGTAATATTAGTTGTAGATGATGAAATAGGAATCCGATTATTATTGGAAGATATTTTGTCTCATGAAGGATTTACGGTCATTACAGCAGAAAACGGGAAAGAGGCATTGAAACAAATTGAAATTCATTCAATTGACTTGATGATGCTTGATTATAAGTTACCTATCATAGATGGAATTGAAGTAGTTCAACACTTACATAAAAACAACTGTGGTATTCCTGTGATTTTAATGAGTGGATTAATTGAAACCGCTTCAGAAAAGACAGAGAATTTCCCTCAGGTCAAATCTTTATTAGAAAAGCCTTTTGATATTCAAAAGGTGGTTCAACTAGTAAAAGATATTTTGGCAAAATCTAGCTAATTTTTTAAAAAGTTCGGATTATCCTAGAAGCCTCTCATTTCTTGCTACTTGCGGCTCGTCTTGGTATTCTAAAAGGGAGTTAATAAAAAATATCAAAATGAAGCTGGGACATAACTAAAAAGTCATTACCAAAGACGAACAAATTGCTAGCTTAGCGGAGGGAATATACGTAGACTCCTGTGGGAAGAAAGGCATCGGTGAGACCCATGATGCGCTTGCGTCTACAAGTAATGCTACGAAGCAGGCTTCCTCAGCGCAAGGGTGCTAGGAAGCCTAACCATGTAGTTCCCTGGCTCACCAGCCGCCCACGGAAAGCGAAGTATATTTCCGTAGCGATGATTTTACCAAACATAACATTGTTCGGGTTTGCGCTTTAATAATACTTTTGTCCCAGCCTCGTACAAGGAGGATTTCTACCTATGCCATTAGTATCAATGAAAGAGATGCTTGAAAAGGGTAAGGAGAACGGCTACGCTATTGGGCAATTTAATTTAAATAATTTGGAATATGTTCAAGCAATTCTGCAAGCAGCAGAAGAAGAGAAATCCCCTGTTATCCTTGGGGTTTCTGAAGGTGCAGGTAAATACATGGGAGGATTTAAAGTAGTTGTCGCTATGGTTAAATCCTTGATGGAAGAATATGGTACAACTGTACCCGTAGCTATCCACTTAGACCATGGATCAAGTTTTGAAAAATGTGCAGAAGCAATCCATGCAGGTTTTACTTCTGTAATGATTGATGGATCACACCATCCGATTGAACAAAATATCGAAATGACTAAGAAAGTTGTGGAATTAGCTCATATCCATGGTGTATCTGTTGAAGCAGAAGTAGGTACTGTTGGTGGGGAAGAAGATGGAGTAATTGGTGGAATCAATTACGCTGACCTCGAAGAATGTAAGCAATTAGTATCACAATCAGGTGTAGATTGTTTAGCGCCAGCTTTAGGTTCTGTACATGGTGAATATCAAGGTGAACCTAACTTAGGATTTAAAGAAATGGAAGAAATTCTTAATGCTGTAAACGTACCATTAGTATTACACGGTGGAACAGGGATTCCTACTAAAGATATTCAAAAAGCAATATCATTAGGTACAGCAAAAATTAACGTAAATACAGAGAATCAATTGGCACAAGCAAAAGTAGTACGTGAAGTGCTTAATGAAAAACCAAATCTATATGACCCACGTAAATACTTAGGACCTAGTCGTGATGCGATTAAGGAAACAGTTAAAGGAAAAATGCGTGAATTTGGTTCATCTAATCAAGCTTAATAAAAACACGCTATCGCTGGTGTTAGATAATACTAATGGGGGGAAGATCCTATGAAGTTCTTTATTGATACTGCAAATATTGATGATATTCGTGCGGCCAACTCGCTTGGTATATTAGCTGGTGTAACAACCAATCCTAGCTTAGTAGCCAAAGAAGGTGTATCCTTCCATGATCGTCTAAAAGAAATTACGGATGAAGTATCTGGCTCTGTCAGTGCAGAAGTAATTTCTGAAGATGCAGAAGGAATGATTAAAGAAGGAAAAGAATTAGCAGCAATCGCTCCGAATATCACAGTGAAAGTACCAATGACCTTAGAAGGATTAAAAGCGGTTAAAGCTTTTAGTGACCTAAATATTAAAACAAATGTCACATTAATCTTTAATGCGAATCAAGCACTTCTAGCTGCACGAGCCGGAGCTACATATGTTTCGCCGTTCTTAGGTCGTTTAGATGATATTGGGCATGATGGAATGAATCTTATCGCAACGATTTCAGAGATTTTTGACCGTCATGATATTAAATCAGAAATTATCGCAGCATCGATCAGACATCCACTGCATGTAATGGATGCAGCCCTAAACGGAGCGCATATAGCAACTATTCCTTATAACGTATTGGAACAGCTTGTTAAACATCCGTTGACTGACCAAGGAATTGAGAAGTTTTTAGCTGATTGGAATAAACAAAACCAATAAAACACAAGCTAAATTACAAAATAATAATGTGTGAGGATGTGACATGCAAGGCGCTTGCGCTTTTCTTGTCTAGTTCCAGCGCCTAGCCCCTCGGGTCATAAGGTAATCCCTTTCGTGACAAAGAACGCCACTGCAGGTCTTTCCTTATGCCTGTCGGGGCTGAGCAAGGCGCTTGCGCTTTTCTTGCGAACATCCTCAACCTCTATAAAGCGGGGTTTTAATCTATGCAAAAAATGTTAGTTGAAGGCGGACATGAATTAAATGGGAAAGTACGAATCAGTGGTGCGAAAAATAGTGCAGTTGCATTGTTACCTGCAGCTATTTTAGCTGATTCTCAAGTAACAATCGAAGGATTACCAGACATTTCCGATGTTGAAATTCTTGGTGATTTACTAGAGGAGATTGGTGGCTCTGTTTCATGGGGTCCTGATCAAACGATTCATGTTAATCCGGAAAATATGATTGCCATGCCATTGCCAAATGGAAAAGTAAAAAAACTACGTGCTTCTTATTATTTCATGGGAGCAATGTTAGGTAAATTTAATAAAGCTGTGATTGGTTTACCTGGAGGGTGTTTCTTAGGTCCTCGTCCAATTGATCAACATATTAAGGGATTCGAAGCACTTGGTGCCGAGGTTACCAATGAGCAAGGAGCAATTTATTTACGTGCAAAAGAACTAAGAGGCGCACGTATTTATCTAGACGTTGTAAGCGTTGGTGCAACTATTAACATCATGCTTGCAGCTGTAAAAGCAAAGGGTAAAACTATTATTGAAAATGCAGCGAAAGAGCCTGAAATTATCGATGTTGCAACGTTATTAACCAATATGGGAGCCAAAATCAAAGGAGTAGGAACAGATGTCATTCGTATTGAAGGGGTTCCTACATTAAACGGATGCCGTCATACGATTATTCCTGATCGAATTGAGGCAGGTACCTATGCAATTGCTGCAGCTGCAGCTGGTAACGAAGTGATTATCGATAATGTAATTCCACAGCATCTAGAGTCTTTGCTGGCTAAATTACGGGAAATGGGCGTAACCGTGGAAGACAGCGATGATCAACTTTACATCTCACCACGAAACCCACTCAAAAGCGTTGATATTAAAACGCTAGTATATCCAGGATTTCCTACCGATTTACAACAACCTTTTACCACTTTACTAACAAAAGCATACAATACGGGTATTATAACCGATACAATTTATTCGGCTCGTTTAAAACATATTGACGAGTTGAGGAGAATGAATGCTATAATAAAAGTGGAAGGTGGTTCTGTTATCGTTTCTGGTCCAACACAACTCGAAGGTGCACGTGTGAAAGCTAGTGACTTACGAGCTGGGGCTTCCTTAGTGATTGCAGGGCTAATCGCCAATGGGGTTACAGAAATAACAGGTTTAGACCACATCGACCGAGGCTACGAGAAGATGACAGATAAACTAACGAGTCTTGGTGCCAATGTATGGCGGGAAGATATGACGGAACAAGAAATAATTCAGTTCCAGAATTCTTAACAGCCATGTAAATAGTGTTCTTGAAATTTCCTGACACTATTCTTTTGGAACTACTTCTCTTGCTTTCGGTTAAAAGCCTTTTGGGATGAGGACTTTTTAACAGATGGGGAGAGAGAGTATATGGAAAGAAGTTTAACAATGGAAATCGTTCGTGTTACAGAAGCTGCTGCATTATCATCCGCGCGTTGGATGGGTAGAGGACAAAAGGAAGAAGCAGATGATGCTGCCACCTCTGCTATGCGTGATGTTTTTGATACCATTCCGATGCAAGGAACAGTTGTTATTGGAGAAGGTGAAATGGATGAAGCCCCAATGCTTTATATTGGTGAAGAACTAGGAACTGGCGCAGGACCTGCGGTTGATATTGCAGTCGATCCGTTAGAAGGAACAAACATTGTAGCGCAAGGAACATGGAATGCCTTAGCAGTTATTGCTATAGCTGACCGTAATAAACTGTTACATGCACCAGATATGTACATGAAGAAAATAGCAGTCGGACCTGATGCAGTTGGTAAGATTGATATTAATGCGTCAACTCAAGAAAATCTAGAGGCTGTTGCTAAAGCAAAAAATAAACAGGTAGAGGATTTGGTAGCTGTAGTCCTAGACCGTCCTAGACATGAAGAATTAATTAAAGAGATTCGTCATGCAGGTGCACGAATTAAACTAATACCGGATGGTGACGTTGCAGCTGCGATTAATACCGCATTTGATGATACAGGTGTAGACATTTTATTCGGAATTGGTGGGGCTCCTGAAGGGGTTTTAGGTGCTGTTGCACTGAAATGCCTCGGAGGAGAAATGCAAGGACAACTTGTGCCATCCAATGAAGAAGAACGTTTACGTTGTAAACAAATGGGTATCACTGATATTAATAAGGTCTTTTACATGGATGATTTTTGTGGTGGCGATGACGCCATTTTCGCTGCAACTGGTGTAACAGACGGAGAATTACTAAAAGGTGTTCAGTTTAAAGGCTCTAAAGCAACTACCCAAACAGTAGTAATGCGTGCCAAAAGTGGAACAGTACGTTTCATTGATGGTGAACATAGTCTTAAGAAAAAGCCTAATTTAGTGATGAAGCCATAATCAAAATATAAAATGAGGGGGGATTTAATGTTTAGATCCCCTTTCATCTTTATCTACAAAGTGCTCGCCTTTTAATAAACTGACTTTCAAATCTTCAAAAAAAACTTGATTTACTAAAATACTACTTATATACTAGCATAAAGCCACGATTGTATGGTGATAGAAAAGGGCCAAATTGTTTTTAAAAAGGTATTGTATTATTCACTCAAAACGGGTAATATGATAGATGTTTAAGGCATGTTATATTTGGTTATTCTAGTATACATATCTATGCGAAAGTAGCCTTAATCTTGCATTTATAGTATTTTCTATAAATAAACTTCTATTCTATCTCCGAAAATTCTTCATTTCTTCATAGACTTACTACATTAAAGAAGTGAAATTCTCAATGCGTTTAACAGAATAATTCTTTTCGGGTAAGAGTATGTTAATAGTTTTCAATGTATTTAAATAATTTTAGGATATTATCAAATAACTTCGGTGGTTCTATTTCCAGAGAAAAACTAGAGGCGGTTCTGTGATGCTAGTTGTTTTTTGCTGATAGTAAGATAATCCGGAGCAATAATTAATTTTCAAGAAAAAATAATAGGTATGGTGATTTTATGGCAGAGTTAACAATTGCACAACTAGAAACATTAACATTAAAAGAAATTTATGCTTTAGCACGAGAATACAAAGTTTCCTATTACGCGAAATTGACTAAAAAGGAATTAATCTTTGCAATCTTGAAGGCACAAGCTGAGAAAGATGGCTATTTATTTATGGATGGAGTACTAGAAATTATTCCATCAGAAGGTTTCGGATTCCTTCGTCCAATAAACTATTCTCCGAGTGCTGAAGATATTTATATATCAGCATCACAAATACGTAGATTTGACTTACGTAATGGAGACCGTGTTTCAGGTAAAGTTCGACCTCCTAAAGAAAACGAACGTTATTATGGTCTTCTTCATGTGGATGCTGTAAATGGAGATGACCCGGAAACTTCTAAAGAGAGGGTCCATTTTCCTGCCTTAACAGCACTATACCCAGACCGTCTAATGAAATTGGAAACAAACCATCATAAACTGTCAACACGAATTATGGATTTAATGACACCAGTTGGTTTCGGTCAACGTGGACTAATTGTGGCACCTCCAAAAGCTGGGAAAACAATGTTATTAAAAGAAATTGCCAATAGCATTTCAGTAAATCATCCTGAAGCTAAATTGATCATTCTGTTAGTTGATGAGCGCCCAGAGGAAGTAACGGATATTGAGCGTTCTGTCCATCCAGATGTCGATGTAGTAAGTTCAACATTTGACGAAGTGCCAGAGAGCCATATCAAAGTATCGGAGTTAGTACTAGAGCGTGCAATGCGTCTAGTGGAACATAAGCGTGATGTTATTGTCTTAATGGATAGTATTACACGTTTGGCACGTGCGTATAACTTAGTCATTCCACCAAGTGGACGTACTCTTTCTGGTGGTATTGACCCAGCTGCATTCCACCGTCCAAAACGGTTCTTCGGTGCAGCGCGTAACATTGAAGAGGGTGGAAGTTTTACAATCCTTGCGACGGCACTAGTCGAAACAGGTTCCCGTATGGATGACGTTATTTATGAAGAATTTAAGGGTACAGGTAATATGGAGTTACATCTTGATCGTAATCTTGCGCAACGCCGTATTTTCCCTGCAATTGATATTCTTCGTTCAGGAACACGTAAGGAAGAATTACTTGTGGACAAAGGTCACCTAGATAAAATGTGGGCGATTCGCAAAACGATGCAAGACAATCATGACTTCCTTGAACGCTTCTTGAGAAAACTAAAAGCAAAGGAATCAAATGAGGCTTTCTTACAAGGAATGGACGACGAAATGAAACGTAAAGGTATGACAAAATAAGATTTGGAAATTATATGAAGTGAATAAATAACTTCCATTTTTTCTTAAAAATTATACTTTCTATGCTATTGCAATCAGGGTCGTACACTGTTATAATTTTTAAAGTGAGTTTAGAAAAGGTATTTTTACCTTCACGGCTCTTACAAGAAAGCTGAAGCTACTTTCTAGAAGTGGAAGCTTACTTGAATAAACTCTGTTTCCAAAGGACTCAGGGCAAAAAGGAGTGGAAAGACATGCAAAAGGATATTCATCCAGAATACAGAAAAGTTGTATTTTTAGATACAAGTTCTGATTACAAATTCTTGACTGGTTCAACTTTAAACTCTCAAGAAACAATCGAGTGGGAAGATGGAAACACATACCCATTAATCCGCGTTGAGATCAGTTCAGAATCACATCCTTTCTACACAGGTAAACAGAAAGCTGACAAAGTTGGCGGACGTGTTGACCGATTCAAGAAGAAATATAATATGAAATAAAAGGCTGAAGCGACTGTTCAGAAACGAAGGCATAAGCAAGGGGCTGTAAAACGCCTGGTTTATGGCGTTTGGAATGCCAATTGCTTATGTCCGTAGTTTCTAGGAGCTAAAGCTAGATTGAGTAAAAAGTTTTAACGACTGCTTAGAAATGTAGGCATAAGCAAGGGACTGTAAAACGCCGGTTTTTGGCGTTTGGAATGTCAATTGCTTATGTCCGTAATTTCTAGGAGTTAAAACTGGATTGATTAAAAAGTGGAGTGTGCTTGGTCAACGGCTAGGCACATCCACATTTTAAACATAAAAAACAGGCAAATTGTCTATACTTTGCCTGTTTTTTACATTTAATACCATAAATTTCAGTCAAATAAATTCTAAATAGATGAGAAACTAAACATAGAAGAAAATCCAGAAGGGAGATCCCTGTTCATGTACGTGATGAAACAAAGTGGTTGGGTGGAAGTAATCTGTGGCAGTATGTTCTCTGGTAAATCAGAAGAGCTTATTCGTAGAGTTAGACGAGCAACTTATGGAAATTTAACAGTACGAGTTTTTAAACCGGCAATCGATAATCGATACGATGAAGAAGCTGTGGTATCTCATAATGGTACTTCAACGATGGCTAGACCGGTAAGAAGCTCCGATGAAATATTAGAAAATGTGGATGATTCTATTGATATCGTTGGAATTGATGAAGTTCAATTTTTTGATGAAAACATTGTAGAAGTAGTTGAAGAATTAGCCAATCGTTCCATTCGTGTCATTGTAGCAGGTCTTGACACTGATTTTCGCGGAGAACCATTTGGACCAATGCCAGAGTTGATGGCTCTCTCGGAGTCAGTCACAAAACTTAACGCCATATGCCCAGTATGTGGATCTCCAGCAAGTCGAACACAACGATTAATTAACGGCAAGCCGGCATCGTATGATGATCCGATTATCTTGGTTGGCGCATCAGAATCGTATGAGCCAAGATGCCGCCATCATCATGAAGTCCCAAACAAACCAGTTAATCAGATTGTTGAAAACTTAATGAGGGTTTCAAAATAAATTTTCGGAAAAGCACCTTGGTTGGGGTGCTTTTTTTGTTGGTTTTTGGGAGGGGGGTGGATGGTGAATTCCCGATAAAGCCCTCGAATTTCCTGATAAACTTATGGTTATTCCTGATAAAACGGTATTCTTCGCCGATAGCTTTATTCTGACAAACCCCAATCCATCCCCTCAATACCATCACAATCCTTAGTTCACCGCCAAACTCCCCAGAATTTTGACCTTCCATTGTGAGTATACTATAATTATACTGTTAATCGAGAAAGAGGTGGCCGTGATGTTAGATCGTTTACAGACGTTAGAAGATCGTTACAATAAACTAAATGAATTACTAAGTGATCCGGAAGTTATTAGTGATACGAAAAAATTACGCGAATATTCAAAGGAACAATCTGGGTTAGAAGATGTTGTTCAAGCATATCGTGAATATAAAGATGTAACGACACAACTAAAAGATGCTAAAGAAATGTTAGAAGATAACCTAGATGCTGAGATGTATGAAATGGTAAAAATGGAGATCTCAGAGCTTTCTAGTAGCAAAGAAGAATTAGAAGATCGCATGAAGATTCTATTGCTTCCTAAAGACCCTAATGATGATAAAGACGTATTTATGGAGATTCGTGGAGCAGCTGGTGGTGACGAAGCGGCATTATTTGCTGGAGATTTGTATCGCATGTATTCTCGCTATGCTGAAAGCCAAGGGTGGAAAACAGAAGTCATGGAAGCGAACTCAACGGGTGTTGGTGGATATAAAGAAATCATCTTTATGATTAAAGGAAATGGTGCATATTCCAAACTGAAATATGAAAATGGTGCTCACCGTGTACAACGTGTTCCTGAAACCGAATCTGGTGGTCGTATTCATACATCTACTGCTACTGTGGCTGTATTACCAGAGGCAGAAGACGTAGAAGTGGAAATTCATGAAAAAGATATCCGTGTTGATACATTTGCTTCTAGTGGACCTGGAGGACAAAGTGTAAATACAACAATGTCAGCTGTACGTCTGACTCATGAACCAACTGGAATTGTTGTATCCATCCAAGATGAAAAGTCTCAGATTAAAAATAAAGAAAAAGCAATGAAAGTTCTTCGTGCACGTATATATGATAAATTTCAGCAGGAAGCACAAGCGGAATATGATGAAACGCGTAAATCAGCGGTAGGTACTGGTGACCGTTCAGAACGTATCCGTACGTACAATTTCCCGCAAAACCGTGTGACCGATCATCGTATCGGATTAACGATTCAAAAATTAGATCAAATTCTTCAAGGGAAATTAGAAGAATTTATTGATGCATTAATTGTAGAAGAACAAACGAAAAAACTAGAGCAAATTGGTGAATAAGATGAAGCATGCTAAAAAGCAATATGAAGTCCTACAATGGGCTTCTCTTTTTTTAGAAAAAAATAATCGAGAACCTCGTGTAGCAGAATTACTTTTGCAGCACCATCTACAAATTGGAAGGTCCGAATTTTTTGCAAACATGCGGGATGAAGTTCCATCACACATCATTGAAAAATTTGAGGGTGATGTTCGTGAACATGCAGAAACAGGTAAACCGGTACAGCATTTTACTGGTTATGAATCTTTCTATGGAAGGGATTTTGAGGTAAACAAAAATGTACTCATTCCTCGTCCTGAAACAGAAGAATTAATTGAACATGTTTTAAAAGTTGGGAAACAGTTAGGAATCGAATCTCCAACCATTGTAGATGTTGGAACGGGAAGTGGAGTTATCGCCATTACGTTGGCGGTAGAGTATTCAAATGCAACTGTTTACGCAACAGACATTTCAAGTCAGGCTTTAGAAGTTGCCAGTAAAAACGCGAAGGAGCACCATGCGAAAGTGAACTTTTTGCAAGGAGACTTCTTACAACCACTGATCACGAACAACATAAAAGCAGATATTATCGTATCGAATCCACCTTATATAAGTGAGGAAGAAAGTGAATTGCTTTCCGATACTGTGAAAAACTTTGATCCAAGTCTTGCTTTATTTGCCGATGAAAATGGGTTAGCAGCCTACAAACAAATCATCGCATCTGCACCTCATGTTTTAAATCGCTCCGGAATCCTAGCATTTGAAATAGGACACGAACAGGGACAAGCTGTGTCTAATCTTATAACAAGACAATTTTCAAATACAGAAACCGAAGTACTGAAAGATATTAATGGAAAAAATCGAATGGTCGTTTCTATAATTAATGATAACAACTAGAAAAGCCCTCTAATTTAGGGGCTTTTTCTATCTATTTAAAAAATAATAGATTACTAGTTTAAATAATTTTTCCCCTGACCATACTGTGACTAAGTTCAACTGTATCGGGGGAGAAAATGATGAAGAAATTCGCACTTATTCTAATTATTTTTGCTATTATTTTTATCGCATTGCCTAATATCGGGGAAGGTAATGATGGAAGTGATGAACTAGATTTTCAAGTAATCCCGGATGATGCAATTCGATTACGTATTTTAGCTAATAGTGATAATGAACATGATCAACATATTAAACGACTTGTTCGTGATGAGGTAAATACAGTAATTACTGAGTGGGTTGAAGAAATTGATGATATTGATAAAGCTCGGGAGCTATTAGAACAAAACGTACCTCAGATAAGAGAAATTGTTCAGGAAACATTAGATAACGCCGGTGAAAACCAGAATTTTACCGTTGAATATAATGATAGTGTCTCTTTTCCAACCAAGATTTATGGAGATTTTCTATATCCAGCAGGAACGTATGAGGCTATTCTTATTACAATTGGGGAAGGCAATGGGGACAACTGGTGGTGCGTTTTATTTCCTCCATTATGCTTTTTAGATTTCTCTAGCGGGATTAGTGTTGCAGAAGCTAGCACGGATCAGGCTGAAGGAGAATTAGTAGAGGAAGAAGAGAAACCGAAGATCAAATTTTTCTTATTGGAGTGGCTAGGATTATAAGATGCAAGTTATCCACAATTAACTAAGTTTGTCATAGACGAATCAATCGCTGCATAAAATGATAGAAAAGAAGACATGATAGATAGTATTGATTAATTCAATATATCTATTAGAAGTAAAAGTTTAAAATATACATTATATAGAGGTGAAAGGGTATGAACATTATTGCAGCAAACAAAGCTTCGTTAGAAAAAGTAAATGCATTCTTGGAAACGACAGACCAAGTTGATAAAAATAGCTTACTTGAAGAGGGATTTGTAGTAGAGTTTGAACAAGAAATTAGAGGTTGTTTTGTCCTATCTTCAATTAATGAAGGAGAATATTGGCTCAAACAGTTGTACATTTCAAAAGAAGCGGCTGCGAGTCTACCAGTATTATTAGAAACAATCGTAACGATGGCAAAGGGACTGCATGCCAAGAAGGTATATGTACATAGTCACCAACCAGTTGTGGATATCTTATTAGATGCATTGCAATTCCATCCACAGAAAGAAGTTGTGTTACCAATTAAAAAGCCTAGAGCAGAAGGTAGTTGGTGGGCTTACGAAGTATCCTAGAAGGGATTTTATACACAAAAGTATGTTGATAACTTGTGAGTAATAAAAAATATCTGTTGATAAACTGAAAGTGTATGTGGATAACCTGTAGATAAATCTGCAGGTTTTTGTTTTGGTGTAGGAAAATATATATTTATGGATATCTCATAAATACGATTATAGCCGCGTCCAACACCAGCACCTACCGAGGCTGCTGAAAAAGTCCGATCAATAAAAAAATCATATACATAGAGGGGTGGAACATAACTTAATCTCTATAATCCAAAGTCGAACAATTGCCATGAAGGTAGTTAGAATGTTAGTCTTTAGGTCAAATCTAATTTTTAATGAATTATTCATTCTGATGTAACTGCTTTGTTGATTTGCACTGCGGACAGTCGCTTTCCGCGGGCACGGCCTCAGCCTCCAGCAAGGAAGCACTGTACCTGCGTC
>NZ_FQVW01000102.1 GCF_900129485.1 Ornithinibacillus halophilus
TTCAGGCCTATTACCTCCCTGTCTACGCTTAGCACCCTGCATTACTGCAGGTAGCCCAAGACTCGGTATTGGCGATTTGGCTATATCTTACCAAGTAGGAGTCACACCTGCTAGATTGCACGACCTTCTCGGTCGCTCGAGGAATATATGTCCTCAACAAAAAAGACCCTCTACCTATCAAGTAGAGAGTCCTATATTTATACTGGATAATAAAATTCCTTATGTTTAGCTTATTTCGTTCCAAATAAACGGTCACCAGCGTCACCAAGACCTGGCACAATATAAGCTTTTTCATCTAGCTTCTCATCTAAGGCAGCTAGATAAATATCAACATCAGGATGTTGTTCTTGAATTACTTCGACTCCTTCTGGTGCTGCAATTAAGCACATTAAACGGATATTTTTTGCTCCGCGTTTCTTCAATGAATCAATAGCATCGTTTGCTGAACCACCTGTTGCTAACATTGGATCAATAACAATCAATTCTCTTTCTTCAATATCAGAAGGTAATTTTATGTAATACTCCACCGGCTTTAATGTTTCCGGGTCGCGATACAAACCGACATGTCCAACTTTAGCTGCTGGAATTAGTTTTAGCATCCCATCAACCATTCCAAGACCTGCACGTAGAATTGGAACTAATCCAATTTTCTTCCCTGCTAGAACTTTTGTTTTTGTTTCCATTACTGGTGTTTCAATAGTCGTTTCTTGTAATGGTAAATTACGTGTAATTTCAAAAGCCATCAACATAGCTACTTCATCTACTAGCTCACGGAATTCTTTCGTACCTGTGTTTTTATCTCGTATGTAAGATAACTTATGCTGAATTAATGGATGGTCTAATACATGAACATTTCCCATTCTAATCACTCCTTTGGATTAGTTATATCTTTAAAATTGTACTAATAAACGCTATAGCTTTCAAGTAAATATTAGCATTAGTTCTATTTTTGCCATTTTCACTATAGTTAATATAGGTATTTATTGCAAATAATTTCCGAGTTATTTTACCTTTAGACTTAAATCGTAATACTATGAGAAATTTTATATATAAAAAAATCCGAACTATGTTCGGATTTTTTGTACATGTGTAAGAAATTCTTAATTAACATGTTATCCAACGCTACGGAAATACACTTCGCTTTCACTTCCAGCACAAGTGCGACATCTGTTCAAGCTTCCTACGTCGCTTTCACAGTGTCTTCTTTGCCGCGGGCGGCTGGTGAGCCAGGGAACTACTTGATTATGCTTCCTAGCACCCTTGCGCTGAGGAAGCATACTGCGTAGCATTACTTGTAGACGCAAGCGCATCATGGGGTCTCACCTATGCCTCTGCTCCCGCAGGAGTCTACGTGTATTTCTTACGCTAGTGTGTATTCTTAGACAATAAGAACTATGGACCTACTGCAATATCACTAGTTGATTGGAGCGGAGGGCAGTCGACTCCTGCGAGAACAGCACGTGACCGAAGACCCCACAGCGGTGGTTTTCCGCGAGGAGGCTGAGGCCGTGCCCGCGGAAAGCGACTGTCCG
>NZ_FQVW01000085.1 GCF_900129485.1 Ornithinibacillus halophilus
TATCGGAGTCGATGTTGACTTTCACCACAAGGGTATAAGTGCGACTAAGCCTCTGGTTTCACCAATCGGCAAGTCTTCTTTATCGTACGAAGGCGAAGGAAGTCTTGTGCCTGCCGTTACTCGGCACAAAGGGCAAAGATGCATCTCTTTCCTTCGCTAGTCGCAGGCGCTCGGAGCTAGACATTAAGAAAAATAGTGACTTTCTTCATTCGCAACTTCATTATAGCTTACCATTATTAAATGCATGTAAATTATAATTAAGCATTATGTTAAATATGCAGCAAGCTCATGTATAAAATCATCGCTATATTCTCATCTTAATCTTGAGGTGAGTATATGTTAAACCGGGCGTTTTCAACAGCACTTATAGGGATTGGTGCTGCTCAATTTCTAAAAGTACCTCTACATTATTTAGAGACTGGTCAGTGGGATTGGCGAAAAATGTTTGGTTCTGGAGATATGCCAAGTTCTCATTCTTCTGCAGTTACTTCATTAACTACTTATGTTGCGATGAAAGACGGTTTTCGTTCTGTTGATTTTGGAGTAAGCAGTATTTTTAGCCTTATCGTTATGTATGATGCAATGGGGATACGCTACCAGGCCGGTCAGACTGCTATTGCAGTCAATGATATGTATGAACATCTAGAAAAATTAACTGAAAATCATCCAACTGTGTCCTATAAAAGGCGCGACAAGGAATTAAAAGAAATGCTCGGCCATATGCCAGTTGAGGTTTTAGGGGGAGCAGTTCTAGGAATTGCGATTGGTGCCATTAGCTATTGGACAGAAAAGTAAATTTGGACTGGGGACAAGGATAATTTACCTTGTCCCAGGAATGATCTATTCTTCTTCCCACTCGAGGTCATGCTCATCCATTAATGCTTCTAACTCCATTTGAAAATCTCGTATTCCTTTTCTTCCTTCTGCCAGTAGTTCATTTGCTTCACTAATCTTTTCATAATTCTGCTCTTCAATTGCTGCCAATGTTTTTAGCATAGCACTGTGCTGTGTATTGACAGCATCAACATAAATTTCATGGAGGTCACGAACCTCAGAATTCTCAAAAGTAATTGCCTCTAACTCATCGATAAAATCTAAGTACATTGGAAGTACTTCCTCTTGTAAAAATACGTAAATTTCCTCATCGCTTGCAAAATCACCAGCTGATATTTGATTATAAGAATTAATTGCCTCCTCTTCCATATCCGCGATAGCCTCCAAGTCCTCATTCACATATCTTTCCAACTCGTCAGCAACAGGATCCCCACATGCTCCCAATAGCACCACTAGTAACAAAAAGACAAAAATAGGTATTTTTTTCAACTAATTCTTCCTCTCCTTCATGTACTTTTATACCCATAATCTAAGTCTATTGTTCACTACACTTGTCTTATTCCGGAATAATGTAGGACATAGGTTATGATGATGAGTATTGGTATGGAGGGTATTTTAGTGGAGCGTTTTTTGCTGTTTGTGGAGCAAGTTCTACTCGAGGGGGAGCGAGTTTTACTTGGGGCGAGCGAGTTTCAATCCTTGGGAAGCAAGTTTTACTCGAGGGCGAGCGAATTTCAATCCTTGGGGAGCAAGTTTTACTCGAGGGCGAGCGAAATTCAATCCTTGGGGAGCAAGTTTAACTTGGGGCGAGCGAATTTCGGCACTTGAGGAGCGAGTTCTACCATGGGCGAGTGAGCACCTTCCACTCATATATAAACAACAAAATACCGATAGTTCGCATCTACCGGTATTTTTCCCATCTTAACTAACTTCTTTCATTAACTTTACGCTTCGTAGCTCCTACTCCCAGAACTAAAAAGATCAGCCCAATTAAAAGCGTTGTTTCCACCATAGAATTTGGGCTTATAAATTGCTGGATACTTCCTTCTTTTAGCATCATTTCCCCTGCTGTCCACGCTAGTAATGCTGCTCCTATATAAATAACAATGGGATAGCTCTCCATAAGATTCAAGATCAGATGACTGGCGAACATAATAATGGGGATACTCATGATAATTCCGATAAATATAATTACCATATCGCTACCAGAGACGGCTACAATAGCGAGAACATTATCTAAACTCATTAAAACGTCAGCAAAAATGATTGTCGCAATAGCATCCCTTAATGAGCTCCCTACTTTAATATTATTTTCTTCCTCTTGATCAACCAATAATTTATAGGCAACCACTAGTAATAACAAACCACCGACCAAGTGAATAAAAGGGAGTTGCAATAAATAAATAACGATTAAAGTAAATAAAATCCGAAATGCCACTGCACCTAAAGTTCCCCACACAACGGCTTTTTGTTTTAAGTGTTCTGGCAAGTTACGGCTGGCCATTGCAATAACAACTGCATTATCTCCACTCAATATTAGATTGATTAATAATATCTTTAGTAATGTCTCGATAAACTCCAAGCAAAACGGTCTCCCTTCAGTATAATTTGTCCTATCAATGCCTGTCCCATTTCTTCTTGATAGTTTAATATGTATGTGTATTTGTTGGATTCCATAACTACTTTTTTGAAGATTGGCGAACAGGAAAAATATTCATTCCTCAAAGCAATCCTTTTCTACTATAATAGAAGTAATGATGTTTTGAGGTGATTCGATGTTTGAAATAAGAACCTACCCTGAGTTTTCTTGGTCTTTATCGCGTCATAAGACCTTGTTGGATTGTTCGAGAAAATATTATTATGATTATTATGCAGGGCATAATGGTTGGCTTTATGAGTCAACTAATTTTGCCAAAACGGCTTATAGGTTGAAAAAATTAACGAACTTAGAAATGTATTTTGGAAGTGCTGTTCATAATGTAATCAATGGTGTGATTAACAATTATATGTCCTCAGGCTCTATCCCAACGGAACATGAACTAGTCGGTACACTACGTGGACTGTTAAATACCGCCTATATCGATTCGATGCACCGAAAAGAGGACTGGATGCATAAACCAAAGCAATATACGATGTTTCACGAAATCTACTATAATGGGAAACTTCCTTCAGAAAAAATAGAAGAAATTCAAGATCGTTTAGCTGTGTCGATGAAGCATTTTCTTTCTAGTAAAACATTTTCCGATATGACCGGGAATAAACAGATGCGTTTTATAGAGTCGGAACGTTTTCGGACGATGACGATAAATGGAACGAAAATATTTATTGTCATGGACTTTGTATATCGTGATATGGAAAAAGGAAAATGGATTATTGTCGACTGGAAAACTGGGAAGGAATCCATTGAAGATAAAAATCAGTTAGCACTTTACGCTCATTACCTTATGAGAGCTTTTGACGTGGATTCTTTAGATGAGATTGAGATTCGAAATGAATATTTGTTAACCGGTACTAGTAAAACCCACCATTTAACTGAAACAGAACTTTCTAATGTGGAGAGGTTATTTGAACATAGTGTGGAAGGGATGCTCCGTTTTCTTGAAGACCCTGAAAAAAATAAACCATATGATCTGCACTCTTTTCCAAAAAATGAGCAACCAAGGTTATGTAGTCGATGCAATTATAAAGAGATGTGTGATATGTATTAATTTGAATTAAGGTAACACTAAAAACATGACATTTGTCATGTTTTTTAATTACGTTTGTGACTTATAGTTTTTTTACTTTTTACTTAAAATATAAGAAAGGCGCATTATCCCAATTATAACGGCAATAAATCCTACACTTCAGTAGCGATTACATAACATTAAGACAAGCCACATTAGATAGTAACGATTGGGATTATATAGTGCCAGATACAAAATGAAATGTTAAATAGGAGGAAAAGATGAGTAGAAAAAAACAAGCTGAATTGAAGAAAAGTGTTGCCCCATTTGCTAAATCAGACACGAAAGCTAGTGTCATTCAATTAATTAATACGGTACCACCATTTATACTACTGTGGTTCCTTGCCTACCAAAGTTTATCTATATCCTTCTGGTTAAGTTTAGCCTTTTCCATTGTAGCATCGGGATTTGTGGTTCGAATTTTTATCATTTTCCACGATTGTACCCATATGTCCTTTTTTAAAAATCCAAAAGCAAATCGAATCATCGGTACAATCACAGGGATTATCACCCATTTCGCCTTTGAAAAATGGAAAAGAAGTCACGCAATACACCATGCTACCAGTAGTAATCTAGATAAACGCGGAACTGGTGACGTCTGGGTCATGACAGTTGATGAATATATTCAAGCTTCGTTCTGGGGCCGATTAGCTTATCGTTTGTACCGAAATCCGATTGTTATGTTCGGTTTAGGTCCACTTTATCTATTCTTAATTTCCAACCGTTTTAACCGAAAAGGGGCAAAACCTAAAGAGCGTTGGAACACTTATTTGATTAATTTCACTATTGTATCCATCTATGCTTTATTAGTTTGGACGATTGGCTGGCAGGCATTACTAATGGTACAGCTTCCTATTTTATTTATTTCTGGTTCACTTGGAATTTGGTTATTCTATGTACAACACCAATTCGAGGACTCGTATTTTGAAAACGAAGAAGAATGGGATTATGTTAAAGCAGCAGTTGATGGCAGTTCTTATTACAAATTGCCGTTGATTCTACAATGGATTACAGGTAACATCGGATTCCACCATGTTCACCATCTAAGTCCAAGAGTCCCAAATTATAAATTAGAAGAAGCACATGAATCTACACCACCATTGCAAAAAGCAACAACGATTACACTAGCTTCTAGTTTAAAATCAATTCGTTTTCGACTATATGATGAAGAAAACAAAAACTTTATTAGTTTCAAGGAAATTAAACAGCGTATGAAAAAACCAAAACCAAGCATCCAGTTGAATACGAGAAAGACTAGTGTACAAGAAAAATAACCATAATTATTAAACCCTTCAAGTAATCATTGAAGGGTTTTGTTATACTTAAGCAAAGACGCTGATTAATGGAGGTGCTCCATGCAGAAGTGGTATCAAATTTTTTCTAAAAATACCGGACTTAGTATTTACGCCTGGATTATATTTTGCTTACTCCCTTTCTATTTCATCATTAGTTCATCAACTCCAATTGAAATAATTATTGGGGTATTAATGATTATGCTATTTTTTACAACTTATCGTTTATCATTTATAAAAAAGGGATGGACTGTTTACGTTTCTGTTGGGATTGAAATTGCTATCAATATTGGAATGACGCTCTATTTTGGATATGTCTATTTCGCATTATTTTTAGCCTTTTTCATTGGTAACATCGCCAATAAATCCGGATTCATCACGTTGTATGTTGTCCATCTCGTCACATCCATTGCTGCAGTTACCGTAGGATTTTTCACACAAAGCGAAGCATATTTTTCCCAATTACCATTTATCATCATCACTGTAATTGGAGTCATTCTATTACCATTCAATATGTATAATAGAAATAAACGAGATTTATTGGAAAATCAATTAGAAAATGCCAATAAAAAAATCTCTCAGCTTATGGTAATGGAAGAAAGAGAACGGATTGCACGAGACCTCCACGATACGTTAGGACAGAAACTTTCTTTAATTGGACTGAAGAGCGATTTAGCAGAAAAATTAGTACATAGAAACCCAACAAAGGCGATTCAAGAAATACACGATATTAATCAAACCGCTAGAACAGCATTAAATGAAGTAAGAGAAATGGTTTCAAACATGAAAAGCACGAAACTGGAAGATGAGATCGTTCGAATTAAAGAAGTAATAAAGGCTGCTGAAATTGATTTCAAGTTAAAAGGAACTCCAGTACTAACGAATACACCTTTGCTTGTAGAAAACGTACTTAGCATGTGTTTAAAAGAAGCGATAACAAATGTCGTCAATCATAGCCAAGCTACTCGTTGCAGTATCTGGATCGCTCAGTCAGACAGCGAGGTTCGAATCAGTGTCGATGATAATGGAATCGGAATGAAAGAAGAGAGCGACTCTATAGAAAGTAATGGAATTCAAGGGATGAGAGAAAGATTGGAATTTGTAAATGGAGACTTACAAATTGAATCGAAAAATGGTACAACGTTAATTATTCAAGTCCCAAAGATTGTTCAACAATCGACCAATGTTAATCAGGAGGGATTAGTGTGATTCGTATCGTTATTGCAGAAGATCAAGGGTTATTACTTGGTGCACTTGGTTCTTTGCTTGATTTAGAAGAAGACATGGAAGTAGTTGGTAAGGCCAAAAATGGTGATGAAGCAATTGAACTGGTGAAAAAGATAGAACCTGATATTTGTATCACGGATATAGAAATGCCAGTCAAAAGTGGTCTTGATGTAGCTGAGGAATTAAGAGACCACAAATGTAAGATTATCATTCTTACAACCTTTGCTAGAGCGGGCTACTTTGAACGGGCTCGAAAAGCGGATGTATTTGGGTATTTATTAAAAGATAGTCCAAGTGAAGAACTTGCCAATTCCATTCGAACCATTATGAAAGGTAGAAAAATTTATGCACCTGAACTAGTAGACATCGCTTTTAACAAGAGTGATAACCCATTAACGGAAAGAGAAGATCAAGTCATTCGGCTAATTGCAGATGGTAAAACGACTCAACAGATTGCCGAAGAACTATTCCTCTCTTACGGAACAGTCCGAAACTATGTATCCATTATCCTGGAAAAACTAGAAGTGTCCAATCGAATCGAAGCCATCTCTCGTTTTAAGGAAGAGGGATGGTAAGAAAAGCGCAGAGCGCCCGCTTTGCGACGTACGGACTGCGCCAGCGCAACGCTGGTGGTTCAATGTTATCGCGCAAAGCGATGGTTTTAATCGAACATTCCCCGTAGGACAAGGAATGCTACGACAGCGAAACATCGCACGCAGAAAATGCAAATGTAAATGCATTTTCAAGGAGATAAAGGAAACATGCCCCTTCATAGGGGTATGCCGAC
>NZ_FQVW01000104.1 GCF_900129485.1 Ornithinibacillus halophilus
ATGCTCCTAACACTGAGGCACCATATTCACCTACTGTAGTTGCAATTAAGGCTGCAACCCCAATTGGAGAATATTTCATTACCATACCTGTAACCAAGCTTTATCTTTAGTTAGATCTACATCTCATCTTTCATCTTTTCAATTTCTTCCTTAGCTACATTTGTTGCCTCCGAAATCATCTCAATAGGAAAGTTCTTCTTTAACATAGTTATAACTACTTCATGTTTCCCTTCTACTTTTCCTTCTTCTCTACCTTGCTGAATCCCTTCTTCCTTTCCTTGTTGAATTCCTTCTTCTCTACCCTGCTGAATCCCCTCTTCTCTTCCTTTTCTATACCCTCTCTTCTCCCAAGAATTCGGCAGTTCTAGGATTTCATCCGCATTATCCAACTGTTTCACCTTTTCCACGAGCACTTCCTCCTCTTCATTCGTTAATATTAAATATGAGTCAAAAAAACTACTTATAAACCTATTTTCAGCAGGATTTAATTCCATGCGCACAAGCATTTTTAGAAATTCCATCTTCACTTCTACTTTTTCTTTGTCCGTATATCCCATTTTACTGAGTAATGCCGTTGCGGCTGGGTTATCGGATTCAATGAACGCTCGCCAATTCTTTTTCCTTAATTCAAGCATAAGGAAATTAAAAGTGAAGACATGGAAAAATGGAAATTCTAACGTGAAATAATCTTTTTCAGCGTGCTTTGAGGTTCGACATGAATGATGACTAGTGTATTCTCTTCCTTTAACTTCGTCTCGATCACAATATCTGCTCGTTTACTACTACCCTTCGTTAGGTCATTGAATACTTCTTCAGACATCGGTTTAATGAAAGAGAAATCAATATGCTCGTGAACTTCTGGGAAAAATGCTTCTAAAAACTCTTCGAAAAAGTTATGGATTAATTTTTTGAACAAATAATCATGTTGGTTATATTCTTTTGTATCTTCATGGATTACGTTATTGTGGGAATTCTCAGGAGTTGGTTTATATACGACTGAAGCAATCGACATTCCAACACACCCTTTAAAGTTTTGAGGATAAACTATTGAAGTAATTCTAGTTATTATTATACTATATTCCAATAAACAGAACAAGAGTTCGTATCAAAAAAGAAATTAGAGTTGATCTACTTAATATAAATTTTGAGATTAAAAACTACTTGACTATTATGAAAAATATACTCAGAAGATATGTGGGAACGGTTCATACTTGCCACTTACGTTCGGCAAATGAATTCGCTCGACATCCTCATAAACTCGCTCCCCAACCCAGGAATTCGCTCGACATCCTCATCAATTCGCTCCCCAAATCCGGAATTCGCTCGACACCTCATAAACTCGCTCCCCAAATCCAGAATTCGCTC
>NZ_FQVW01000034.1 GCF_900129485.1 Ornithinibacillus halophilus
TCGATTACCGTAGAACCCTCGCTCCTTTCTCTTCCGGCATCGAGACGCACTTTCGATTACCGTCGATCTCTCACTGCTTTCTCTTCCGGCATCGAGACGCCTCTTCGATTTCCGTAACCCTCGCTCTCTTCTCGCTTCCGGCATTGAGAGACCCCGTCGGTTACCATACCCCCCACTCACTCGCTCCAACGGGCATCGCCAACAACACCATCGCAATTAAAAAAGTGGTATCAGCATCGATACCACTTAAATCATAATTTAATAATGAGCCAATAAACCTTTCCGCATGGCAATCTTCTCACAGAATAGGAAGAAGAATAATCCAATGACAAAATAGAAGACCGCATTAAAGATTAAGATCAAATAATCCCCTGTACTAATGGCACTTAATGTTAAACCATCAATCATAATGCCGCGTACTAAGTCCACTCCCTTTACGATTGGGAAGAATGCTAGGAATGGTGCAACGGATAATGGAACAAAAACCAATCCAGCTAAAATAAATTGTAAGATTTGTAAAAATGCTTGCACTTGCTTAAACACAACGGACATCCCTGCAATAATAAATCCAAGGCCAAACATGCTAATGATCGTTAAAATTAATATTGGTAAAATGGATATGATATCAACATTTAACCACTGACCTGTAGTGAGCATGGATAAATAAAGAAGAATTGCAATAATAAAAAAGTGAACAGCTACTAATGCAAATAGTCTTGTTATCATTATTCTCCAAATGCCCATTGGTGACATGCTCAATTGCTCTAATGTTCCCTGTGTTGCTTCACTGGTAATCTGCCAACCTATATCCTGCACAACAATCATGGATAAATACCAGAATATATAATTTACAATTACAAATTGAACGTTAGCATCTTGTGAACTTGGGTCCCCTATTACTTGGATTCCTAGAAACATTCCAAGAAAGATAAAATAAAATGTAAATAAAAATGCTAATGTATTAGGTAAGTACCGTTTTAGTTGGATATATTCTTTTCTAGTATTTGCTTTAAGAAGATTTAACCACTTCATGCTGCATTTCCCCCTTTACAATTTTCATGAAAATTTGTTCGAAATTAACGGTCTTTTTATCAATAGCTTCCACTGGAGTACTTTCCAATTTTAAAATATCGAATAAATCATAGATTTGTTCGCTTTTTGGCAATTCGATTTCTAATAACGATTTAAAGGTATCCGGTATATATTCATGGATTGGGAAATTTTCTTTGAGTAATTGCTGCTGCTTCACACTTAACAAACTCCCTAAAGATAACCGATACGCTCTAGCATCAAATAATTTTAATAAATTCTCCACTCGATCGTCGGTGACTATTGTTCCATTGTTAATAATGACAGTACGCTCGCAAATGTCTTGTATAACGTCCATATCATGGGAGCTAATAATAATCGTTCGATTGTATTCGTTAGCAACCTTCAGCAATAATTCGCGTACCTCATAACTCGTTTCTACATCTAATCCAAGTGTTGGTTCATCCAATAAAATTACATCGCTGTCTGCAAGCATAGCTACTGCAATTGCTAACTTTTGTTGCATCCCACGTGATAAGCGATTGACCAGTTCCTTTTCTTTATGTTTCAAATTAAATTGTTCTAATAAATTGTCCACTGTTTCAGCTACATCTTTACGCGATAAACCTCGATTTCCTGCAAAATATTCTAGGTTTTCACGAACTGTTAAACGCCAATATAAATTTCGGTTCCCTTCAAGTACAGCACTAATATGGCTTAATGACTTTAAACGTTTTTCCTGATTATCGATTCCTTTTATGATAATATTTCCTGAATCAGGCTTAATCAGGCCACAAATCATTTTAATTGTTGTTGATTTTCCAGCACCATTTGGTCCTAGTAACCCTAGGATTTCTCCTTGATTTACCGTAAAGGAAATATGGTTCACTGCCGTAATGGATTCCTTCATTCCTCGTTTTTTGTACATTTTGTATAGATCTTTAACTTCAATAATTGGTTCCACAAACATCAACCTCTCTCTATTCAAATATAATCTAACTTTACAAAATTCTGACACTTAAAACTACAGTCCACGGTTCTAATCACTCTAAGACTTAAGACTGATTCTGACCGTAACTCCATCTTTTTAAAATTGGATACTTATCGTCTGAAATTTGTGTATCCCTGTTCCATGTCGGATTACATCCTTATTTCTTAACGTATAAACTGCTTCCATTACTTCCAATAAAATTGACGGGTCCATGCCTAGCTCATTATGTGAACCAAAAATTCGTTGGAGCCCTTCTAAGTATGAAATTTTTTCTAATGAATGAACTAAATTTTCAGGACTAGTAGTTGGGTAATGCGCATAAATAGGCGTACCTGTATACAGAAGGTCTCCTGTAAATAAGTAATTATAGGTATTATCTAGTACACATATGTGTCCAGGTGAATGGCCCGGTGTATGTAAAATAGTCAGAATCCGTTCACCCAAATCAATGAGGTCTCCGTCCGATACGACTTCAGAAGCTTTCCCTTGATATGGTGTATAGGTAGATGGATTAAATGTTACTGGTGGTTGCTTAGTAATATCCCTTGCAACATCTTTTCGAATTTGATCAATCGATAATCCTTTAATCCCTTCTTCTAACCAGCTCGCTTCTTCATGATGGACAACAATTGTACCGAATTCTTGATGACTACCAATATGGTCCCAATGCACATGAGTCGTGATGACAATAATAGGTAGATTTGTTAGTTGATCGGTTATTCGCTTTATATTGTCAATTCCGAGTCCTGTATCAATTAGTGCAGCACGTTCTGTTCCTAACAAAAGATACGAATGAACTTTTTCCCAATGGCCATACTCACTGATGGCAAACGTTTTTTCATCAATTGATTCAACCGTAAACCAAGAATCATTTATCTTTTTCATTTAAAATTCCTCCATGTAACCATCTATTTCTATCATAGCAGTCATTCTATAATTTACCATTTCTAATTAGATTTTGGAATAATCATTTAGTTATTTTTTAGAATATTATGTTAGAATATAAAGTAATTCTAGCTAACAAGGAGATTATTATGTGGAAGAAAAGATTAATAGATACAGAGCGAGGAGTCTTTGAACTTTTTGAAAAAGGAGAAGGAGACCCACTAGCTGTCACGCATCACTATAGTGCTTTTGACGAACGAGGAAATTCGTTTGCAAATCCTTTCACTGCACATTATCGTGTCTATCTTATTAATTTGAGAGGTGCAGGAAATTCCGTTCAAGCACAGGATCCAAGTGAATACAGTATGGATGAAGCAGTTCATGATTTAGAAGCAGTTCGCGAAGCTTTGGGATTAGCAAAATGGGGTTTTGCAGGTCACTCCACTGGTGGAATGCTAGCTTTAAAGTATGCAATTATTCAACCCAGTTCATTAACTAAAATAATTGCTGGAGGTGCTGCTGCAAGCTATGAATATGGTGCAGACCCTGACAGTATTTATTGCCATAAAAATCCGAATTTCAATCGAATCGTGTACATAATGGATCAATTAAATGACCCTTCTACTCCATTGGAAACAAGGAGAAAATTAGGATATGAATGGGCATTAATGTCCTATTATTCAGAAGAAAAATTACAAGAATCGCTCCAAAAACCAAACAGTGGAAAAACCGTGGGCGACCGGCTCGATTATTTTAGAAGAGTAGAATATCCTACCTATGATATAAGGGACGAACTTCCATCAGTTCAAATACCTAGTTTTATCTACACTGGTAAATACGATGCACAATGCCCAATGAAATTCAGTGTAGAAATTACAGATTTACTTCCAAAAGCGTCGTTAACTATTTTTGATCAAAGCAATCACAATCCATTTTCAGAAGAAGAAGAAAAATTTGCTGAGTTTGTAACTAGCACCGTTTAGGGAAAAGACTATTAAATACAACAGGAGGGGTCTTCATGGATATTGACATAGAAAGTCCGGTGAGTGTAGGTTTGCCAGAACGAATTGTTGCTTACCTTATCGACAATGTACTTGCTGCCACAATTGGTACTCTAATATTTTTTATTGTTGCTTTTTCAACAAGTGTTGACGGGTATTATTTTGATTTGTTAGATTTTTTACTTTATCTTATTTTTTCATATTGCTACTATGTATTTCTACCATTTTTCTGGGATGGTCAAACCGTCGGAAAACGGATCATGGGATTAAAAATTGTGAATGTAACCGGGGAAAAACTCACTTTAAGTCAACTGCTTATTCGAGGGTTATTCCATGGGGCGCTCTACTTAGTTGGGTGGCTATTAACGGTCATCAGTATTATTTTAATAATCGTTCGGGACGATAACCGCGCCTTACATGATATTCTAACTACAACCTATGTATCTTATAATAGACGATAAATGATAGGGGAACAATTTAGTATGCAGAATAGAATACAATTAATAATTGTACTTACATGTGTTTTAGCGTCTGCAATCGTAAGTAGCATGGATATAAGTTACACGACGAAGACAATTGTTTACAGTATATCCATTGCCGTTTTACTAATTATCGGTTTACGCGGAATAATTCAATTTTGGAAAGAGAAATAGTATGAAGGGGCTGGGACATAACTAAAAAGTCATTGCCAAAGACGAACAATTTGCTAGCTAAGCGGAGGGAATATACGTAGACTCCTCGGAAATAAAATACAATTTCCTTCGTGCGATGATAATGCTGCCGTAGCATTACTTGTCCTGTGGGAGCAAAGGCATCGGTGAGACCCCACAGTGCGATAGCACGAGGAGGCTCACCAGCCGCCCACGGAAAGCGAAGTATATTTCCGCAGCGATGATTTTCACCAAACATAACATTGTTCGGGTTTATGCTTTATTAAAATACTTTTGTCCCAGCCTCTATTAGAGCTCAATCGTTCCATAATGAAACAATGCTGTCTTGCGTTTGTGTTGAGTAAATCCTAGTTGAGAAAAACGAGCACTTTTCCAGTGATCCTTTAAAACTACACGCTCCCTTGCAACGCGTTTGGCCTCTTTAATGGTTTCTGTGTTTATCTCTGTGGTTAGTGCTTGAGTTCGAATGGAGTTAATCCCATGTGATGTATCAATAGCTGTATGAAACATTGGGTCAAAATACACAACATCAACAGAATTGGATTCCATTTTTTGTAGAAAAGAGAAATGATCATTATAAATAACATTAATTTTTCGCATTGCCTCATCAAACTGCTTAATCCCACTTGAAAAGGTGGATAATCCTTCGTTAACCAATAAATAAAGTTGGTCATTTCCTTCTAGCCCCGTCACTGTTCCCGTTGGCCCAACGACTAGGCTAGCAATTATACTGTCAGAAGCTAATCCTAATGTACAGTCAAGAAAAGACATACCCTCTTTTAGCTTCGCCGTTGTAATTAGTGGTTCTTCCTCACCTTTTAATAACCGTTTTGCCCGTACCATTGCTAAATTCGGATGAAAAAATACCTTTTCATCATTATGTTGTGGGGAAATATATATTCGTTCTTTCCCAACGACAAGTACATCATCACGGTGCATTTGTTTCATCGTATCAATGGATACACAGTTTCTTTCACAATATGGAACTTTATAAGTTGAGGCTAATTGTTTGGCTTTCGTAATTAATTCAATTGTCGCTCGTCCTGCAGTTGTAATGATCATTTGGATTTTTCCTTTTTAATAATTTTCCGAGGGAGTTAATTTGCCTATTGATTGATATATCATACCATGATTTCTTTTTATCTCAGAAATTATAGCTCCTTGCCTACTAAAATCTCATGTAGCGAACTAGAGTATTCTTCTGAAAGGCGAACATAGCCTACACCATTTTTGAGTATGGTTAAATGATTACCCTTGGGAGAAATCCAAATTAGGTACCCGTTTAAGAGAAAATCAGGTTCATCCGCCATATCAATATCAATATTTGTTGTCCATCTCTCACTATTAAAAATATCAATGACTGATTGAACGACCTCTTCGTCTTGAATCTCCTTTACTAATTTATACTCAAAACTATCCTCAACCCTAGCTTCCACTCGAAGAATATCTCCGCTGTCAAAATCCAAGTCAATATATTTTTGAGCACAGCCGATAAGTACAATTAAAGGTACAAACAAGAATAGATATTTCTTCACAAGAATCCCCCCATTTTTTGATAAGACGTTTTCATTTTGAGTATTGTTTCATTTTATGGAGTGGTATCTGCTTAAAAATGAAAAGGGCTGGCATCTGCAGCCAACCCAATGGTTTTCATTTACTTGATGAATTCTTTTTTACTTGTGGTCTTTGATGCTGTTTTTGGATATCACGATTCCTTCGCAAAGTGGAAGACCCTAGATTATTGTTCAATGCTGCTTCTTCATTTAGCTTTTCATCTTTTGCCATACATATCCCTCCAAGTTCGTGTTCCAGTTATTTTTGCCTGACTTGGTAAGAACATGTATGCTTAATCATTATTATATAAGTGATGATCGTATTCTGGTAAAGGAGCCAAAGCTTCTGTAAAAATTAATTTAGTCTCAGGTTCCATTTCAAGTGCCTGTCCTCGGACATATTCAACTGGATAAATACTCATATAGAGTTCTTTCACACCATCAAGTGATACTCCACTAATTTGTCGGTATTGAAACTTCCCAAAGATTCCATGTCTTTTTTTGCTATACCGATTTTCATCGTACACATTGCCATCCTCGTCCTCTAATTTCACAGTAAATACGGAGTGGGCATATTCTTCTGAGATATAATCGGACAAATCATACCATATTCCAAAATGAAGCCTCTCTTTATTAGGAAGATAATAAATATCTGTCATTCTTACATCAATTCTCTCAAAATGCTTATCTTCCATCTCTAATAATAATACATTGTCCGTTGGATATGTATCCTCCCAGATGATAGGAGCGTCATCTCCTTTTTTCATCCGAATCATATCCCATTCCTTGTTTAAAATGAAGCCGGTCAAAAAAAGAATCAAGAATATAAGAATGAAAGTAATAATAGCCGTAGTTTTTCTTTGTTTTTCTGTCACCACTCCACTTCCTTTTTAATAGTTTCGTCGTTTCTCCCAATCTTCTCTAGTCAAAGACATGTTAATAGAATCGATCCACTTTCCATCATATTCAAGTTCATTTTCATCAATGCTTTCAATGACAAAGCCAATTTTTTCATATACTCTCTTTGCTCGTGGGTTAAAAGCAAACACACTTAACGTTAACTCTTTTAAACTAGTTTCTTTGAAAATATAATCTACAATTAGTTGAGTTGCTTCTGTTCCTAATCCTTTGTCCCTTCCTCTAGGCCCGATTAGTATTCTGAAATTCATACTGTTTCTTGTTTCATCAAAAAGATTCACGACTACTTCTCCGACCATGATTTTGGTCGATTGATCAACGATTGCAAGATCTAATCGGTCAGCCTGATCCTTTCTCGTTCGGTACCACTCATAAACTTCTTCCCGATTATAATCATCAGAGCTTCCCGTATATTTAATGACAACTGGGTCCTGCATACATTCCTCAATATAAGGAAAATCTTTCTCTACATCAAATGGTCTTAATATAATTTTCTGTCCTAGAATGGTTGGTTTTTCTTTCAAACTGATCAACTTTGTTGTCTCCTTCTTTTGGTTCATACAGCTTTTTTATACATCGCACCTCTAGCTATGTCAGCACTTTTTTATCATATGTTAATAATTTTGACAGCATAGCTAATAGGATGAAGATTACACAACATATAGCAGTGTTTTGACTGTTAAGAATTCCCTCTTTTAAAATTCCCCAGTACATCAATCCATTTATCATATAGGAAACCAGAAAGATAGCAAGAGATAGTCCACAAACAATGTTGCCGATAAATGAGCTCCTGGAATATGTTCGGTCTTTTTGTACGATTGTCATTGTAAATTGTACTTGCAATAGCAAACAATATGCTATCCCAACGAAAAAAGCCATTGCTACTACGGGTCCAATCATTACATTCAAACTCCTTTCTAGTTAAAATTGCATCCCCTTAGGTAACCAGCTATTAATTGCAATTTCACCTGTGCTTTGGTTACATATTATCATAAAATGCCAATGTTCTGGTTATTTTTATTAAATATTCTGAAACAAAAAAGTGCAAGAACCTGTGGGCTCTTACACCTTTTGATTATTTTTTAATTGGAATCCATATTTCACTATAATAGTCCTCTTGATACGGATCTGCTTTACTTTTATAAACTTCAAGCTCAGGACCTCCATCATGTTCATACCCAGTTGATGGAAACCATTCGGAAAAGATCCGATCCCACACTTTGTGCATTGCATCAGGCATGGCACCTTTTACTGGGAACACAGCCCAGTTAGCTGCCCGAATCACTCGTTCTACCCAACCAGGAGGTACTTGATCCATTCTTTTTTCAGCTGCAATTAAGTACGTAATATTTTCTTGCTGTGGATAAAAATCTGGACAAATTCCTAGTATTCCACGAGGTCCACAATTCTTCGATAATTCTTCCACGAACCCATTACTATTTGCTTCTTTCCAGAAAGCTGGTATCTCGCGTTTATTTTCACCATCAATGATTGATGTGCGAATACTTTTTCCTACAACTGTAAAGCCCTCTTTTTTCATAATTTTGTAATCCATTTCTACGTCACCCTTTATTTGAATTTGAAAAGAGAGTCTAGGATACGCCTTCAAGCTCTTACTATTTTTCTTAGCTGTCGATGGACTAACACCGTGAATTTTTCGGAAAGCCTTCGCAAAAGATTCAGGGCTTTCATATCCATACTTTAAAGCAACATCGATTACTTTGGCGTTGGAGTTGACTAACTCTTGGGCCGCTACTGTAATACGACGATTCCGAATGTATTCACTTACCGTGTAACCTGTTAACATATTGAATAACCGTTGAAAATGGAATTTAGACATGTAGGCAATATCAGCTATTTCTGCAATTGACAAATCGCGGTCTAAATTATTTTCGATATGATCAATGCTGTCTAGCATTCTTTGAAGCCCCTCCATCCAGCTCTCTCCTTTCAAACTAACTTTAGCAAGCTTCTTCACAGTATACCTGTTCTTCCGTGCTTCGTGATGACAGGACTGAAACAAGTAACGCTCTTTTTATTCGATTACCACCTTATCCAATAGTTCACCATCTCCTCTAGTCCAGACACGATATGTTTGGCCACCCATAATTACTACGAGCGTGTATTCTGAAGTCGGTTCCATCCAACCTCCAACTCCACGGATCGATTCAATTGCCGATACTTCAGGATTGGATTTTTTTACGTTTTCCTTAATTTCATTGTGCTTACTATTTACTGCTATAAAGCTTCCTGTAATAATGATAACTACGGCACAAAGCGTTGTTATGAGAATTGTTTTTTTCATTACATCACTCCTACTTAATTACCTAGTAATTCTATGTATATAAAGATAATAAACTATTATTCTGTGCTTTTCAATTACTTTTCTGTATCCTCGATGTTATCTGGAGATTGAATAGATACAAATACCTTCGCTGCAAATTTTAACCCATCGATTAAAACACCAGCAATTAGGATGTTTAGGAATAATCCTAGATTCTCGGTAAAGACTGCAATAAAAATGCCAAACGTACTGAAAATAATAGTGACAAAAAAGATATTCATATAGTCATCGTAACTTAATTTCCCCTTAAATATTTTACTATCCATAAGATCCTCCTTCAGGCTACTTTTCCTATGACAATAGCATACCATAATTAAGGAAGTATTTAATCAAAAATTTCTGAATTAATCATCTACAACCTACTTAAGGAACTTTTACCTATGTTTACCTTTTCAATAACTTATAATTATCATATAATAGTAGATATTTGAAACAATTTTTATACAATATGATATAGTTATAGTTAGACAGAAAAGTAGTTATAGGTTGGGCAAATAAAGGACCTTTACTTTTCTGCAAATCTTAGGGGAAAAGGTTGGTTAAAATGAGCAACAGAGAAACTAAAACAGACGTCATTTTAATTGGCGCCGGAATCATGAGTGCAACATTAGGGACACTCTTGAAGGAATTAAAGCCGGAGTGGGAGATAAAAGTTTTTGAAAAGCTAGATAAACCAGGGGTGGAAAGCTCAAACGAATGGAATAATGCTGGTACGGGGCATGCGGCGTTGTGTGAGTTGAACTACACAGTCGAAAAACCCGACGGAACATTAGATATTAGTAAAGCAATAAAAATTAATGAACAATTTCAAGTGTCAACTCAATTTTGGTCTTATCTTGTAAAAAATAACTTGATTCAAAATCCACAAGATTTTATCATGCCATTACCTCATATGAGTATGGTACAAGGTAAAGATAATATAGATTTTCTAAAGAAAAGATTTAAAGCGTTATCATCGAATCCTTTATTCGAGGGGATGGAGTTTTCTGAAGACCCAGAAAAACTAAAAGAATGGATTCCGCTTATTATGGAAGGCCGTTCATCAAATGAGCCAATTGCTGCAACAAAAATCGATTCAGGTACAGACGTTAACTTTGGGGCATTAACTCGTACGTTAATGAGCCATCTTCATAATCAAGATGTGGAGCTTAATTATAACCATAGTGTTGAGAGTATTAAACGTAACAAAGACGGGTTATGGGAATTGAAAATCCATAATAATGAAGATTATAAAGTTGAATCTCATAAAGCAAAATTTGTCTTCATTGGTGCTGGTGGAGGAAGCTTAGAACTTCTTCAAGATTCTGGGATCCCTGAAGGAAAAGGCGTTGGTGGCTTCCCTGTAAGCGGATTATTTTTGGTATGTAATAATCCTGAAGTCGTCCAACAACATCAAGCAAAAGTGTACGGTAAGGCAAAGGTCGGCGCTCCACCAATGTCAGTACCACATTTAGATACTAGATATATTGACAATAAACGATCCTTGCTATTTGGACCGTTCGCAGGATTCACACCTAAATTCTTAAAATACGGTTCTAACCTTGATTTATTTGCATCCTTAAAACCACATAATATCTTTAACATGTTGGCAGCAGGAGCTAAGAACTTTGCACTAACAAAATATTTAATCCAGCAAGTTCTTCTATCAAAAGAAAGTCGTATGGATGAATTACGTGAATTTATTCCTAATGCGAAAAGCAAAGACTGGGATATTGTCGTGGCCGGCCAACGTGTTCAAGTAATCAAAGAAACTGAACGCGGTGGCAAAGGAACCCTTCAATTTGGTACAGAAGTAATCAGTGCCGAAGATGGTTCAATTGCTGCATTACTTGGAGCATCTCCAGGTGCATCAACTGCCGTAAACGTCATGCTTGATGTTATTAATCGATGCTTCCCAGAACACGTCAAAGAATGGGAACCTAAGATCAAGGAAATGATTCCTTCTTATGGCAAATCATTGATGGAAAATCCAGCTTTACTGGATAAAGTTCATCAAACAGCAGCTGAGACACTAGGGTTACATGATAAAAAAAAGCCAGTTTTACATTAAATATTTTGGGACATGGAAGGTAGTTTCTGTGTCCTTTTTTCGTTTTTGAAGGGATTTTACGGAACCAGAAACCAGTTCGGGGAGACGATGAATCCTCGTTCCGTTATTGTCTCAAAAATAGGCTGATTTTCGGTGTTGTGTAATCGTGGTTCCGTTATTTTGATTTTTTTAGCAAAGAACTAAGGGATTTCAGCCTATAAAGGAATGAGGAACCGTGAACCCTTCAATAATAGGGGTTTCTAGTGATTTAACGGAATCAGGAACCACACAGGGGAGACGATGAATCCTCGTTCTGTTATTCCCCCAAAAATGGGCTGATTTTCGGTGTAGTGTAATCCTGGTTCCGTTATTCTGATTTTTTCAGCAAAGAACTACGGGATTTCAGCCTATAACGGAATGAGGAACCGTGAATCCTTCAATATTAGGTGTTTCTAGTGATTTAACGGAATCAGGAACCACACAGGGGAGCCGATGAATCCTCGTTCCGTTATATAAACATAAATCGTGAGGTGTAGACTTTTGAGTACTGTGTATTTTAAAGATATTGATGATACAAATGAGAATATAGTTCGAAATATACGCCTGAAGCCAGGACAAGAAAAATTTATTGAAACGGTGGATGAATGTCTTAAAGAAGCGGAAATATACAAGGAGTGGCACCCGGTCGCTATTTATCATGATGAACGAATTGTAGGCTTTGCTATGTATGGATCTTTTGGACCTAACAAAGATACTTGGATCGACAGAATAATGATTGATGAAAAATATCAAGGTTTAGGATTAGGAAAGATTGCCATGAAAAAACTGATTAATATTGTTTCACAAGAGTATGGTGTTAATATTATTTATTTAAGTATTGTTGAGGATAATATAATTGCTCATCGTTTGTATGAGAGTATCGGATTTGAATATATGAATGAAAAAGACCCAAATGGTGAACTGCTTTTTAAATATACAATTTGATAGAACAGTAGCATACATTATGACTAATCAGCAGTATTTTTAAGTTCCCTTAAATTCTGGTGGATTTCATCTAATTTTTCTTCTAATTGTTTTTGGCGTTTACTCATTGAAAATAATTCCATCATCCCTACTAAAATAATAATGAAAAAAATTAAGCTAATGATCCATGAAGCATTATCCATTTGACCCCTCCTTTTAAATATGGCAGCTTATTCGCATTTTATCATAATAATCTAATATTTCAATACGTATAAAGGCATAAGCGCTTCAGACTTATGCCTTCTCTGTTCTATCTACAATCCGTGGTGTGGATTTTTGTTTTGTCTAGAATGATTTCTGTTTTTTACATCCTTTGACCCGCTTAATGGTTCACCATATCCTTGTGTTGGGCTTTTTGGCAATTTTGGATTCTTTTGCTGCTTCGGTCCTTTTGGGTTACTCATCGCACGTCTCCCTCCTTCCATATACCCTATTTTTGTGATAGAGCTACTTATTTATGCATGCTCATGATTGAACCCTTGTGATATCATAAGGAGGATTGGAGGAATTTCACTTGAGTATTAACGTTAAAACAATTCATTTACATAAATTAAAAATGCGATTAAATCATCCTTTTACAACAAGCTTTGGCACTGTGCAAGATAAAGAATTTTTTATTATTGAAGCAGTTGATGATAAAGCAAATCATGGGTATGGCGAGTCTGTTGCTTTTTCGACACCATGGTATACAGAAGAAACTGTAATGACGACCGAGCATATTATGGAAGATTTTCTTATCCCTATTTTGCAACAAAATTCGTGGAATCATCCTAAGGAAATCCACCAACTGTTCTCGTCCATTAAGCAAAATAATATGGCAAAAGCAGCAATAGAAGGGGCAATTTGGGACTTATATGCCAAGAGAGAAAACATCTCCCTTTCGCAAGCTATTGGAGGTACAAAATCAGAAATTGACGTTGGAATTAGCCTTGGTATTCAGCCTACAACAGAAGAACTTCTTAAGAAAATCAACCACTACGTTCAAGCTGGATATAAACGTGTGAAGCTAAAGATTAAACCGGGGCAGGATATAGATTTGATTCGTGAAGTTCGTAGTCACTATCCTAATTTACCAATTATGGCTGATGCAAACTCTGCATATACACTAAAAGATATCGATTTGTTAAAACAATTGGATGCATTTGACCTCATGATGATTGAACAGCCACTGGGGTCTGACGACATCGTAGATCATGCGAAGCTCCAAAAGGCAATAAACACTCCAATTTGTCTAGATGAGAGTATTACTAGTTATGATGATGCAAGATGGGCCATTGAATTAGGCAGTTGCAAAGTCATCAACATAAAGACTGGACGAGTTGGTGGATTAACTGAAGCTAAGCGAATCCATGATCTCTGTGTGGAAAATAATGTAGACATTTGGTGTGGTGGAATGCTTGAAGCTGGTGTTGGACGAGCACATAATATTGCGCTTTCTAGTTTGGCTGGTTTTAACCTCCCCGGCGACACAGCAGGGTCCTCCCATTATTGGAAAGAAGATATTATTAAGCCAGAAGTAATTGTGGACAATGGAGTCATTCACGTGCCTGATGGACCAGGGATCGGATATGACATCAATCATGAAAAATTAGAGCAATTTATGATGGCATCGAAAGAATTTCATTTTTAAATTTCAGGGCATCAGTTGTATTGAAAACTGATGCCTTTTTCGTTATTTGCCTAGGTATTCAAGCAAAGTGGTTCGGGAACAATTGCTAGATGTTCGGGAAGTTTGAGTTAAACTTCGGTAACATTTCTAGAATCATCGGGAACTTTCACAAAACTTCGAGGAAGAACACAAAAACTTCGGGAATTCACTATTCCTTCGTTCTAAAACTGAATAATTAAATAAATAATAAAACAAGCAATATAAATGGTATCAATAATTGCTGCATATAAACCTATTTTCGATTTTCTCACTTTTTCTATACTGTAATTAAATAATGTATCATACAAAGTCGCTATAAAGAGGACTACTGAAATAAAAAGTACTATCGTATTTTCGGTATAAGTTACTGCTATAAAATAGAAATACCAACGGCGGAATACGTTGAAACCGAAGCTGAGAATAAGCATAGTTAGGCTAGCTGGATTGATGTAAATCTCGTCTTCAGACGAAATTTCTTCTAACCCCTTCATTGTTTTCTTGTGTTCCCGTAAATAACTTATATTGATTTCCAATAAAAGGAGCCCATAGATAATGATAATTATTTCAACATTGTTTTGTACGAATTCAAAAATAAATTCCACCCCATTCCTCTGTTCTATTTTTGATTAAAATGGCAATTTGTCTACTTTGTAATCAATTCCCCTCGCATTAAACCAGTGATTTAATCCCTCTAGCATGTGTATCCCTCCTATTTCATGCAATTAGTTTTATTGGTCACTGGGGTTCGGGAACAATTGGTAAATGTTCGGGGAGATCTGGTAAAACTTCGGAAACTTTTAGAGAAACTTCGGGGATTTTCAAAAAACTTCAAGCAAATTCACAAAAACTTCGGGAATTCGCCTCCCATCGCCATCTATCGCCTCCCCAGACCTCTCCCCTAAACAAAAAGACCCCCTGTTCCACTAGGAGGTCTCACTATGATGTCAGTTATTTTGTATATGCGTCTGTTAAAGCGGTAACGATTTGTTTTTTACGGGATACGACACCTTTTAATAAGGCACGATTATTAGCATCAAGTGTTGCACTGAATGCTTCTTCTACTTTCGCTTTTCCTTCGCCACGAGCTAAAACTTCAGAGTCATTATTAAGAATATCAGTAACGACAAATAAGAATAGATCTAATCCTTTGTCACTAATATTTTTATCAATTTCTGCTTCAATGTCAGCTTGTAGTTCGTACACCTTAGAAGCGTCAACTGTGTTTACTTGAGCGATTTCTACTTTTGCATCACCCATGGAGAATTCTTTTGCATCCATTGTGATTAGTTCTCTAGCTGATTTGTCACTTAGATCTGCCCCCGCTTGTAGCATATCTAAGCCATACTTCTCTAAATCAACTCCAGCAATTTCTGCTAGTTCATGTGCTGCATCTACATCTTCTTGTGTACATGTTGGTGATTTCAATAATAATGAGTCAGAGATGATTGCTGATAGTAATAGTCCAGCATTCTCTTTTGATAACTCTACCCCATTTTCTTTGTACATTTTATTTAAAATTGTTGCTGTGCAACCTACTGGCTCGGCACGGAAATATAATGGTTCTTTCGTTTCAAAGTTTGACACACGGTGATGGTCAACTACTTCAGCAACGCGAACATCTTTAATATTGTCAACACTTTGTTGAAATTCGTTGTGGTCAACTAAAATTACAGAATCTACGTCTTCGCCTACTTTTTCGATTAGCTGTGGAGCATCTACTTTAAAATAATCCAATGCAAATTGTGTTTCCTTATTCACTTCACCAAGTCTAGCAGGTTCAGCATTTGCTCCTAATTGCTTTTTCAAATCAGCATAAACTAATGCAGAACAAATTGTGTCTGTGTCTGGATTTTTATGTCCAAATACTAACTGTTTACTCATTTACACCGTCTCCTTTTATATGTAATTCATTATCCTTATTTATACAGTTACAAGATTACCATACTTCTCTAGTTCATGAATAGCATTTTACAATTGATTGAAAAAAATTACACAAACTATTTTACAATCTACTTCCATTTTCATTATAGTAAAGGTAGACAATAGACTCTATTACTTAAAAAGAAGGGTTTTCAACATGAAAAAAGCAATTATTATTGGTGCTGGTGTACTAGGAGCTTCAACTGCCTACTATCTAGCAAAAAAAGGAATAGATACAGTACTCATCGATAGGAATGATCCAGGACAAGCAACAGATGCTGCTGCTGGAATTATTTGTCCTTGGTTATCCCAACGTAGAAATAAAGCATGGTATGAACTCGCAAAGGGTGGTGCTAGAGTTTATCGAAGCCTGGTTAAAGAGTTAGCGGCAGACGGAGAGACAGAAACAGGCTACGCTCAAGTTGGTGCCATCAGTATTCGGGATAATCTTGAAAAATTGCAAGCAATGGAAAAGCGTGCGATCGAACGACGGGAAGAGGCACTAGAAATTGGTGAGGTTTCCTTGCTAACACCTGAACAGACGCGTGAATTATTTCCACCACTAGAAGAGAACTATGGGGCTGTCCACATTAGTGGCGCTGGCCGTGTGAATGGACGACTTCTTCGGAAAGCACTAATGAATGCTGCTAAAAAGCATGGTGCAACAGTCATTCAGGGCAGTGCTAGTCTAATTCAAAATGGAAAGGCAATTACAGGGGTTCAGGTGAACGATGAAACGTACGAGGCTGATTATGTCATTGCAGCATCTGGCGCATGGATGAATGATCTATTAGAACCTATAGGAATTGAATTTAAAGGTTCTTCACAAAAAGGACAACTGATGCATTTACAATTGCCTGATACAGACACATCAACATGGCCGTTGCTTTTACCACCATCCGATCAATCTATCGTTCCGTTTGACGACCATATCGTTATTGGAGCAACACATGAAGATGATGTCGGTTTCGATCAACGTGTAACAGCTGGTGGCGTTCATGAGCTATTAACGAAGGCCTTTAAATTTGCACCTGGTTTAGAAAACAGCACTGTCAAGGATATAAAAGTAGGTTTTCGACCATTCACTCCAGGGTTTTTACCTGTTTTCGGTGAAATGCCAGGATATGAGGGATTGATACTCGCTAATGGGTTAGGAGCTTCTGGTCTTACAACTGGTCCATTTGTTGGGATGCAATTAGCAAAACTTGTCCTTGGTGAAGCACTTGATGTGGATCAATCGAATTATGATGTTAATTTAGCACTTTAGGGGGGATTTTGATGAAAGGTAAAATAACGATACTAATCATTGTCGCAATCACAGTTATTGCTGTTATTTTCACTTGGTTCTATATGCAAAGTATTGTTGAAGAACACAATGTTGATGAACGATCTAGCAGTGAAATAATAATGGATGTAGACGATATTTTGAAACTAGGTTGAGAAAATAAAAGATCCGAACTGTCATTTTTGTACAGTTCGGATTATTTTATATGCTTATCAGTTTGTAATTATTTCCACCATTGTTCTTAACTTCATATAGTGCACCATCAGCAGTTCGCAAAAAGCTATGTACGGATTCAAGTTTTTGTGACGAGTATGCAACACCGACACTAGCAGTTAAATGAATTTCTGTTCCCTGAATATTCCAAGGTTTTTCCACATTTGAAACAATCCGGCTAGCAATATCGACCACTTGATCCTTACTTGAAATATCTGGAAGCAACACGACAAATTCATCGCCTCCCAAACGAGCTACAACGTCACTTTTTCGTACCACTTCTTTAATCCGCTTCCCAAATTCAATGATGACATGATCACCCATTTCATGTCCATATGAATCATTTACAGGTTTAAAGTCATCTAAGTCTAAAATGATGAGTGCTAGATTCGTTTTACCTTTTGTAGATAATAATTCCTGTTCAAATCGATCAATAAAATATCGACGATTAGGAAGGCCCGTTAATACATCATGGTTAGCAAAATACTCTAACTCCGTTTCATAGTCTTTCCTTAACGATATATCCCTTGATACAACAACCATGTATTTAAATTGATTCCGGTTATCGTAAATAGGAGAGCCATGTAACTCGGACCAAATCCAACCGTCTGTTTTATGTCGTTGCCTAAATTGTTCGACCCAAGCTTCTTTAGAATTCTTCGATAGTTCAAATGTTTTCTTAACTTGTCCAATATCATCGGGATGGAGATTATAATAGAACTTTTCTCCAACATAACTTATTTCATCATAACCTAAAATATCCTTGTAGGATGGTGAAACATAAATAATCTCCCCGTCATGATTTAATACGGTAATTAAATCACGAGAGTGCTCCGTAATGATCTGGAACATATTTTCACTTTCATTAAAGCGATTTCGCATATTAATGAGTGCAGTTATATCCTTACATATGACATATATTCCAACAATCTCATTATTAACAACGATTGGTGTCAATTTCACGATTAACTCTACAATTTGGTTATCCTTATTTCTAATACGAATACGAAACTCTTCTAAAATTCCATCTAAGGCGAGCCTAAAGTATTTTTGGCATTTATCCTTATCTTCTTCAACCACTAAAGCATTGTATCGCTTGCCAGCTACTTCTTGAGATGTATAGCCAGTCATTACTTCTAATGAACGATTTCCTGTAATAGCATAGCCATTTTCATCTAGAGTTAAAACGGCATCCAAATTATAATCAAATAACGATTGATACCTTTGTTTACCTTCAATAAGCATTTCCTTCGATTTCTCAGCTTTTCTCTCAGCAATTTTACGCTTAGTGATATCCTTTGTTACTGCAACGATATGCGTACATTCTTGATCCTCATTAAAAATAGGGGTTAATGTATTCTCAGCATAACGTGTTTCTCCCATAGGGGACGGGTAATAATCCTCAAAAACAAGTGAATCTTTTTGCAATAAAACGGTATCATACTTTTCTAGCAAAAAAAGCCATTTTTCTTCAGATACTACTTCCTGAATCGTTTTCCCTAAAATATCATCAGAAAAACCAGCAAACTCACGGACTGCCTGATTAATAAAGCTATAGATGTACTGTCCGTTTCGAACTTCCATCACATAAATCATATCTTTGATGCCATTTAATAAAACATTATTCAATAACACATCATTCATTATCATTTTAACTCATCTCAGACTTTCCCTTAAAAATTAGTTCACCTGTGTATAGTAACTAGTTCTTAAGTATCATTATAACGTTTTCAACGCCAAATTTCACCTAATAAACGTTGATTTTCTGAAAAATGAATAATGGTGTAAATCATGAAAATAACAAATGTGCAGGCACTCAGAAGATACTAATTTCGAAATACTTTCTTAATACTATATCTCTTATATTTTTACTACCTCTATAATGCCCTTTTTTTTGACTTTCCATGTAGATATATTCACTTCCACTGTTGCTAATTAATGACTCGAATATAATGCCCATTCTAATCAAAAATTAAAAGCAAAAGGAGGGATGAAAACTGAAAAAGACATTGTATTTCCTATTTATTTCGCTTGTTATATTAATGATTGGATGTGCTGCAGATAACACATCCCCTGAGAGACAAATAACACCTGGTGAGGTTGCACAAGATGACAGCCACACAGGTGATCAATATAGACAACTTTCCATCAGGAACAAAGACCCAATTCTCTTTCCTACAGAACTTGAAGCACCCGAACAGGATGATTCAAATAATGATTCGTCCATTGAAAAGCCTGAAAAAGTAGATGTGAAAGGGATTTACCTCAATCCTGTGTCACTTCGAGAAGATAAGATTGATCAATTTATTGATTATGTCAAAGCCACAAAACTGAATGCAGTCGTCATGGACATTAAGGATGATTATGGAAAACTGACGTATGACTCAAACATCGACATGGTTAATGAATTAGGCTCAGACAGTAACCCTCCCATTAAAGATTTGAAGGCATTTATTAAACGACTAAAAGATGAAGGAATTTATACAATTGGTCGGATCGTTGTTTTTAAAGACCCTTATTTGATTGAGAAACGACCAGAATATGCGATCAAAAGAAATGATGGATCTATTTGGAAAAATGGTGCTGGTACTCCTTGGATTGACCCTTACAAACAAGATGCTTGGGGTTATATAACCAATATCTCCAAAGAAATTGCAGATAGTGGTATCGATGAAATCCAATATGATTATATTCGTTTCCCAGAGAATGCTAAGAAAGTGAATCTTGAGGTCACGTATGACAATCCAGAAAATATTGATAAACAAGTTGTCATTCAAAATTTCCTGAAATTCTCAAGTGAACAATTAAAGGATAAGCCTGTATATGTGTCGGCAGATGTATTCGGATTAGTAACTAGTTCCAATGATGACATGGGGATTGGTCAAAATTGGGAAAGCCTATCACCTTACCTGGATTATATCTCACCAATGACCTATCCATCCCATTATGCTCCAAACACTTATGGAATTGGAAACCCAGATGCAGAACCATATGAACTGATGAAAAATGCGATGCAAGATGCTGTTACGAAAAATGAAAAACTAAAACAAAATGGCGAGGATCCAGCAATCATACGGCCTTGGATCCAAGACTTTGATTATAAACGTGCTTATTCCGTAACTGATGTCAAAAATCAAATGAAAGCACTGGAAGAACAAGGTGTCACCCAATATTTAATTTGGAATGCACAAAACGTGTACACAAAAGAAGCTGTAAACTAAAAATAGCCAATTAGGACAGGTATCCCCTGTCCGTACATAGTATTATTTTTTTATACTATCAATTTTTTGCAAAATAATACATGATATTCAAAAAGTATATTCCTCCTCCCTATAATTTGATATTATAAAAATATAACAGCAATATCAGGAGGAACCAATGCAATCTTCATCTATATTAAAGGATTCTTCGATTGTATATCGTATTGAACCTTTTTATTTTAAACAGAATAATTTCAATCGAAAAAGCGTACCAGGGTATTCTACGTACAGCTTTTCAAAGCAAATGTTTTATGAACACATAGACAATTTAATGTTTTTAGAAGAAGATGATGACTCTTTCCAGAACCAAATTGCCAAGGCATTTGAAATTGATTGGAATCAACGAAAAAAAATAACATACGATGACACCTATCAGCAAAAAGAGTTTATTTTCCCAGAAAAAGGGACTCATTATGAATATTTAGTCGAGGAAAAGAAGGATAAAAAAACAAAAGAGATTCTACACCAACGTTTTATTCGTTTTTCCATTAATAATGTCCAACTCATTATTAGTGAGACACAAGTTGGCTTTATCGTATATGACCTTAAAGTTGTTGGGCTTTATGATGTGATTAATGGTGAAAAACACCATTATAACTTGACGATTGAAAATTATGATTGGGCTATGTACTACTTACGTAAATTACAGGTTGCAGAAGAAGGCTATCTTAATAAATACATACGGGACCCTGAAGCAATTGCTCGGATGAAGGACTACCAACAACGTAAAAACGAAGTAAAAAAAAATAAGCTCGATTTTGAAGAGAAAAAGCCAGCCGATCCAAAATTGATATCTATACCAATCAAATGGACAGATTTAACTGCTGGTTTGTTACGTGAACTCGGGGAGACAGGGAGTTTTTCAAATCAAAAGGATATCGGATACCATTCCCTGTTATTCACATCTGCCTATGTTCAACATCCAACGAACATAACTTCAGAAGAACATGACTTATTTGAATTATTGGTTGCCAATAAAACGTACAGAGTTAGTCATGGGTACAAGGAGACGTATCATAAAAAGACGACACTTGATGATGTAGTTCGCCCATTTGATAATGTTATGTGGAGCTTATCCGCTGAGGGTGTATCTAATCTAGTCTATACAGTCGATGACAAGCAGACGATGAAATTCTTTAAGAATACATACAAAAATAGACGGGAAACGAATTATTACTATATGTACGTACTTGCATTACTCCAAAAATATAGTTTGCTGTACTTTACGATTAGCACGAATGAGTTGTTATTCCAATCATCCGTATATTTGGGAGAGGAAATGACTTGGGAAGCAAGAAATGAAGAATTAAAACGGACAAGAGAATTCCAAGCAAAGATGCTAAAATTCACGATTCATGGTTTTTATGAGCAAGTTTCTTATCATACGCACTACAATGATTTATATGAACAACTGATTAAAGTTAACCGGATACCAGAGTTAAAGCAGGAACTTTCACCTAAGATTGAGGCCTTTCATCAAGTCGTAGAATCGCTCGTTCATGAGCAAAATGAGAAAGAAAAAGAGCAAGCTGAACTCGAGAGAAGACGTTTACTAGATGAGGAAAAACGTTCCCAAGAGAAACAGAATAGTATTATCCAAACAATTACTTATTTCCTCTTACCAGCAACTTTAACGACTGGAATTTTAGGGATGAATATTCCTTGGATTACTCAAAGTAGCAATTTCTTCTTGGCCTACGCAATCTTTGGAGTCACTTTGCTTACAGCAATCTTATCGTTAATCTTAAATAAAGGGATAAAGGGAGTATCAGCGAAAGTTGTCATCATACTTTCGATCCTAGCGTTGTTTGCTTTTGGTGTTTGGGATGCCAACACCAATGACGAAAAGCCACAAGAAGAAAATCAGGAAGAGAATAAAGAAGAAGATTCACCTGAAGAAGAAGCATAGAACACTTAGGGACACGGTGCCATTCTGGGACTGTGTTCCTTTTTGTTCTTCCCACCCTCAAATTCCCTCAAAATTGTTTTTTCCTTCTTGTTAATTTCCATTAGCTTAGCAATTTGTTTCCATGGCTTCTATAATCTCACCACTTTGATCATCTACTTGAACGGTACCGTATTCACAATCCTTATCTACCTCCCATTCCACGATATACTTCCCACTACTGTTGCTCACTGATTGTATTGTTATTTCATTTTCATCTCTGTTGAAGTCACCAGTAAGATGTTCTAAAACAATTGTTTCGGCTTCGTCTTCTGTTATTTTAGGACTTGCACTTTTTTCATCACACGCACTAGCAATAAGTAAGATGAAAACGACGGTAAAAGTAAAGCTGTATTTTTTCATTTTCCCCCTCCTTTACTCAAAGACGTTGGTTTATTGAAACTAATCATTCTTTTTGAAGTTATTTATATTAAATTTAGATATGATGAAATTCAGTACCTAATAAAAAATGAATATATTTAATAAAAAACTAAGAGGATTAATTGATAAGCCATTATTTCCAGTGAAAAAATTAGTTGCAAACCACATACTGGTTGGTTCCTTTTGATAGAAAGTTATATTGTTAAAAGGGAATCCAAATACATATTTACCCATACCCTCACTACTATAACTACTAGGGACAACAGTAGTGATAAGAATACACAGTATCACGCTAAATCCTAACAGCTTTTTATTTAAGCGCATCAAAATATCCCCCCTTATATTTTTTTACAAAAATACAATCTGTTACTGATCAATAAACTTCATTAGCCTCTCTGAATTCTCCGTTGAGACATTTTCAGATAATCGTGCACCAGCAATAATTGGAGCCCATTGAAATACCTCAGACTTCGCAATCCCACTCTTTTCACAATAAAGTTGGACATACAAATCAGCTATTTCCTGTGAAAGTTGCGAATATAAAAGATAGGTCCGACAAACATCTGCGCAAACATCTCCAATACTTGAGTCAACCCAATCGATTACGAACACTTCGTTATCGGTCTTTATCAAATTAAACAAATGAAAATCTCCATGACAGAGCCTATTCTCATAAGTAATGGAATCCAATCTTCTTAACAGATTAAACTTTTGTATTTTACTTAGTTTGCTTGATGCTTCAATTTGTCGGGATAATTTGGTATGCATTGGTTCTATTCTCTCTAGTTGTGGTTTAATAGAGTGTATGTTTATTTGTACATCGACTGATATACGTAGGTAATGTCCAAGTTGCTCCTTGTTCTCTTGGATGACATCTCCTAATGTTTCTCCCCTTATATATTCCATCACTATTGCTTGCGAACCATTTATCTTCGTCACTTCTAACACCTTAGGAACCGGTAATCCACAAGAATGGGCAAATATTTGCTTTTTTGCTTCTTTTACAGATTCTGTATCTGGAAAATAATCATTAAAAACCTTCACTATTTTATTATTAAGGCGATAAATTGTTGCAGTATTTCCCTTAGCAATTGGGCTACCTAATTCCATTGAATCTTCTCCCCACTATCATTTCTAAAACAGGGTTTCGTTTTTATTATCACTCTTCATTAGTTCAGTGTATATTTTTCATAATATTCATACATATATTAACATATTAAGTTGCATTTAAAAACACCTAAAATATCAGCATATATACAACAATACTTAGGGAATTTCATTATGTAATAATTGAATATAAAAAAAATTCAACTTTATGTTAAAATCATGATATATAATGTTTATGAGAAGGGAAAAAAATCACGTAAAGATGAGGTTATTTCTAAAATATTCCACCGTATACCAAATCCAAGGTTACGATGATATGGACTACAAGGGAATGATGGGAATTGAGTAAGGATAATAATCAAATTATTGATGTTCTAAATAAAGTAACATTATGGGATTTAGTTCTGTTTATCCCTACTACTCTACTATTTTCTTATTTACCTAATAATAATCTAGTTGATATATTTATTAATATTTTTATATTCATATTTTGTACTATAGGCGTTATTACAGTATTTCGAATGGTTAAAGGACATTTGTTCAAGTAAGGGACACATAGCAATAAGAACTATTTAAAATCTTGGAGGTTATTCAATGGCGGGAGCAGTCGTATCTATTCTATTATTTGGCTTTTTATTATTATACTCATTTGATTTTACTAAATTAAGACAGCAAAATACAACAATCATTGAGCAGAACGAAAGGATCATTTCTTTATTGGAGGAAATTAAAAATAAATAGTGTTAATTCATACGAGGGAGATTTAGAATGAAAAAAGTAAAAATTTTATTTATTACAGGTTTATTGTTATTTATGATAGGGATTTATGTATCTACATTTTTAACAACGCATTGGGTGATAATCGGTACATTACTTGCAGTTTTAGGTGGTTTTCTAATGGGTGGTAGCTCATACTTCCTGCCTAGAGATAGTAAATGAGTAATCTCCACATACGTTTTATACTAATATATTATTTCCATCTCATTTTTAATCAGCAAGAAGGAAAAAAAACTGGAGTGCTATCAAATCATCGCTATACTGTCGGATTTCGTGAACAGCGTGATTACATTGGGGTATCGACGAGGTGAATTTTAAGAATGTCGAGCTTCAGTAAAAGAATATTGTCCATTACCAAGGAGCTTGTTCTAAACAAGCCCCTTTTAAAAAATTTTTAGTTAATACATCTAGTCAATCGGATAAGCTGTTCAACTTTTTCTATATCATCTAGCTGTGTTTCATCTATTTCTTGTAAATACTCAAAAATAAACCGTGCATTTGGTGCCTTCTTTAAGGTATTGAAGCGCCCATGTAACTCATTTTTCACATGCTCGATTTGTTGATTATTTCCTTTTTCCATGGTAATACGCAATTTTTCTGCATACATACCTAGTTGGATAACTTTGATCGTCACACCACTATACTGGGAATCACATCGTTCAATTCCATTATTTAAATACGTATTGGCTAACTTATCTTTGCCCTTCTTAAAAAGATATATTGCCATATTCCAGTAAATAAATTGCATCGGATGGATCGAGCGGTAATTTGCCCCTAGCTCATCAACACTAATATTTTCTTGATTCAATGCTTCATACATTTTGTCAGCTAACGCATCATTTCCACTCACCTTAGATGCAGCCATAATTTTATAGTATGTAAAATATTTATAGATTTCTCGAGGCACTTCTTCTTCTTTAAAAGTTCTTAACAAACCTTCCAATCCAGCATTTTGATCCACTTCACTTGCTTGAAATAAACAAGAAATTGCCTTTTCAAATTCTTCTCCCTCAGAATAAGCCTGTGCTTTATATAGATATTGCCTTTCTTCGTCCACATCAATTGTAAAATGCTTCAATGCTTGGTCATAATCATCAATCGCTTTTTCTAGATTTTGCTTATCTTGATGAATAAGCATTGCATACCCCTGACCTCTCGTTCCATAAGCTTTCCCAAGAGTCTCATACATATCTGGTTCGTCTGTATCCAATGCCTCATCCTCTAACAAATCAAGCAATTGAACCATTTCCTCCAAAATAGAAATAGCCTTAGTCGAGTCTGCAATCGAACCATGGATATCCATGAGATTCTTTTGATGGATTGCACGTCGCAACTTGTATAAATTATAATACTCAAATTTAACCATGATATCTTTTACCAATGCTAATTGTTCCATAAACAAACGATCCTGTTCATTTGCTTTCATACTACCTTCCCGAGTGTATAACGAATATAAATAAAGGATGATATCCAAATGAAACTCCGGCATTTCAATATCAAATTCCTTTAATTTAGGAAGGAGCTCCTCTTGCATCGCAATCAATACTGGTCTGATAAAGTGATAATTTCGTTCAATTTTAATAAATGTTTCAATTTCAGATGAGATGTTACGTAGTTGAATTCGTTGACCATACTCGTCTAATTCCTGTAGTTGCTCTAATGCAATGCTCAGGTAAGGTTCTTTGAATTCTTTATTCGACTCTAAAAAACATTCAAAGATGACTTCACTAATATCCCCTTCTGCCAATCGCCTTTCAATATCTTGCCTTGGAGAATTTTCAAAGAAAGAAAAAATAAACTGGTTCTGGTACAGCTCTTCAATCCGGTCTTTTTGCTCGCTAGTAAATTTTGAAGAAGTTCTAGTTAAATATGTATTACACACACCATCTGCTAACATTAGGCGTGAACTTTTTCGGGCATCTCCAAAATGAACATCATATTTCCACTTGTTCTTTCGAGTTAACACTTTTCTAGCTAGGCCAACAATAATTCGCTCTCGAAGACGTTCCTCGTATTCTTGTTCCTCGATGATTCCATATCCTTTTTCCATGTTTTTTCTCGTCGCAATCAGGATATCAAGTTCAAAATCACCGTACATCGCTGATAAACGTAATAATAATTGAATGATGCCTTCAGCCAGAACGTTCAAGTATGTTGTGTCGCCGTCAATGATTTTCACTCGTTCTTTATTTTGAAAAATTACTAGTTCTCCATGTTTTTCCTTGATTGCTTCAAGAAGTGCCATATTTTCATGACCACCTTCTTGATTGAAATGGACATAGTCTTTGCCTATCATTTGTCTTGCACTTTCTTCGGTAATATCACCCTTCTCCACAAGCACTCCACCAACAAGTGATGGATTTAAATAATCCTTATGATCACTTACAAAATCACCACTCTCATCCAACCAAAGTTCTAACTGCATCCAAACCCCTCCGATTTTTATTTTTCTCACGGACGCCTGTCCCATTAATTGTAGTATACCATGATATGCCTCTTGATTTACTTCACGTTGGGAGGAAAAGTAGGGAGTAACGGAATGAGGATTCATTGGAGTTTTGTGGTGGTTCTCGTTCCGTTATTTGCTGAAAATGTACTAGTTTTGGAGTGGACACGGATTCTCGTTCCTTTATTGATAGCTTTGCGATTGATTTTGGATGGATTTAGTGGAATAACGGAAACACGATTACATTCCGAATGAAAACCGTGCTTTTTTTGGGGGATAGAGGAATGAGGATTCATTGGAGTTTTGCGGTGGTTCCTCGTTCCGTTATTTGCTGAAATTATACTAGTTTTGGAGGGGATACGGATTCTCGTTCCTTTATTGATAGTTTTGCGATTGATTTTGGATGGATTTGATGGAATAACGGAAACACGATTACATTTCGACTGAAAAACGTGCTTTTTTTGGGGGATAGAGGAATGAGGATTCATTGGAGTTTTGCGGTGGTTCCTCGTTCCGTTATTTGCTGAAATTATATTAGTTTTGGTGGGGACACGGATTTTGGTTCCTTTATTGATGGATTTTCGATTGAATTTGGATGGATTTGATGGAATAACGGAAACACGATTACATTTCGACTAAAAATCTCGCTTTTTCTAAGGATTAACGGAATGAGGATTCATCAGAATCGCGTGGTGGTCCCTCATTCCGTTATTTTCACTAGATTTTATGATCGTTCATAGTACATGGCAAAGAAGGATAGGCTGTGCTCAAAGCCTCCTTGAAGTTCTCTAATTTGATGGTCTAATGTACTCCTAGTTACAAAAGGACTATGTTGAATTTCAGAAATACTATCTTCTAATGCCAATAGATTCTCGATTAGATCGGCTAAGTACTGTTTTTGTTCAGTCGTATAATCTTCTTGAACCATCAAACTGAGCAGTATTTGTCTTGCTTGCACGACGTCAAATAACATAGTATCGAAGTCTAATTTATCAATCGTAATAGATTCCTTATTTACTAACCATTTCTGTTCAAATATTGGTAATATGTATTGCGTTCGGTCAATCTTTAGATTTTTCATTTCTTCACTTGCTTTGTCAGCTTCATAGATTTCTTTAAACTCATTTAAGTCAGCAACATAACCTTCTACTACAAAAGGGTCTGGTGAATATGTCATACTCTTTTTCATACTAAAAGATGAATACGGGAAAAACCAGGTCATTAATGCTAGAAAAATAATAATAAAACCAATTACTGCTGCAACACTAAGGGAAATAACTTTTGCTTTTTTTGTCATGATCAAACTCCTAACACTAGATTACTTAAATTATCTAAGTATTAGTTTATCATAAAAAACGACCACCATTATAGCAGTCGCCTAATTCGTTAATATGGAAAGTGAAATTCGATAAAGTTTATCATCTTTATTCTCTGCTGAGCCACGTCCATCTGTATTATTGCTAATGAAATATAGATATTCGTCCTCAATAAAAACGTCCCGTAATCGTCCTAAATCGGAGACCACTTCTCGGTATTGGCCCGTTTCCATATCAAATTCTAATAGCGCTGTTCCTCTCAATGCTGCAACATACAATTTATCACCATCCATATCCATTCCAGAAGGTGCCCATGTTTTGTCAGGACCTGAAGTGAAAATCGGGGTAACCATTCCCTCCTGTTCTTCATTACCTTCAATAATTGGCCAACCATAATTCTTTCCGACTTCTATCCGATTAATCTCCTCATTTGCGTTATTTCCGTGTTCACTAGAATAGAGCGTCCCATCCTCATCCCAGGTTAGTCCTTGAGGATTTCGATGACCATAACTGTAAATGTACGATTCAGCGATTGGATTATCACTAGGAATTGACCCGTCTAGATTTAACCTTAAGATTTTTCCACCTAATGAATCTACATCCTGGGCAATCTCCTCGATATAGGCATCCCCTGCTGTGGCATACAGTTTTTCATCTGGCCCAATTTTCAACCGGCCTCCGTGATGCCAAGAACCACTTGGGATTCTGTCCAACAACACTTTTTCTTCTGTCCAAACATCATCCTTTAAAGTAAGAGTGACTATGCGATTAAATTGACCAGAACTATCTTCATAGGTGTAGTACGCGTAGGCAGTTTTTGTTTTTTCAAAATCTGGAGAGAGGACAAAGCCTAACAGGCCAGCTTCTTGTGCAGTTGCAAGTTTCTTTTTTAACTTAACTTCTTGCCGGTCCACATTCCCACCTTCTATTTTCACAATTGCTCCTGGTCTTTCAGTTAGAAAAAAAGTATCGTTATGTTTTTCAATCGACCACGGAATTTGAAGTTGATCGGCAATAACTTCTACTTCTTCATGTATATTAACCATTACTTCCCTTGCCTCATCATTCTTTTCCTCTTTTTCAGAGGATTTCATCCACGAGCACCCCACTACTAAAAACAACATGCAAAAAAGAAGGGCTATTATTCTACGCATTGGCTAACACCTCGATCCAAATTAAATTGATTTCCTACTATACGGTATTTCTAGTTCGTACGCTAAATATACCTTGTCCTTGCATAAATTACTGCCCGTTACATGTGGGAAAAAAATAAGGCAATTCACTTTATCAGTAAATTGCCTTAGACACACTTTATACGGATTGAATTGCTTTGTTAACCGAGGTATTCCCAGAAACGATCTGAAATTCTTTTCCAATCGTCGACTCATTTTCTAAAGTTGCTTCGATGACACGAGCTACATCTTCTCTAGGAATTTTACCGATTTCTAAGTCAAATCCAGCTTTAACTTGACCAGTTCCTTTATCATTCGTTAACCCACCAGGATGGATGATGGTATAATCCAAATCTGTCCCTCTTAACCACTCATCAGCATAATATTTTGCTGCTACATATGGGGCAAATGATTCTGGTGCTTCAAGGATTGCCTTACGTCTCGTATCAAATGAGCTAATCATGACAAAGCGCTTCACACCAGCTACTTTTGCTGCTTCGACTGTTTTTATCGCACCATCTAGGTCGACCATAATTGTCTTATCTTTTCCAGTGTGTGGTCCAGATCCTGCTGTAAATACAATTGCATCTACCCCTTCAGCAGCTTTGGCAATCGAATCAATGTCACCTTCTAAATCCACAACAGCCGTTTCTGCACCTAAATCTTCAAAAAATGAAGCTTGCTCTTCGTTACGAATCATGGCTCTTGCTTCCAAGTTTTTGTTCTCTTGTATAAATGAAACTAAATGTTTTCCAATTTGACCATTTGCACCTACAACAAGAACTTTCATCTTTTCAACATCCTTTCTAAAATTAACTCCCATTTTATTCTTACCACGATTGTAAAACGAATGATCAACCAAAGTCTAGAAAACAGGCCTTTATAATTCTCCGTACCCGAAAAAAAATCCCAAGTAATGACTCATAAGACACTACTCAGGACGAATACTTATATGTTTAACATAATAGTTACTTTAAACAAATCACCATCTGTTTCGATGTCAAGACTCCCACCATGTAACTCAACAATGGATTGAGCAATCGCGAGACCTAAACCACTTCCTTCTGTATGACGGGAAGTATCACCGCGCTTAAACCGTTCAAATAGTTCATCACTGTTTTCACTTAACTCGTATTTTGATACATTTTTAAAAGTGATGAATGCTGTACCATTTTCTGCCTTTAAATCAATGTACACTCGTGAATTTTCCAATGAGTATTTCAAGATATTAGCAATTAAATTATCAAATACACGCCAAAGCTTTTGCCCATCAACAACTGCATTTACCGGTGGATCGTCACTTGATATGCGAAATTGTAGACTAGAATCCTGAATAACATCATCATACTCAGCTAACGCCTGTTGCAACAGTTGAACGAGATCGACTTTTTCCTTTCGCAACTCCATCGTTCCACTTGCCATTTTAGATACTTCGAATAAATCATCTATAAGTACCTTCAAACGCTTTGATTTTCTATCAATAATCTCAATGTATCCTGTTCTTTCTTCATGACTAATATGTTCCTTTTTTAATAGTTCTGTATACGTGATGATGGATGTAAGGGGGGTCCTTAAGTCATGACTAACATTCGTGATTAGCTCCGTCTTCATCCGTTCACTTTTCGCCTGTTCCGTCTGTGACACCTTTACCCCATGCTTCAGTAGATTAATATTTTTTGCAAGGGTTGTTAACGCAGATTTGCCTGTTAGTTCTATATCTTGTCCTAGATTTCCAGCTGCAAGCTCATTGGTATTATCTACAATTCGATTAAAATACCCTATCTTATTTAAAATAATCATCCCCATTGGAATCCCAACAACCCCTAATAAAAGAAGATATAGAAATATAAATATAGGATGAATTACCGTTATAACAGCAGCAAAACCAAGGGCAAAAACCATTCCCGCTAAAACAAATACTTGCGTTCCTGTTGTTCGGTCGAGAAATGCCTCATGTACCCGTCGTGATAGTTTGGAAAACATCGTCTTTAAAATAAGAAACAGTTTAACTATGATACTATTTCTCCATAAATCTCTGACATATTCCCAATCCTTGTTCGTTGTATAATGTTTGAACGATTCTTTAATTGTTGTCATAAAATAGATTCCTTGAATCACGGTGATTGCCATTCCAATGGAAAATAAAATAATAGAGGCAACTAATGCCATTGGAAAACCTGTATAGCCAGCAAAATAAAAAACTTCGTTGACCAATAATAACAATGCTAACCACGTGAATAATCCTGATATAACGAACAACCCTAACCTAAAGTCAATTGGGAATATGTCGTAGAACTTCCTCCAACTACGAATCGTAGCCCTCGTTTTCTTTGCCAGTTTGAGGATAATAAGAACTAAGGGAAAGGCAAGTAAATTAATAGAAACCGCATTCCAATAGACTAATAAGAGAAGGCCAATTATGCCAAGCGTAAATAATACCGAACTTGTCATAATCCAGAAAACACTACTTTTCCATTTTGTAGCCAATGCCCCACACCACCTTCAAATATCTAGGATTTTTTGCATCGATTTCTATTTTTTCGCGTATCTTGCGGATATGTACGGCTACCGTATTTTCGGCATTATAATTCGGCTCTTTCCACACCCGTTCATATATTTCATTAATTGAAAATACACGCCCAGCATTAACCATGAGAAGTTCGACAATCTTGTACTCTATTGGAGTCAGCCTAACAAGTTCATCATTCACTTTGACTTGTTTAGATGCTTGATCTAATGTGAGCCCATTCAAATCAATTACTTTGTTTACTCCTTCAAATGTGCCTAAAGCAACATATCTTCTCAGCTGAGACTTCACACGTGCTACAAGTTCCATCGGGTTGAATGGCTTCGTTACGTAGTCATCTGCTCCAACTTGTAGCCCTAGTATTTTATCAGTGTCTTCACTCTTTGCACTTAAAATGATGATAGGGATATTCTTTTCCTCACGAACTTTATGCGTTGCCGAAATTCCATCTAGCCTTGGCATCATAATATCTAATATCATTAAATGCACCTCATGCTCGTGCAAAAGCTCCAATGCCTCAATTCCATCCTTTGCCTTTAAAACGGTAATCCCTTCATTTTTTAAATAGATTTCTATTGCATCTCGGATTTCTTCTTCATCGTCCACAACCAAGACTTGATAATTGTTCACCGTCATCCACACCTCCAAAGCCTTTTGCTTATCTCTATAGTAACCATCAAATCTTAATATTTATGGGGTAAATTTCTTAAGGTTTTCTTAAGTTTCTCAATTTGATTCTTAAACTCTATTATATCGGTTAGGTTGAGGTGGGTAAATGATTGGGAAGTGGTATTGATGGGGGTGGTTGTGGGGGTGGGGACATATTTTCCGTTATTTTGCGGCTACAGGAGGTTTTGGTAGGTGGATGGGACTTCTGTTCCGTTATTTCACTATAAATCCATTAAAACTGGGGAGATTTTGGTGAATAAGGTATCTGATGTCCGATAGATTCTTATAATCGACTTATTGCTCGGAATAGCGTATCTGATGTCCGGTTAGCCTGGGGCGGCATTTAGGGACTGTACCGTGGGGACATATTTTCCGTTATTTTGGGATATGGGAGGTTTTTGGGGGTGGATTGGACTTCTGTTCCGTTATTCAGCTGAGAATCTATTAAAACTGGGGAGATTTTGGAGAATAAGGCATCTGATGTCCGATAGATTCTTAAGATCGACTTATTGCTCGGAATAGCGTATCTGATGTCCGGTTAGCCTGGGGTGACATTTAGGGACGCGTGCTGTGAGGACATTTTTTCCGTTATTTTGCCGCAACAGGAGGTTTTGGGGTTGGATTGGACTTCTGTTCCGTTATT
>NZ_FQVW01000032.1 GCF_900129485.1 Ornithinibacillus halophilus
TAGTTTAATAATAATAAAGAAAAATGCTCGGGGCTGGTTTTCCCTGAGCATTTTTTTGTTACTCGATGTCCTATTGAAGGAAAAGAAGGGTGAAAAGGTAAACGAGAGCCGATCTCGATGCCGGAAGGAGGGGAAAAGTGCTAGCTACGGTAAACGAGAGCCGATCTCGATGCCGGAAGGAGGGGAAAAGTGCTAGCTACGGTAATCGATAAGCCATCTCGATGCCGGAAGGAGGGAAAAAGTGCTAGCTACGGTAATCGATAAGCCATCTCGATGCCGGAAGGAGAGGAAAAGTGCTAGCTACGGTAATCGATAGCCCATCTCGATGCCGGAAGGAGGGGAAAAGTGCTAGCTACGGTAATCGATAAGCCATCTCGATGCCGGAAGGAGGGAAAAAGTGCTAGCTATGGTAATCGATAAGCCATCTCGATGCCGTAAGGAGAGGAAAAGTGCTAGCTACGGTAATCGATAGTCCACTAGCAACATAATGGTCATAAAAATTCCCCCTGTTTTTTTAACAGAGGGTTAATTTTTTGTCGCAACATGATCATCTGGCCCGAATTGTCTAGGTAGGTTTTCTACCCGATCCATAATAGCCGCAACATCGTAATTATTAAGATTTAATTTTGAAATGAATTCATACATAAGACTATCTTTTTCATAAATTTGGTCTTCTAAATATTGTATCCGGTCTTCTTTTTGTTTTAACTTTTTCTCAAATAATAGAAATTGTTCATTCATATCTGTCTCTAATTCTTCAATTGTTGTTACTAATTGTACATTTCGGTCCTTAGTAGAAAATACGTTAAACATAAAAACAAATAGTAATAATGTCAGTAGCAAGATGGTGTATTTTTTCATAATACCGACCTACTTCCTGGTTCAATTTACTTATTACTATTATAGATTAATTAGAAAATTTTAAAAAGTATTTTAAAGTAGAATTAATAATTTAATTAAAATGTAACCTAGCACTACTCCAATTGTATTTAATAGAAGGTCATCGACATCAAAGCTTCTAGCCAACAGACCTAAAGAGGAAAGAATTAATTGAGAGAATTCAATGAATAAAGTACAAGTGAACCCTATTAGAATTACATGCCTCAATTTAATGGATGAATACAATAGTACAGCAAATATCCCAATAGGTATAAAAACAACTATATTACCGACCAAATTTATCATTGGAATAGCAACATCACCATCAAATGCTATATAACGGTTGATCGTTTCAAATGGGATTAAATTAATAGAAACTCCATCTGCTGTCTGGCCGGGTGACGGGAAAATAGTTAAGTACAGTAAGCTTTCCGCGTATGCAATTAATAACAAATAAACAATTTCTTTAAAAAGTTTATAACTTCCTGTCTTGGACAAATACAGAATTCTAACTGGTATGTAAATAATATATGAAACTATAATAAGTAAAATTGGGATCTCATTGATATATGACATGGTTACTCCTCTTTTAAGACAAGTATTTATCTAACATTACTACTTCTACTAAAATAAGTGTATTATTTTTATATAATTCAATCAATAAGATAGATGATAATGTATTAATTTTTAACAAAAATCATGGTAAACTAACAAATAAGGAGGGATAAAATGGCACTTACTTTTTATTGGTATCCAAACTGTGGAACATGTAAAAAAGCGAAGAAATGGTTTGAAGAGCATAACGTTGATTTTCAAAGCATACATATTGTGGAAGAGACACCAACCAAAGATGAACTAATTGATTTAATTTCAAAAAGTGAATTACCTGCTAAAAAGTTTTTCAATACAAGTGGTAAAAAATATCGTGAGTTGAATATAAAGGAAAAAATTAAGGATGCATCCACTGAAGAAATGGCAGATATTCTTGCTTCTGATGGGATGTTAATTAAGCGCCCAATTGTGACGGATGGCTCGAAGGTAACCGTTGGATTTAAAGAGGATCAATTTGAAGAAATGTGGTTAAAAAATTAAGGTGTAATACTAGAAATAAAAGCTTGTACGATGTATAGTAAATTTATATGAACTATAGGAGGGATTGCAATGAGCTTACCAAAAGATTTGTTGTATTCAGAAGAACACGAATGGGTGAAAAAAGAAGACGGCAAAGTTCGTATTGGTATTACTGATTTTGCACAAGATGAGTTAGGGGATATTGTGTTTGTAGAGCTACCAGAAGTTGGAGAAGAAATCGAAGCTGACGAGCCATTTGGTAGTGTTGAATCTGTAAAAACTGTATCTGAGCTTTATGCACCAATAAGTGGTAAAATTGTCGAAGTAAATGAAGAGCTAGAAGATAGTCCTGAACTAGTTAATGAATCTCCATATGAGAGTGCATGGATGATCGTAGTTGAGCCTTCTGATGAGTCAGAATTTGATAATTTACTTTCTGCTGAGGCGTATAAAGAAGTAACTGAAGAAGACTAATATGGACAACTATAAAGGCTGACTCTTATTTGGAGAGTCAGCCTTCTTTAAATTATACCTGAGGTGTTATAGCATATGGATAATACTAATGTTAATAAAGTGATTATCGTGGAAGGTTTGACGGATAAAAAGCAAATAGAGAAAGTAATCAATGAAGAGGTTACTATCATTTGTACTAATGGAACATTAGGAGTAGAAAAACTAGATGAATTACTTGATACGTATGATTTATATAACAAGGATGTATATATATTAGTAGATGAAGACAAGTCAGGTAAAAAACTCCGCAAACAATTATCAAACGAACTACCACATGCTGAACATATCTACGTTAGTAGTGAATATAGAGAAGTCGCAACAACACCTGTGAATTTCTTGGCAACTGCTTTGGTAAGTAAACGAATCTCTGTAGACCCTCTCTTTTTATTATAAATAGCTGATGAAGTAATAAGGGTGATTTTTTGATAACAATAGATGAAACTAAACTAAAGGATTCCAATTATTTATTATATATTCATACCCCATTTTGTGGTACGTGTCATGTAGCACGTGGCATGTTACAACAAATTGAAGATACTCACAAAGAAGAGATATTTTATGAAATGAATGCCTCATTGTATCCAGAATTTATGCAAGAACATAAAATAGAGAGTGTTCCTTGTTTATTAGTGAAGAATAAAGACGAGATAAAAGAAAAAGTATACGCTTTTCAATCAATCCCTAATATTTATCGATACTTATTAGATTATCGTCCAGATTTATTTAATAGATAAAGTAGTTTAAGTAGGATTCCGGACTAGTGATTATCAAAGAGTTGTTGACCATGAAATAAACTTTTGAAAAAAAGGTTGACACTTAATTAGAACGGTGCTAATATTGGATTTATTAATTTAAATTGAATACTATCAAACTCTTATCCAGAGTGGTGGAGGGAAAGGCCCTACGAAACCACGGCAACCTACAAACATTTATGTTTGGAAAGGTGCCAAATCCTGCGAAGCGTTATGCTTTGAAAGATGAGAGAACGTGAGATATATATTAAAACGTCTTTCTGTTCTCTTATACAGAAAGACGTTTTTTTTGGTGTTAGAGGACATAATAAAAATGTTGAAAGTAAGGAGGTAGCTTGCATGATATCCATTAAAGGATTGAATAAAGTTTTTAAAACAAGGGATAAATCAATTACTGCAGTTGATCATATAACACTTGATATTCCTGATGGAGAAATATTTGGAGTGATTGGATATAGTGGTGCTGGAAAAAGTACGTTTGTACGTTTAATCAATCGATTGGAAGAACCAACGGATGGAACAATAAACATAGATAACCAGGAAATTACATCCTTAACAAAAAAGGAACTTCGGGTGGCTAGACAGGAAATAGGAATGATTTTTCAGCATTTTAACCTGTTATGGTCAAGAACAGTAAAAGACAATATTGCTTTTCCACTCGAAATAGCAGGTACTCCTAAGGATAAACGTGACAAGAGAGTGCAGGAATTGATTGATTTAGTAGGTTTGTCTGGTAGGGAGAATGCATATCCGTCTCAATTAAGTGGGGGACAAAAACAGCGTGTTGGAATAGCGAGGGCTTTAGCCAATAATCCAAAAGTATTACTCTGTGATGAAGCAACTTCTGCACTTGATCCTGAGACAACGAACTCAATCCTGGATTTGTTAGTTGATATTAATGAGAGATTAGGATTAACCATTATTTTAATTACCCATGAGATGCATGTTATTCGTAAAATATGTAACCGTGTAGCCGTTATGGAAAATGGAAATATCGTGGAACAAGGTGATGTTCTGGATGTTTTCCTAAAGCCTCAACAACCAGTAACAAAGAAATTTGTGGAACAAGTGATGGGGAGTCAGGAAGATGACTCTGAATTATCATTCGATAACTATAAAAATGGCGAATTAATTCGACTGCATTTTGTAGGTGAGTCTGCTAATCAAGCATTAATTAGTAAGATATCGAAACAATTTGAAGTTGAAGTTAATATCCTTCAAGGGAAGATTACACAAACGAAACGTGGTTCTTATGGAACGTTGACTGTACAAATCCTTGGGGATCCGAAAGTTTTAAATGAGACGATTCAATACATTAATGAAGAAACCTCAATAGAAGTGGAGGTTATCCATCATGCTAACTGATTTATTTCCTAACTTAAAGATGGAAGACTTGATTGAAGCAACGTATGAAACATTTTACATGACGATTATTGCACTAGTGGGAACGTTTATATTTGGGGTCCTTTTAGGACTATTACTTTACTTAACAGTTAAAGGTGGTATTTGGGAAAATAAGTTTATAAATGCGATCGTTGCTAGTTTTGTAAATGTGTTCCGAGCAATTCCTTTTATTATATTGATCTTATTACTATTCCCATTTACCGATTTTATCGTAGGTACCATTCGAGGACCAAATGCAGCATTACCAGCACTAATCATTGGAGCGGCCCCATTTTATGGTCGACTGGTCGAAATTGCTTTAAAAGAAGTGGATAAAGGCGTAGTAGAAGCAGCCCACTCCATGGGGGCAAAGACTCGAACGATTATTTTTAAGGTGTTACTTCCAGAATCGATGCCAGCACTAATCTCGGGACTTACTGTAACAGCTATTGCTTTAATTGGCTATACAGCGATGGCAGGAGTAATTGGTGCCGGTGGCTTAGGAAACTATGCTCACTATTATGGGTTTATGCGACGAGATTTCGATGTAGTCTTGGTTTGTACCATCGTAATTGTGATTATCGTATTTATCTTCCAATTTATTGGCGACTTTATATCAAATCGTTTAGACAAAAGGTAAATTTTAATTAGTTAAAAACGGCAAAGCCGATTTTATAGAAAAAAAGTATAAAATTTCAGAGATGTCTAGCTCCAGCGCCTACCCCCTCGAGGTCTTAAGTCAATCCTCATCACGGGCAAAGATCGCCACGCCGAGGCTCGGCTTAAGCTATGCCTGAGGCTGACCAAGGCGCTTGCGCTTTTCTTAATAAAAACAAACAGAGGAGAGATTATTCATGAAGAAAGTTTTAGGATTTATTTCATTATTAGTAGTTCTTGTTCTAGCGGCTTGTGGAGGAGCAGATTCCTCAAATGGTAACAACAATGAAGAAGAGGATCGTACACTTGTTATTGGTGCATCAAGTATCCCACATGCAGAGATTTTAGAAGAAGCGAAGCCTTTATTAGAGGAAAAAGGAATTACGCTTGAAATTGAAGAATATGAAGACTATGTTCTTCCGAATGATGATTTAGAAAATGGGGATTTAGATGCAAACTATTTCCAACATATCCCTTATTTAGAACAAACAGTTGCAGATACTGGCTATGAATTAGATTATATCGATGGTATCCATGTAGAACCAATGGGAGTATATTCTCAATCGATTACTAGCATTGATGAAATTCCAAATGGTACAGAAGTCATTTTAAGTAATTCAGTTGCTGACCATGCACGTATTTTATCTTTATTTGAAGCTCAAGGATTAATTACATTAGATGATTCTGTTGACAAAGGTGCAGCTGAAATTGATGATATTGTGGAAAATCCAAAAGAATTAGAATTTTCACCTGATGTAGTTCCAGAGTTATTGCCAGAGATTTATTTCTCAGAAGAAAATTCACTTGTTGTAATTAATACAAACTATGCAATAGGTGCAGATTTAAACCCACTAGAAGATGCATTATTCATTGAAGGATCTGACTCAGAATATGTGAATGTAATTGCAGTTCGTGCGGAAGACAAAGATGATGAAGACTTAAATACATTAGTAGAAGTGTTACAATCAGAGGATATTCAAAACTTCATCGTTGAAAATTATGAAGGTGCTGTTGTTCCTGTTGGTGGAGATCAATAATAAATAGTTACTTAATCCTTGCAACTCGCGCAGATTCTTAAATGAAGAAACTGTGCGAGTTTTTTGGTGGAATTAATCATCTAATATTTTGAATAATATGTTATTATAAAGCTACTAGATACTGGAATGAAAATTAGAATGGAGAAATTGAAATGGATACAACTAAACAAAATAGTAAAGCATGGGATAAAAAGGTTGAAGAGGGGTCTAGATACACACAATCTGTTAGCAGTGAAACAATTGAAAAAAGTAAGTTAGGACAATGGGGAATTACAGTTACTACCGAAAAATCAGTACCAAGGAATTGGTTTCCTGAATCCATAAAAGGATTGAAGATTCTTTGCTTAGCATCAGGTGGTGGCCAACAAGCCCCCGTTTTAGCTGCGGCTGGAGCAGATGTTACAGTGACCGATATTTCAAAAAAACAATTGGAGCAAGATGAGAAAGTAGCAAAACGTGATGGATTACATATAAAAACCGTCCAAGGTGACATGCGAGACTTAAGTAACTTTGAAGATGGATTTTTTGATATAGTCATTAATCCTGTTTCCAACTTATTCGTTAATGATGTTCGTCCAGTTTGGAATGAAGTTTCAAGAGTTATAAAGGATGAGGGTATACTAATTGCGGGATTTACTAACCCTTTACTTTGGATTTTTGATGATAATCTAGAAAGAGAGGGCATTCTCGATGTGAAGCACTCAATCCCTTCATCGACATTGGATTATTTGCCTGAAGAGGAAATTCAAGAATACATTAACTCTAATCAAACGATAGAATATGCACATACCTTGGATGATCAAATACAAGGACAAATTGATGCTGGATTTGTCATTGCAGGATTTTATGAGGATGATTTTGGTGGTACACGTATACTAGATAAATATATTAAGACATTTATTGCAACAAAAGCAATCAAGTTAAAAGTATAAGTTGAGTGCGAATAACTTGAAGATTTTACTCTGTTTTTAGCAAATGTATAGTAAATGGAGGTTATTAGCAGAAAAAGGCTAAATTTTTATAGGATTGATTGCTATGTTAAATTCAGAAGGTTAAATACGAATTCATTCTTTCAAGACAGTTCAAATGGATTTTGGTGTCCACGGTGTCCGTGTGTTACTCTAGTTACTGTCAAATAAAAGAAAGGATGATTCACTATTAATAGTGACCTCAAAATGAATTACACTCCGGAGATGGAGAAGGCGATGCATAAGTCGCACAAGATTGGTTATGAAGAGTACGGAAGAAGATTAGAAAAGCGTATGTTAGTAGAAAAAAGACGACATAAAGAATATGAAAAATGTAAATACATGGCTGCCGAATTAGATAATCAGCTTCATCGATGATAATATATATAGAAAGAAAATTAAAGTTGGTACTCACTTGAGTGCCAGCTTTTTTATTTAAGGAAAATTTAGCTTTCAGAGATCTCTTTCACAGATATTTTGTTCGCTTTTCTTACTATTTTTGTATATGCAGAAATTTACATTTAGTTATGTTAGAATAGCTTTGTGAATAGGTGTGACATCTTTAATTTAAAAAGTTGATATTAAATTCGAAATGCTTTAAGATTGTAATGAGAATAAAGTGAGAATGGATGTCAATCTATTCAAGTTAAAAAATATAAAAGTATTTGGAGGTATTGATATGGCTGGATCAACGCTAGAAATTAAAGATCTTCATGTTGAAATTGAAGGTAAAGAGATATTAAAAGGTGTAAACCTTACTATAAAAGGTGGAGAGTTCCACGCAGTAATGGGACCAAACGGTACAGGTAAATCTACACTTGCTTCAGCAATTATGGGTCATCCTAAATATGAAGTAACTCAAGGTCAAATTTTACTTGATGGTGAAGATGTACTTGAAATGGAAGTTGATGAGCGTGCACGTGCTGGTCTTTTCTTGGCAATGCAATACCCAAGTGAAATTAGTGGTGTTACAACTTCTGATTTCTTACGTTCTTCTATTAATGCTCGTCGTGAAGAAGGCGATGAGATTCCATTAATGAAATTCATTAAAGAAATGGATGAAGCATTAGACTACTTAGAAATTGACAAAAACATGGCTCAAAGATACTTAAATGAAGGGTTCTCAGGTGGAGAGAAGAAACGTAATGAGATTCTTCAATTAATGTTACTTAAACCAGAAATTGCGATCCTTGATGAAATTGACTCAGGTCTAGATATCGATGCATTAAAAGTTGTTTCAAAAGGAATCAATAAATTACGTGATGAAAACTTTGGTTGCTTAATCATTACCCACTATCAACGTTTGCTTAACTACATCACTCCAGATCATGTACATGTAATGATGCAAGGTCGCGTAGTGAAATCTGGTGGACCAGAACTAGCACAACGTTTAGAAGCAGAAGGTTATGATTGGATTAAAGAAGAGTTAGGCATTGAAGACGAAACTGTAGAGCAAAATGCATAAGTAAGGAGGGGTAATATGGCTGTTGAAACAAAGCTACCATATGAAAAATCTTATATTGAAGAGTTCTCAAATAAACGTAATGAACCACAATGGATGAAAGAGCTACGCCTTCAAGCTTTAGAGCAAGCAAATTCTCTTGAAATGCCTAAACCAGATAAGACCAACATTAGTAAATGGGACTTTAGCAGTTTCAAGCATGATTTTGCACAAGGTGAGAAACTTTCATCTTTGACAGATCTACCAACAGAAATTAAAGATTTATTTGATAAAGACAATTTACCAGAGAATTTATTAATACAACGTAACCAATCGGTTGCTTATTCTGCAATTAGTAAAGAATTACAAGATAAAGGTGTCATTTTCACTGATATCTTTACTGCAATGAATGAACATGAAGATTTAGTTAAACGTTATTTCATGAAAGATGGCGTTTCAGTTGATGAACATCGTTTAACAGCGTTACATGCTGCATTAATGAATGGTGGGATCTTTGTCTATGTACCGAAAAATGTTCAAGTTGAAGTTCCACTTCAAGTTGTATTCTGGCAAGAAGACCCGGAAGCAGCATTGTTTAATCATGTATTAGTTGTTGCTGATGAAAATAGTTCATTAACATACGTTGAAAACTATATTTCTCATAATCCAGACGAAAAAACTGTAGCGAATATTGTAGCAGAAGTGATTGCACAAGATAACGCTAAAATTTCATTTGGTGCAGTTGACAATCTATCAGCTGGTACTACATCCTATGTAAATCGTCGTGGAGTCGCATATCGTGATGCTACAATTGATTGGGCATTAGGACAAATGAATGATGGAAACACTGTATTTGAAAACATTACTCATCTAGTTGGAGATAATTCACTTTCAAATGCTAAAGCAGTAACAGTTGGTCGTGGAAAACAAACAAGTAACATGACTGCTAAAATTGTTCACTTTGGTAAAAACTCAGAAGGGTATATCCTACAACACGGGGTAATGAAAGATAGTGCATCAAACGTCTTTAATGGTATTGGTAAAATTGAGCACGGTGCATCAAAATCAAATGCAGAGCAAGAATCACGTGTATTGATGTTAAGTGAAAAAGCACGTGGAGATGCGAACCCAATTCTATTAATTGATGAAGATGACGTAACAGCAGGTCATGCGGCTTCTGTCGGACGTGTAGATCCACTTCAACTTTATTATCTAATGAGTCGTGGTATTACTCAGCATGAAGCTGAACGTTTAGTTATTCACGGATTCTTAGCGCCAGTGGTAAATCAATTGCCAATTGAATCTGTTAAGAAACAATTGACACAAGTTATTGAAAGGAAGGTTAACTAATGGATGTGAAAGCCATACGGCAACAGTTTCCTATTTTAGATCAGGAAGTGAACGGACATCCTTTAGTTTACCTTGATTCATCCGCTACCTCGCAAAAACCTATTCAAGTAATCGAAGCGGTTAACGATTATTACCGACAACATAACTCGAACGTTCACCGCGGAGTGCATACGTTAGGTTCTCGTGCTACCGACTTATATGAAGGTGCTAGAGAGAAGGTACGGAGATTCATTAATGCATCTAGTACACAAGAAGTGATTTTTACACGTGGTACTACTACTGCTATAAATATCGTTGCATCTAGCTATGCTCGAGCTAACTTGAAGCCAGGTGATGAAATCGTCACTACACAGATGGAACACCATAGTAATATTATTCCTTGGCAACAAGCAGCTCGCGCAACTGGTGCAACATTAAAATTCATCCCACTTCAAGAGGATGGAACAGTTACACTTGAAGATGTTAAAAATACAATTACACCGAATACGAAAGTCGTGGCTATTGCCCATGTATCAAACGTATTAGGTACCATTCATCCGGTTAAGGAAATCACTAAAATTGCCCATGAAAATGGTGCTGTTGTAGTGGTTGATGGTGCTCAAGGTGCTCCTCATATTGAGGTTGATGTACAAGATATGGACTGTGATTTTTATGCATTCTCAGGACATAAGATGTGTGCACCAACTGGAATCGGAGTTCTATACGGAAAACGGGAACTTTTAGAAAACATGGAGCCAATTGAATTTGGTGGAGAAATGATTGACTTTGTTAATCTATATGATTCAACATGGAAAGAACTCCCGTGGAAATTTGAAGGTGGTACTCCTATTATTGCTGGGGCTGTAGGACTTGGAGCTGCCATTGACTTCCTATCAGAGATTGGTATGGATAACATTTTAGAGCATGAACAAAAATTAGCTGACTATGCAATGGAAAGAATACGTACAATAGATGGTATACAGGTATTTGGTCCAGAACACCGAGCTGCACTTGTTACGTTCAACTTAGATGATGTACATCCACATGACGTGGCAACTGCACTGGATTCATTTGGCATTGCCGTTCGAGCAGGTCATCATTGCTGTCAGCCTTTAATGAAGTGGCTTAATGTTACAGCTACAGCTCGTGCAAGCTTCTATTTATACAATACAGAAGATGATGTCGAGAAATTGGTTGATGGACTTTTGAAGACGAAGGAGTTTTTTGGTGATGTCTTTTAACAACCTTGATACACTATATAGACAGGTGATTATGGATCACTACAAAAATCCTCGTAACAGAGGAACTGTAGATGGAGATTCTTTAACAGTTGATATGAATAATCCGACTTGTGGGGATCGAATTCAATTACAGTTGCAAATAGAAGATGGTAAAGTTGTTGAAGCTAAATTTGAAGGGGAAGGTTGCTCTATAAGCATGTCTTCTGCATCAATGATGACTCAAGCAATTAAAGGAAAAACAATTGATGAAGCATTAACAATGTCAAAAACTTTTTCGGAAATGATGCTTGGTGAAGATATTGATATGGATGAAGACTTAGGAGATATTCTTTCATTACAAGGAGTTTCTAAATTCCCTGCTCGAATTAAATGCGCGACCCTAGCCTGGAAGGCAATGGAAAAAGGGGTTAAAGAATAGATCGTATTTGCCAACAAATACCTAAAGGAGGTTAAACAATGGCAAAAAATATGCCGGAAATAGAAGAGTATAAATATGGCTTTTCAGATAAAGATGTTTCGATTTTCCGTACGGAACGAGGATTAACTCGTAAAGTAGTTGAGGAAATTTCTAAAATGAAAGAAGAACCACAATGGATGCTTGATTATCGTCTAAAAGCATTAGAACATTTCTATGAGCGTCCAATGCCTCAATGGGGTGGAGACCTTTCTGAATTAGATTTTGATGAAATTGTTTATTATGTAAAACCTTCAGAGAAACAAGGTCGTACTTGGGATGAAGTACCTGAAGAGATCAAGCAAACGTTTGATAAATTAGGTATTCCTGAAGCAGAGCAAAAATATCTTGCTGGTGTTTCTGCTCAATATGAGTCTGAGGTTGTATACCACAGCTTAAAAGAAGACTTAGAAGAAATGGGTATCGTATTTAAAGATACAGATACTGCTTTAAAAGAAAATGAGGAATTATTCAAAGAATACTTTGGTAAAGTTATTCCTTATACAGATAACAAATTTGCTGCATTAAACTCAGCTGTTTGGTCTGGTGGTTCTTTCATTTACGTGCCAAAAGGAGTTCAAACTACTACTCCATTACAAGCTTACTTCCGTATTAACTCAGAGAATATGGGACAGTTTGAACGTACGTTAATCATTGTGGATGAAGGTGCATCTGTACACTATGTTGAAGGTTGTACGGCTCCTGTATACACAACTAACTCGCTACACAGTGCTGTAGTTGAAATCTTTGTTAAAAAAGATGCGTATTGCCGTTACACAACAATCCAAAACTGGGCAAACAACGTGTATAACCTAGTTACAAAACGTGCAACTTGTGATGCGAATGCAACAATGGAATGGATTGATGGTAACATCGGTTCTAAATTGACTATGAAATATCCAGCTGTAATCCTTAAAGGAGAAGGTGCACGTGGTAATACACTATCAATTGCACTTGCTGGTAAAGGGCAATTACAAGATGCTGGTGCAAAAATGCATCACTTAGCACCAAATACTTCTTCCACTATTGTTTCTAAATCTATTTCTAAACAAGGTGGTAAAGTATCTTATCGCGGAATCGTTCACTTTGGACGTAAAGCAGATGGTGCACGCTCAAACATTGAGTGTGACACATTAATTATGGATAATGAATCTACTTCAGATACAATTCCATATAATGAAGTGTACAACAACAACATTTCATTAGAGCACGAAGCAAAAGTTTCTAAAGTTTCTGAAGAACAGTTATTCTACTTAATGAGTAGAGGTTTATCTGAAGAAGAAGCAACAGAAATGATTGTAATGGGCTTCATTGAACCATTTACAAAAGAGCTTCCAATGGAATATGCTGTTGAAATGAACCGATTAATCAAGTTCGAAATGGAAGGATCTATCGGTTAATATATAAGAAAAGCGCAAAGCGGGCGCTCGGAGGTAGACATCTCCGAAAATTTATACATTCTTATCTTTTAATAAAAAACCTCAAATTAGCATTGCTGATTTGAGGTTTTTTTATAGGACAAAGAAAAAATGTTATAATAATTATGATTGAATTTAAGACAGAGGGAGAAACCTATTGGTATTTTTAATTTGTATCATAATTGGAATTTTAACAGCATTTATTGGGAGTCTAATCGGTTTGGGTGGGGGAGTAATCCTAGTTCCGAGTTTATTATTATTACATGAATTATCTTCAGATTTTTCATGGGCAACTCCACAAGCAATTGTCGGGATCTCGTTGATTACGATGATATTCACTTCTTTATCATCCTCGATTTCTTATTTTAAAAAGGGAAGAGTAGATTATAAGGCTGGATTATTATTTTTGTTTGGAAGTATACCTGGAAGTATGTTTGGATCATGGCTAAATCAGTTTATTGAAACAGATGCATTCTTATTGTATTTTGGGATATTAACGATTTTAATCTCCATGTTATTTTTCATTAAACGAAATCCACCTGCTATTCTACAAAATAGTACAGGTAAGAGTATTCGAACCTTTCATTTAGACGGGAAAACATATCGATATACTATTAATAAATGGCTTGCCTTTTTCTTGTCATTACTTGTTGGTATACTTTCAGGATTGTTTGGAATAGGTGGAGGTTCTATTATGGTTCCTGCTATGATTTTATTATTCGGTTTTCCAGTCCATATCGCAGCAGCAACCTCCATGTTTATGATCGTTTTTGTAAGTATTATCGGAGCAAGTACACATATTACATTAGGTCATATTGAGTGGGAATATGTTTTGTTCTTTTTGCCAGGAGCTTGGATTGGTGGAAAGCTAGGAGCAAAAACGAATCAACTATTAAAAGGGAATACACTAGAATGGATATTAAGAATTATCCTAGTTGTTATTGGGATACGGATGATATGGAATGGATTAACTTAAGGGGTATGAAAAATGCAAGAAAAATTATTTTTTTATTATACCAATGATTTACATAGTAATTTTGAACAATGGCCAAAAGTAGCTTCTTTTATGAAAAGTAAAAAGGCAAATCACAAAAAAGCAAATGAAAATTATTGGCTTATTGATATTGGTGATCATGTTGATCGTGTTCATCCGATTGCTGAAGCTTTTCTCGGTAAAGCGAATGTTAAATTATTAAATGAATTAGAATATGATGTTGCAACTATTGGGAATAATGAAGGGATAACTCTTTCCCACGATGAACTATTTCATTTGTATGATGACGCAACCTTTGACGTTGTGTGTGCTAATTTAAACAGCACAGAGGGTAGAAATCCTGATTGGTTACAATCTACAAAGATCGTACAATCGAAAAATGGAGTAAAAATTGGCTTTATTGGTCTAACAGCACCATTTAATGATTATTATCATTTATTAAATTGGCATGTCTCTAATCCTTATGACGTACTAGAAACATACCTAGAACAACTAAAACAAAAAACAGACATAATTGTATTGTTGTCACATTTAGGTATTACTGAAGATGAAGAAATAGCTCGAAGATATCCAGAAATTGATGTAATTATTGGAGGACATACCCACCACTTACTAAGGACTGGTAAAACGGTTAATAATACAATTCTTACAGCAGCAGGCAAGCACTGTACTTATGTAGGTGAAGTAATTTTAACTTTAGACACGGAAAAGAAGGAAATTGTCGAAAAAGAAGCGTATGCAACAAATATTGAATCTACAAATAATGACACTGAAACAGAACAGAGACTAGATAAATTACAATGCGATGCAGAAAAGGCGTTGAGTGAGGTTGTTGTCCATACGAAAGAGCCAATCGAAGTGAAGTGGTTTGAAGAAACATCCATTATGCAACATTTAACGGATACTATGCTCCAATGGACAAAAGCAGATTGTGCTTTGTTAAATGCAGGTGTGTTGGTTGAGGAGTTTCCGGTGGGAGATATTACGTATGGAGATGTACATCGTATTTGTCCACATCCTATAAATCCTTGTGTCGTAGAATTAACAGGGCGAGAATTGATGGAAGTTGTTAGATCCTCACTTACCCATGAATTTACTCATTTTAAATTAAAAGGTTTTGGATTCAGAGGGAAAGTATTAGGGAGAATGTTGTTTTCTGGATTAAAGGTTAATACCGACTTTCATGAAGATGGGCAGGAGTATGTAACAAATATTAGTTTTGACAAGGAACCAATAAATCCTGAACAAACATATACTGTAGCCACTGCAGATACGTTTACATTTGGAAGAATATTACCTGAAATTGCTCGTTCGAAATTGAAAACATACTTTTTGCCTGAATTTCTACGAGATTTATTAGTAGAAACATTAATACAGAATTACGGTAGGTCGTTGTGACACATCCCCTTCTTGATGCATACAAATAAAGTACATCAAGAAGGAGGCATTTGAATGATTACAGTGAATCCACTCGAAATTGAAGGAGTACACTTTACTGCAATACGTGTTGAACTTCCTAAAACAAATTTATTAATGATTACAAATGAGATTGGCTATATAATGTGTGCAGCTTTAGATGTAGACGTTTTAAACGAAAAGTTAGCGGATCGAGAAGTTATTGCAGGTCGAGCTATGGGTGTACGTACAATCGATGATTTATTAAATGCACCATTGCAAAAAATTACAGATGCATCAAAGGAATACGGTTGGGAAGTTGGCATGACTGGAAAAGAAGCCCTTCTAAAAATCGCTTAAATGTCTTCCATAGGAGGAAGGCATTTTTATTTATGAGATATTAATGGAAAAAGTGACAAGTTTTTGGTATTATTTTAAATATAGAAAATTTTGTCGAATTTCATCAATGTATTATATGAAAGTTGGAAACCTATGAGACTCGTGAGTACGAAGTATATAAAACCTGGAGCTATACTTGGTCAGACGATTTTTAATGAAAATGGCGTGGTGTTACTTCAAAAAGGAATGTATTTATCACAGAATATACTACACCGACTTCAAAGACATGGTATTTCTTATGTTTACGTTGTAGATAAAACAACATCAGATATTCAAGCAAAATCAGTTATATCTGACGAGTTGCGAAATACAACGACACAAACGATGAGAAATATATTTACTGAATTAAATGGTAGTGATGTAGTAAAACATTCTTTCATTCTTGATAAACAGCAAGGGAAGTTAGCATCAATCGTTAGCCAAATAGTTGGTGAAATACAATCTCATGGTGAATCGATTTCCATGTTAGCCGATATCTTTTTATCAGATGATTACATATTACAGCATTCATTAAATGTAACTGTATACTCACTAGCAATCGGACAAGCAATGAATTTAAATGCTAATCAATTATCCGAACTGGGGATTGGTGCATTGCTTCATGATATTGGAAAAGGCTTAATCGATAAAAATATCTTAAACAAACCTGGAAAATTAACAGATGAAGAATTTGAAATTATGAAAACACATACAACCATGGGTTATAATATTTTAAGAAAACAACAATCTATTTCTACAGTAGTTGCCCACTGTGCTTACCAGCATCATGAGCGTTTAAATGGTTCAGGTTACCCACGAGGGATAAAAGGGGATCAAATCCATTTATATGCTAAGATTATTGGTGTTGCAGATGTATTTGATGCTGTAACGAGTAATCGAGTATACCGAGAGGCAATGCTACCAAATGAAGGATTAGAAGTATTATATGCGGGTGCAATGGACCTATTTGATAAGGATATGGTAGAAGCTTTTAAAAATAGTATTGCCATTTATCCAAACGGTGTATCGGTTCAATTGAGCGACAATAGAATTGGAGTTGTTGTTAGGCAGAATAAGCACCTTTGTGATCGACCAATCATCCGTATACTTGAGGATGGTAAAAGAGGCACCCCATATGAAATTGATTTATCTAAAGAACTCACAGTGATGATTACAAAATGCCATATTTAGACGGAATATATTGTGGTTAATCAATAAATAAATTATAGAATTCTAACCCCTTTAATACAAGCATAGGATGTGTTGAGGGGGTTTTTTAGATGAGACACCGGATGAGGTTTAGAGGAAGGAGAACTTCACCTCCACCAAGTACATTATTAATTATTACTTTCCTTCTATTTATTGCAGTAACTGTAGGAAGTATTATTTTTATTGATAAAGGCATTACTCCAGCCTTAATGGAAGCAGCTGAACGTAAAACAAATGAATTTGCAACCCGAGGAATTAATCAAGCAGTTAAATTTGCTGAAAGTTATACGATAGAAGACCTTGCTATTACAGAGCGTTCGGAAAGTGGATATATAAGTATAGTCGATTGGGATTCATCTGTTGTTAATAAAATCAATCGTGCAGCAACAGATCGTGTGGAAGAGTTTTTTCACAGCATGAATCGAGGAGAGACGCCTAGATATGAAGATCCCCTAGGTGAACCTGTACCTTATGGGGATACGGTAGATGAATTAGTAGATAGGGATCCAACAGTTATTGAAATACCAATAGGTCAGGCAACAAATAATTCAATTTTAGCAAATCTAGGACCGCGAATACCTGTGAATCTTGAACTAGTTGGTGCCGTACGGACTGAATTAGTTGAAGAAGTAGAAACAGTTGGTATAAACGGTGTATTTGTCACACTGTTTGTTGAAGTAGAAGCTGATGTACAAATAATTGTTCCGTTTATAACAGAACCAAGTACTGTAAAGACACATATTTTAATAGATAAAAGTCTTGTGATGGGTGAAGTTCCAGAGTTTTACGGTGGTGGAGGTGGTAATCCTTCCATATCTGTTCCAAAAGAAGACATAGGTGAGTAAATTGTAAAAAGCAATGATAGTTTCGACCTATCATTGCTTTTTGTCTTTTTGTCCATGAAGAAAGGTCTAACACATTCTTTCTAGATTTAAAACGTATCTCCTCGTCACGATAGCGCAAAATATAGTTACAACGGAGGTTACGTATTATGATTGGAACGATATATTCAATTATTCCAGCACTAATTATGTTGATTCTTGTCCTATTAACAAGAAAGGTTTTACTTTCCTTAGGTGCAGGTATTGTCGTAGGAGCATTGTTCATTCATGAATATGATTTATTACAAAGTATTAACGAGATATGGACTAACTTCTATACTATATTTTACTCAGGGGGAGGATTTGAAACGGGAAATATACAATTGCTTAGTTTTTTATTACTACTAGGAATCATGACAGCTTTTTTACAAGCGTCTGGAGGTTCAAAGGCATTTGGAGATTGGGTGATTCATCGAATAAAAACTCGTCGTGGTGCACAATTAGTGACACCTGCCTTAGGATTGTTAATTTTTATTGATGATTATTTTAATGCACTTGCGGTTGGACAAATTGCAAGACCATTAACAGACCGTCATAAGATTTCTCGTGCCAAACTAGCCTATTATATTGATTCCACATCGGCTCCAATAACTGTAATTTCTCCAATCTCCAGTTGGGGAGCATACCTAATTGGCATTATTGGTAGCTTAGTCGTCAGTAGTGGAATTCCACCATTGGAAGCATTTATTAAAATTGTTCCATACAATTTTTATGCGTTAGGTGCTTTATTGCTTGTATTTCTAACTGCATACTTGCAATTGGACATTGGAACAATGCGAAAACATGAGGAACGAGCGATTCAAACTGGTGAAGTCATTGATCCTGAAAATGACAAAGTTCCTGGTGATTTATCCAATGTATTTAAACCAAATAAAAACGGAACAATTTATCATTTAATTTTACCAATTGCTGTTTTAGTAGTCGCGACGGTTATAACAATGACCATTTCTGGTGCTAAAGAGAGTCCAGGGGAAAGAACAGTGCTTTCAATCTTTGAAAACACGAATGTGAATTTTTCATTATTTATTGGTGGGTTGGCAGCTGCAATGACGAGTTTAATATTTCACTTTTTCCAAAGGAAGCCAAAAGCTAATACGGGAATTATCTTGCGTGAAGGTATAAAAACGATGTTACCTGCCATTTACATCTTATTATTAGCGTGGATGATTGGTTCTGTTATTGATACTTTACAAACGGGTGAATACTTAGCAGAGTTGGTGAGTGAGGCTAATATCGATTCTATGTTATTGCCATTTCTGTTCTTCTTAATCTCAGGAGTTATGGCTGTAGCAACGGGAACTTCCTGGGGAACATTTGGCATTATGCTACCAATAGCAGCAGAGGTTACTATCTCAACAGATGTTTCATTGCTGCTTCCGACATTAGCTTCCGTATTAGCTGGTTCGGTATTCGGTGATCATTGTACACCAATTTCCGATACGACAATCCTATCGTCAACAGGGGCAGGTGCAAATCATATTGACCATGTCATCACACAGTTACCTTATGCAATTATTGCTGCTGTTGCATCAGCAATTGGATATCTACTCATTGGATTAACTGGTCAAATGATTTTAGGTTTACTTTCTACATTTTTAATCATTGTGGTAACTGCTATGTTGTTTAACCGAAATAAAAAAACATCGAAAGGTATGTGAAAAAGTAATATCACATACCTTGTTTTAATACTTTCTATTCAATTATTTCGGATTATAAAAATTATATTGAAAATTATAAAAATATTTTGACATAGTATTAAAGTATCGTTATAATACATACAAGATTAATATTCTGAAACTTATTATTATTAAAATAATAAGTCAACAATTAAAAGAGGAGGTTTATTCATGGAAACACGTTCACAATGGGGAACAAGAGCAGGTTTTATTTTGGCTGCAGTAGGTTCAGCGGTTGGTCTTGGGAATATTTGGCGTTTTCCTGCCACAGCATTTGAAAATGGTGGGGGTGCGTTCTTTATTCCGTATCTATTTGCTTTATTAACAGCAGGTATTCCTTTACTTATTATGGAATTTACCATGGGTCACAAGTACAGAGGATCTGCACCATTAGCATTTAGAAGGATGAGCAAGAAGACGGAAGGAATAGGTTGGTGGGCCGTAATGGTTTCATTTGTTATTTCAACCTATTACGCTGTAATCATTGCCTGGGCAATGTCTTATGCAATCTTCTCATTTAATCAAGCGTGGGGGGATGACACGGAATCATTCTTATTTAATGACTATTTAAATTTAACGGTTGATCCTGGACAAACAGGAGGATTTGAGCTAGGAGTTCTAATACCATTGCTACTTGTTTGGGCAATTGTTTTAGGAGTATTATTTAAAGGTGTTAAAAAAGGTATTGAGATTGCAAACCGAATTTTTATTCCGACATTGGTAGTAGTATTCTTAATTATTGTTATTCGTGCAGTTACATTACCTGGTGCTCTACAAGGGCTAGAAGCATTTTTTGCACCTGACTTTAGTCAGATATTATCACCTGATGTATGGGTTGCTGCATATGGACAAATCTTCTTTAGTTTATCCATTGCATTTGCAATCATGATTACTTATTCAAGTTATTTACCGAAAAAGTCTGACCTTACTAATAATGCGTTTATTGTAGGTTTTGGTAACTCAAGTTTTGAATTATTAGCAGGTATTGGAGTATTTGCTGCACTTGGTTTTATGGCAAGTCAAGCTGGTGTGGCAGTTGACGAGGTTGTTGCTGGGGGTGTGGGATTAGCCTTTGTTGTATTCCCGCAAATTATTAATGAATTCCCAGGATTAAATGGCTTCTTTGGGTTCTTGTTCTTTGCTTCTTTAGTACTTGCAGGTCTGTCTTCGTTAATTTCAATTTGTGAAACATATATTGCTGGTTTAGTAGATAAGTTTAAGATTTCAAGAGCTAAAGCTGTAGCTTTTGGTGGTGGTCTATCTGCAATCGTTTCATTGCTATATGCTACACAAGGAGGGCTATTCTTCCTAGATGCAGTAGATTACTTTATTAACCAATTCGGTGTTGCGCTAATTGGATTAGTGGAAGTTGTACTAGTAGCTTGGTTCTTACGTAAGCTAGGCGAATTAAAATCACACGCAAACGAAGTATCAGATATTAAACTTGGTTCTTGGTGGACAATTAGCTTAGGTGGTATTACTCCGGTTGTCTTAGGTGTAATGATGTATCAATTATTCACACAAAATATATTAAAGAAATTTGATAATGATACTGGGAACTATGAAGGATATTCAGACGCATTTATTCTCTGGAGTGGTTGGGCAGTTGCTGCAGGAGCGTTAATAATTGGTGTTCTTCTTATGGTCTTCACCAAATGGAAACAGCCAGATACTCAAGATCAAGAGGAACTATCGAAGGAGGCTAAATAATGGGTGCTATCATTGTTGCAATAATTGGTATTGTTATCATCTGGGGTGGTCTAGCATTAAGTATCACCCATGCGGTTAAAAAGAGTAAAGAGGCTAATTAATAAAAAAAGGGGCTGTCAAAATGACAGTCCCTTTACAATTTTATCTTTTTTTCCTCGCCATTCTTTCCCATTTTTTTAGATGGGGATATGGATCAAATGACCACTCGCTGTAACCATTATCTTTATACATACCATAATGTAAGTGTGGTGGGAATTTTCCAGATGTACCTGGTGGACCATAACCAGTTGAACCAACTCGTCCTAATAAGTCACCTGGTTTGACGATTTGACCTACTGAAAGACCTTCTTCAAAACCACTTAAATGGGCGTAATAATGGTAGATGTTAAAAATATCCCGAATTCCTATTCGCCAGCCACCATATAAATTCCAACCTTTTAATTCCACTACACCATATGTCGTTGATTTTACTGGAGTGCCATAATCAGCAAAGATATCAGTTCCTTCATGAATTCGGTTTCCACCAAAGCCACGACGGTCTCCCCATGTGTTGTGGTAGGTGTAGTTATAGCCTATGTCTACAGGAAAATCTCGATCTGTTAAATAAATTTTGCCGAATTTTTTAAATACCTTCGCTGTGTTTTTTATCGTGTGTACAGCTAAATCACGTTTGTAATAATCCCATATTCCAATATTAATATCTTCTTCTGTCGGTCCATGTTCTAATACAAGATTAGCCATTGTTAGTAATACGTCTTCTGGGTTGTCAGGTTCTGCTTTATTATCTCCATTACCGTCTTGCCCTTTCCCGTTAAACAACTTAATCATTTCTTTATCCGTGGTCTTCGATGTATTTCCTGGCCCAAACCATAGTTCTTCAGGGATTTTTATGGATATTACTTGATTTTCTTCTAAATCCTTTTGTATTTGTCTTTCATATTGATCAATTGCAGCGATGTAATACCAAGGAATTTGCGTTACTGCTTCTGTTTTTTTATACAGAGCTAGCCTTTCTTTATACAAATCCTCTTGGTCTTGTGCATGTATAGTTAGTGGAATAGCTAACGAAGCAATTAAGACAAATATAAAGGAAAGAGTCCATTTGTAGTACATTTTTTCACCTCAAAATTGAGATTTTACTTATTAGGAAAAGGTCGACTGAAGTTGGTCAACCTTTTCCATAAAAGTATTTTAATTATTCTCATTATCTTCTGGTGGTTCTTTGTCCATTTCTTTTATAATACGGTTTAGAGTATTTTTGTAATCATCATCTGTTGTAGTTGAATTATGAAGGCTTTGGATATCGCCAATTAAGGTATTATTGTCAGAAACATATATCTCAAAGAACCGAGGAAGAACACTCATTGCTGATTTACGTGCTACATCCGCAGCTTCTTGATCACTTAAAGTATCATTCTTCTCATACGCAATAAGTACTTCTTCTCCTGTTACTAGTGTAGCTATTTCATCGAAAGCTTCATGTCGAATGATGATTCTGGATATGATATCCGCCATTTCTTTTCTATCCATAGTTACTACACGATTTTTATTAGGATCTTGCTCGAATTGGTCTTTTGTATAATTAACAAAACCTAATCTTGTGTGAGCCTCTGAGTCATTATATTCTGGATCACCTAACGTTCCTTCATCACCAGTTGGATCTAATTGGTCTGCAATTTTTTCATGTTCACCCATAGTACCATCATTGCTTGAGCATGCAGAAAGAGCAATTACAACAAATATCAAACTATATAGTATATTTTTCACATTATTTCCTCCTCAATATCCTACAAAGTATAAGCTTAGTTTTGTATAGAAAGAGTATTTTCATACAATCAAACTGGATTATATTTTCTAGGGGTGAAAAATGTGATAAACTATATTCAATGTAAGGGGTGAGTTGGGTGATTGAGTTATTTGGCAAAAACTATGAAATAATCGAGAATGTTCGTGATGGTTTTCAACAGGAAGCATTAGAAGAACGTTACTCAGGTATATTGAAGAAATATGATTATATAGTTGGGGACTGGGGATATGAACAGTTAAGATTAAAGGGCTTCTACAATGATCATAATTCAAAAGCATCTATCGATACAAAAATTAGTGCCTTGGATGATTATATATACGAGTATTGTAATTTTGGATGTGCATATTTCGTAATTAAAAAAGTGAATTAAAAGAGGAAAGAGGCCTATCGAAATAGCCTCTTTTTACATTTTCATCTTATCCTTCTTGTTCCGGATTCACATCATCTGGTTCATCATGAATAGGATGAGCACCTGGGACTTGTCTCGGTAAGTCTTCGTGAAGTTGTTTATAAGGATAGACAAATGCGCTTTCCCTTCTTTGTCCATCCTTCCATGGAGTTGACTTACTGTATACGGGCTCATCTTTATTAATAGCAGAGCCAAAAGAACCTTCAGGAAATTCTTCAGGGATTAAATTATTTCTTTGTTCTCTTACATTTGAGAAATCTGAAAACTTCTTTTTATCATCCTTGGCCATTGTAAACACCCTTTCATACTTATAGTTTGAACAGAAAGGGGAATGGATAACATGCCAATTTTTGTTTTTTCTACAAGTGGATTGAAAGAATGTATGAAATTACGATTTAAAGAATGTCCTGAAGCACCTCGCGAACTTCGTCTGCTTCCATCTCAGAAAGTAATAAAGAATGGGCCAAATTTCCTTTTTCGGATAAATCATTTGAACCAATAATTGCAATATGATGATTCTGCAAATTAATCACAACTTTCTTAGTAGGATCCTCGCTATTATCCATTATCGCTAGGTCATATCGATGGAGCCTTCCCATAAAACTAATGTACCGAACTTCTCGTTGAATAGTTTCATCTTTTATTAATTCGTGTTTCCCCATAAATTACCAAATCTCCTTTTTCAACATTTTAATTACTATATCATGTTTTTTACTAAGAATCATTTAATTTATGGTATTATTGTATGTAGTTAATGATTATCTTAGGGGGGCAATTTCCTATGTATTTTGTAGATCGAAAAAAGATAGAAGAAATTCTTGAATATATGGATAAGTTATTGAATGAAATAAATGAACATAATTATAACTCCTTTGTGCACCAATTGGCGTTAGAGCGTTTAACTCAAATGATAATTGAGTCAATAATTGATGTGGGAAATATGATGATAGATGGATTTATCATGCGTGATCCAGGTAGTTATGAGGATATTATCGATATTCTTGTAGATGAAAAAGTTATACCTGGAGATGAGGAAGCAAATTATAAAGCAGTTATTAATTTGCGAAAACATCTCGTTAAAGAATATATGCAAGTGGATCATGAAGCATTAGTAAATACTTTATCCGAGAATAAAGCAATACTAGATAAATTCAGTACTTATATTAGAGAGTATTTAATTAATGAGTTAGGTGTAGCAAATGCATTTTCAAATGAATAAAGGTGATGGAGAATGAAACGTACACCAACTAGACAAAAGATATTAACAGTTCTGAAAAAAGATCATCAATTGACCATTGATGAATTAGTAGACCACTTTACGATTTCAGAAGTTGCCATTCGACGACATATCCATGAATTGGAAAAACAAGGGTTAATTAAGAAAAATACAATTAAGCAAAAGATTGGAAGACCTTATTATACGTATGAATTGACAAAGGAAGGCCATCAGACTTTTCCGAATCAGTATGAAAAACTTCCAGTGGAGTTATTACAAGACCTTGAAGAACTTCATGGGGAACAGGCTGTAGCCGATGTTTTAAGGCGTAGAATGGAAAGAGAAAAAAAGGAATTTGAAACCAGAATATCTACGGATGATTTTGATCAGAAAGTAAAAGAAGTAGCTGAAATACAGGATGAAAAAGGGTACATGGTTGAGATTAGTAAAGATGAAGAAGGAAACTATGAAATGAAAAATTTCAACTGTCCCATTTCAAATATTGCATCTTGTTATAAACAAGTATGCTCTAATGAAAAAACAGTATTTAGTGAGATTTTTCGAGATAGTGAAGTAGTTACTCAAACATGTATTACTAGTGGTGACAGCTTCTGTAAGTGGATGATTAAAAAACCGAATACAGGGACAAATCATTCAAAAGACTAACGATTCTAGAAGTTAATGTTTAATGACAGTGACGCCCACTAGCGCAGGAAATACAGCCGCCCGCGGAAAGCGAAGTGTATTTCCGTAGCGACTGATATTATACAATAACACGAGGTGCTCACATATTACAATATTCCGGACATCACATGTTCGGTTTTTTTATATATAAATACTTTAGTCTGTGTTTGAAGGAGATATTTATGAAAAATTACCAAGGTTATTTAATTGACTTAGATGGCACGATGTATCATGGCAATAAAGTTATTGAAGAAGCACCATTATTTGTTAAACGACTGAACGACAAAGGTATTCCATACTTATTTTTAACGAATAATTCCACTAAGACACAAAAAGATGTCTCAGACAAGTTAAATAACATGGGAATTCCATGTACCGTTGACCATGTATTTACCTCAAGCATGGCAACAGCCAAATATATTAAGGAACAAAATACAAATGGTCGATGTTATGTAATAGGGGAAGAGGGTTTATTACAATCCCTAAAAAATGAAGGTCTAACGATCGTTAAAGAAAATAGTGAATTTGTAGTTATAGGAATGGACCGACAAATTAATTATGAAAAATTAGCCAATGCGTGTTTAGAAGTAAGAAATGGGGCAACATTTATTTCTACAAATGGTGATATCGCAATCCCTACTGAACGAGGTCTATTACCTGGGAACGGGTCGTTGACTTCCGTTATAACCGTTAGTACAGGACAGGTACCAACTTTTATTGGTAAACCTGAATCAATCATTATGGATCAAGCACTTAAAGCACTCGGAACCAAAAAAGAAGAAACTCTAATGGTTGGAGATAATTATAATACGGATATAAAAGCTGGTATCCAAGCAGGGTTAGATACATTAATGGTATTTACAGGAGTAACACCATTTGGAGAATATTCTTCATTAGAAGTAAAACCTACTTATTACGTGCATAATCTATCAGAAGTAAATATATAAAAACAGAGCAGTTTTGCTAAACTGCTCTGCCACACCATGGTCTAAAACGTTAATAAAGGATGCACAAGGGCGTCTTTTATACCCTTAGCCTTAGTCATCTAACATATTATCATCTGCTGCTGCGTGTGCTAATCGACTAGAGGCAGCTGCAGCAATAGCTCCAACAATATCATCTAAAAATGTATGACATTCTCCACTTGATTTATCATTTAATTTTTCCAATATGCCAGGTTTTTGTTTGTCAATATACCCATAGTTGGTAAAGCCAATTGAACCATAGACGTTTACAATTGAAAAAGCAATGATTTCGTCAATTCCGTATAAGCTTTCATCTACTTCAATGGTTTTTTGGAGTGGTTCATCTAATAGCTTTTTCTCTGCTAAAATATCTAATTGAATCCCTGTTAAAATGGCATTTTGTACTTCTCTTTTTGTTAAAACACGGTCGACATTGTATATACAGTCTTCCATTTTTAAGTCATCATGATATTTTGATTGGAGATAATATACAAGTTCGGCAATATCATTTATCGTTACGCCTCGTTCTTCTAACCATTGTCTCGCTTTTACTTCAATTTCACTTTGTTTTTCTTTACTCATTTGTAATCACCATTCCTCTATCAAATTTCGGTTAAGTTATTACCTTTCCATACATACACTTAAATTAAGACTAGATTTAAATGGAGGGGATTCTTTATGAAGGAATTTCTAAAAATGAACTATGGTATTCAGGTTAAAAATAAGGTCCGTTATCGCCAATTGGAAGGATTTCAAGATGACGAACATCTCTATTTTATCATTCCCTCGTTAAATAAGGAAACGATTCATATGGAGCAAGCCGCTCTTGGATATTTTTTAGCAGAGAATAGCTATGATCAAATTGCGTATCCACTTACATCATTGAATGGTGAATGGTTTCAAATGATTGAGAATACGCCTTATATCGTTACCAAGGTAGAAACCCCATTAGATAGTAAACCATCCTCACATGGAACGTACTTAGCCAATTTTCATCAGTTAAGCACAACATATCAATATGAACCACAAGAAATATCAAGCTATGGGCAATGGAAAGATTTATGGATTAGCAAATTAACAGCTTTTGAACAAAAAACTCAAGAAGAAGCAGCTGAATATAGAAACGATTACTATAGGTTGGTTATGGATAGTCTACCATATTTAGTTGGAGTTAGTGAAAATGCAATTCAATATTTACAGGAAACAGAATCGGAACGGCGTTATCACTTACATGATCAAGGAACGATTGCCTTCAGAAGGTACCAAAACAATGTAGAACAGCCAATTATTTGGTTTCATGATTTAGTTTATGATCATCCGACACGTGATTTAGCGGAGTTTATTCGCTATCAATTGCTAAGTGATAGTAAAAATGGTCTGAACAATAGTAAACAATTTATACAAGATTATCAGTCCATTCGTCCATTATCTGTTTTCAGTTGGAGATTATTATATGCACGATTAATTTTCCCTATTCATATCTTTGACTGTCTAGAGGATACCTTTATACATCGAGATTTTGAGAAACAATATAAACAATTACAAAGCATATTAGATCAACAACATGACTATGAATTAAACTTGTCTAAATTTTTCGAAATGATGGAAGTTGATTATCAATCATTACGCATTCCTGTGTTACACTGGTTATAGAGAAGGAATGCAAGGGGAGGAGTCGGAATTGAAAAAGAAACCACAAATTTTTATAACTAGAAAATTACCAGAACACATATTAGAACCATTTCGCGATAAGTTTGAAATTAAAATGTGGGAAAGTGAAGATAAGCCTGTTCCAAATAATATTTTACACAATGAAGTAGAAAAAGCAGACGGCCTCTTATGTTTAATTTCAGAAAGAATTGATAGAGCACTAATCGACAGGGCGACTAATCTTAAAATTATTGCTAACATGGCTGTTGGGTATGACAATATTGACGTCAACTATGCAACGGAGAAAGGAATTATAGTTACAAATACACCAGATGTCCTTTCAGAAACAACAGCAGATTTAACTTTCTCGCTCCTAATGGCTACTGCTAGAAGAATCATTGAGGCAAGTGATTATCTACGAGAAAACAAGTGGGAAAATTGGTCACCATACGCACTCGCAGGAACAGATATCTTTGGAAAGACAATAGGTATTGTAGGTATGGGAAGAATAGGTGAAGCAGTTGCGAGACGTGCAAAAGGATTTGGTATGAAAATTACATACCATAACCGAAATAGGAAACCTGAAGCAGAAAAAAGTTTAGGGGCTTTGTATAGAGAGTTTGATGAATTGTTAACTGAGGCAGATTATGTTGTATCATTGGTACCATTAACAGGGGCTACGAAATATTTGTTTGACAAAAATGTCTTTGAGAAAATGAAATCCAGTGCTATTTTTATAAATGTGTCTCGTGGACAAGTCGTTGATGAAACGGCTTTGGTAAATGCATTACAAGAAAATCAAATCAAAGCAGCAGGGCTAGATGTATTTGAGAAGGAACCAATCCAAAATGATCATCCATTATTAAACTTTGATAATGTCGTGTGTTTACCACATATTGGTTCTGCTAGTGTGGAAACACGTACTCGTATGCTCGAATTATGTATGGAGAATTTAGATGGATTTTTCAATGGAAGTGGACCAGTAACCCCAATTTCTTGAAGAACCCATACCATATAAGAAGATAATAAAAAAGCAGACAACATTTAACATGCTGTCTGCTCAAATTTTTAATTAAAATACTTGTTCAATCTCTTTAACACCTGGTACTTCAGTTCTTAATGCACGCTCGATACCGGCTTTTAACGTAATTGTTGAACTAGGGCAATTCCCACATGCACCCATGAGACGAAGAAGTACAATGCCATTTTCATCTACATCAACTAATTCCACATCTCCACCATCGCGTAGCAAAAATGGGCGTAGTTTATTTAAGACTTCTTGAACTTGTTCTTGCATTATCCATCTTCTCCTTTCCATATATCTTATTATAAAACGTTGTTGGTTAGAAATCTATCTCTAAAACCATTTTATTCTATTTAGTTAGTTTTATTTTATCTTTAAATAAGAATTTTGTAAAATAAAACTAACTAGCATTGTGAATTAATAGCTAAGAAGGAAGAGGGAGGGTATAAAATGAGTAATGAAATATTAATTACGGTTTATGGAGCTGACCAAATATGTGCAAGTTGTGTAGGGGCACCTGGTTCAAAAGATACGTACGAATGGTTACAAGCAGCAATTGGAAGAAAGTACGTTGATGATTCCATTCGTTATAACTATATTGATATTGAAAATCCACCAGAGGAACCAAAACATCAACAATTTGTGGAACGAATTTGGGAAGAAGATTTATTTTATCCAATCGTATTTGTTAATGATGACATGGTAGCTGAAGGAATTCCTAAACTAAAAGATATTTATTTCGCATTAGATAAAGAAAATATCTCTTTGCGCCAACAAGAGAAATGAGGAAAAATATGAAAATACCTTTTATTAAAATGCATGGATTAGGTAATAATTATATCTATTTAGATCTATTTAAGCAGGAAGTGGAAGAGGAGCTACTGTCAGATTTAGCAATAAAAGTATCCGATGTGAATACAGGAATAGGGTCTGATGGATTAATATTAATTCATCCATCTGATAAAGCAGAAGTTGGTATGAGAATATTTAATAAAGATGGCTCTGAAGGAATGAGCTGTGGAAATGGACTACGTTGTACGGCCAAATATGCTTATGAATACGGGATCGTGAAAGAACCTATCTTTCACATCGAAACAAAAGCAGGCTTAGTAGAAGCAGAAGTGGATGTTCAAGATAATGTAGTGAACGAAATTAAAATAGATATGGGACCACCAATTTTGTCTAGACATGAAATTCCAATGATAGGTGATTCTTCAGAAAAAGTAGTGAATGAAACTTTTCTTGTAGGAGAGAACGAGCATAAAATAACAGCTGTTTCTATGGGGAACCCACATGTTGTACTTTTTGTAGAAGATATAAATCATGCACCGTTATATGAACTAGGACCTGTAATAGAAAAAGATGAAAGGTTTCCTGAAGGTGTTAATGTTGAGTTCATTGAGGTTGTAAATGATAATGAAATTAACTTCCGTGTATGGGAACGTGGATCTGGTGTCACGCAAGCATGTGGAACTGGTGCATGTGCAGCAGTAGTTGCTGCTACATTAAATAACAAAGTAACAAAGAATCAGGAGATTACTGTTCATCTACAAGGTGGCGATTTGAAAATTAAATGGGATGATCGGAACCATGTTTGGATGACTGGTGGTGCAGAGGTTATTGCAACAGGAAGTTTTCACTATTAATAGATTGTTTGGATAGATGATTTGATTCCTAGGTGTAGAGTTTGTATACTTAATAATAAGTAAAGGATTTTATTGAGGAGGTAATCGAATGGTAATTACTATCACTGATGATGCGAAATACCAAATTCAAGAAATGATGAAAGACGAGTCAGAAAAAGTTCGTTTACGTTTCGGCATTAAAGGTGGCGGTTGTAGCGGATTATCTTATTCACTCGGATTTGATGATGATATTAATGATGAATTAGATATGGTTGACGAGATAAACGATATACCAGTAGCTATTTTTAAACAAGATATTCCAATTATTGAGGGGACTACAATTGATTTTAAGCAAAACATGATGGGTGGCGGCTTTAGCATCGACAATCCAAATGCCATCGTATCTTGTGGATGTGGTTCTTCCTTTAGATCGAAAGAATATGAAGGTACACCAGAAAAATGCTAATACATTGCTAGAATGCTTTACAAAGTATTCTAGCTTTTTCTTATTTTTGAGTAGAATAAACTGCTTATAGTGGGGGTTATTTAATGTCGTTAGAGTGTAATCATGGAAATGCTAGTGAATTGTGTGTTTCAAAAGTTCCGTTTTTTAATCATTTAAATGATGAAGAGATGTTTCGGATTGCTGAACTAAGTAAACATAAAAATTTTAAAAAAGGTGAGATTATTTTTCGGGATGGAGAACCATTAGATTATTTGTATATTGTTCACCAAGGAAGTGTGAAAAACTATCAAATATTTGAATCAGGGAAAGAGCAATTATTAAGGATCTTATATCCTGGGGAATTTATGGGGGAATTAGCACTGTTCACCGAAAAAACATTGGATAGTTATGCAGAAGCATTGGAATCAACAGAAATATGTTCTATCCATCGTGATGATATGCAGAAACTAATGCAACAAGAACCCTCGATTGCTGTAAAAATACTACAGCAGTTTAGTACTCGACTTGAACAAACGGAAAAATTGGTAGGTCAATTGAGTGCTAAAGATGTTGAAGCGAGATTGGCAAGCTATTTATTAGATTTGGCCGAGAAGGCAGGAAGTAACACCATAAAGTTACCAATGAGTAAAAAAGATTTAGCATCCTACTTGGGTACTACTCGTGAAACATTAAGTAGAAGATTTTCTAGCTTTCAAACGAATGGATGGGTCGTACAAGAAGGACAAAGAAATATGAAAATAATAGATGAAGATGCGCTAGAGGATGTTGCAGCTCAAATATAAGAGTGGGATTTGAGTGTAGTATTTTCTCCTCCGCTACAGAAATACACTTCGCTTTCACTTCCAGCACAAGGGCGACATCTATTCAAGCTTCCTTCGGTCGCTTTCATAGTGTCTTCTTTGCCGTGGGCGGCTGTATTTCTTACGCTAGTTCTACTATTCTACACTAAACCAAAAGCAATATTTACTTCGAAAACAGCACATCTACAAGGTGCACAAATAAGTACCACACTAAAAATCCGGGTTATTCTAGTATAAAGAATAATCCGGATTTTACATTAAGATCAAAAAAATTTTTCTCAGTTTCTTCTCTTAAAACATACTTGTTGAGTGTTTTGGTTGAATTCTTGCTTTTGGATCAATATATTGTTTGGCATTATTAATAGCAGTTGGTCCTTCACCAAAACCAGTTGCAATTAGTTTTACTTTTCCAGGGTACGTACATATGTCCCCTGCAGCATATATACCTGGGATATTGGTTTCCATTTTTGAATTAACAACAATACTATTTTTTTCAATTTCTAGTCCCCAATCTTTAATGGGACCAAGTGTTGAAATAAAACCATAATTACAGATGACAGAATCAACATCAAGTTCTACTTCTCTGTCGCCTTTTACTTCATTAAGTATTAGTTTTTCAATAGACTTATTCGCAACAATATCTGATGGAACAAAAGGTGTTAGAATCTCCACGCTTGAATTCATTAATTGTTCCACACTATGCTCATGTGCACGGAACTGATCACGACGATGGACAAGTGTTACTTTTTCAGCGATAGGTTCTAACATTAATGCCCAATCAACTGCAGAATCTCCACCACCTAATAGCGCTACTCGCTGTCCTTTAAAATGATTCATATCTTTTACATAGTAATGTAAATTAACACCTTCATACTCTTCAGAATTACCAACATTTAATCGGCGAGGTTGAAATGCACCATTACCAGCTGTAATAATAATTGTTTTTGTATAATGAGTTTCTTCATTAGATGTTAATTTAAAAGTATCATCTTCCAAACGTTCGACCTTTTCAATCGATTGACCCAAAACAATCTCAGGGTTGAAAAGATTGGCTTGTTCTTCTAAGTTATCGACAAGTTCTTGTGCTCGAACTTTAGGGAAACCTGCAATATCATATATATATTTTTCTGGATATAGGGCAGATAATTGCCCACCAGTATGTGGTAAACTTTCAATTATTTTAACACTAGCTTGTCTCATTCCACCATAAAAGGCAGTAAACAATCCAACGGGGCCAGCTCCAATAATTGTTACATCAAAAACTTTATCTGACACAATAATACCCCCAATTCTTTAAATTATTGAGTGTCCGATACAATAGTATCATAAATCACAACCTCGTGTGTATATATGTGCAATACTAGAATTAAATAACAGAATTATTATACTTTTATAAAAATATTGCAAAGGGTTGAAAAAACAGTACAAAAGGGCTAATATTATCAATGGATAATATATTACGTTTTTGTGACAAAAACTTAATGTTTTTTTATATCATTACTCGTGAAAAATGTCACAAACAGTGATGTAATATGGAATTATATTTTTATAAATTTAAAAATGGAAGTGATTAGAGTGAATAATCCAAAAGTTGTTATTTTGGGAGCAGGTTATGGTGGAATTATGACCACTGTAAATTTACAAAAATCGTTAGGTGTTAACGATGCAAATATTACACTTGTTAACAAAAATGATTATCATTATCAAACAACATGGTTACATGAAACAGCTGCTGGTACAATCCATCATGATCAAACTCGTATTCCGATTAAAGATGTTGTGAACAGTAAAGTAAATTTTGTTCAAGACTCAGTTGTAGAAATTAAACCAGATGAAAATAAAGTAGTCCTAGAAAATGGAGAACTAAGCTATGATATTCTAGTAGTAGGTTTAGGTTTTGAATCTGCAACCTTTGGAATTCCTGGACTTGAAGAAAATGCATTTATGATCAGCAATATTAATAGTGCACGTTTGATCAGAGAACATTTAGAACATAATTTTGCATTATATCATAATGAAGAAGAAAAGAATCCAGCTCGTTTAAATATCGTAGTTGGTGGTGGTGGTTTTACAGGAATCGAATTTGTTGGTGAATTAGCTAACCGTATTCCCGAACTTTGTGAGGAATATGATATTGATAAATCATTAGTTCGAATTATTAATGTAGAGGGTTCTCCAACTGTCTTACCTGGTTTTGACCCTGCATTAGTTGAATATGCTATGAATTCTTTGGAATCACGTGGTGTTGAATTTATTACAGGTGCGATGCTTAAAGAGTGTAAGCCTGAAAGCATCGTTTATGAAAAAGATGGAAAACAAGTTGAAGTTCCAACAAAGACAACAGTATGGGCTGCAGGAGTTAAAGCAAACTCTATAGTTGAACAATCTGGTTTCCAAACAAATCGCGGAAAAGTAGAAGTTAAGAGTGATATGCGTGCTCCAGATTATGATAATGTCTTTGTTGTAGGGGATTGTGCGTTAATTATGAATCCAGAAAACGAAAGACCATACCCTCCAACTGCACAAATTGCTATCCAACAAGCTAGTACTGTAGCTCATAACATTAAAGCTATGATTCAAGGTCAAGAATTAGAAAGCTTTGAATTCATATCACAAGGTACTTTAGCTTCCTTAGGTCATAATGACGCTGTTGGTGTAGTGTTCAATAAGTATAAGTTATTTGGCTGGAAAGCTACGTTTATGAAGAAAATGAGTGATAACCGTTATCTTCTTAAACTAGGTGGCCTTGGATTGATGTTTAAAAAAGGTAAATTTAATTTCTTTTATTAATCTAATAGAAGAATAGTAGATTTTAAAGCAAAGGCATTTATTGTCTTTGCTTTTTTTGAGATTTATATTTAGAATGGTTGTTGTGGATAAAATTTCAATATGAAGGAGAACTTAACATTGATACAGTTAATTGTTTCTGTATTACTTTATTTTGTTATATTTTTTGGTATAGCATTTATACTTAATATGTTACTAAGACGTACGTGGTTAATGGCATTTATCTATCCAATTATTGTTATTATAATTATTGATGGAATTGCTACTACAGATTACTTTACGTCTCCAGGTGAATCATTTAGTTTGCTAGGTGATAAATTAATTAGCCTAACTCCTGTAGATATTACGATGTTGTCATCTGGATTAGTTGGTACGATTGTATCTGGTATCGTTGTAAAATACTTACGAAAAAGTGGCTATCAAATGTTTTAATATATGTTATGTATAAAAACTTAATAGATTGGAAATGATGACATCCAGAGAGGTGTTATCATTGAAAATAAATAATTTATTAAGAAGAATTAGTATGACTCTACTGTTCTTTGCTGCTTTTTTTACAACATTTTCTAGTATTTCAAATGTTAGTTATGCAGAAATGGGTGTAGTTCTGAAGGCAAATAATAACCCAGGCACCACTGCGTCAGTAGACTATAAACTTGTAGAACCTAGAAAGATAAGTTTAAAAGAGAAAAACCTAATGACTTTGCAAAAACCACAAAAATATATTTCCAGTGAACGAATCGAAGGCCCTAAAACTCTGGAAGAAGCAGTAAACATTGAACAATATCCTAGTACAAGGGTTGTTGCTACAGGATATACTGCAGGTGTTGAATCAACAGGAAAAACACCAGATCATCCGATGTATGGTATAACATACTCAGGGGTCCAGGTAAAGCGTGATTTATACTCTACTATAGCGGCAGATCTCAGTGTCTATCCAATAGGAACAATCATGTTTATTCCGGGATATGGATATGGTGTGGTAGCTGATAAAGGCAGTGCTATTAATGGGAATAAAATTGATCTATATTATGAAACAGTAGAGGAAGTATACTCTGAATGGGGTAAAAAAGAAGTTGACGTGTACATTATTGAAAAGGGCGATGGGACGTTGACAGAAGAAACCCTTGTTGCTTTAAATGAAAATAAAGCATTGCAAGTCTTTCGTGAACAAATGAATGAAAGCTAAACATAAAGAGACTGTCTACAAACAGTCTCTTTATTTAAAGAGATGTCTAGCTCCGAGCGCCTGCGACTAGAGAGACTTCCTTCGCCTCCGTACGATAAAGAAGACTTGCCGATTGGTGAAACCAGAGGCTTAGTCGCACTTATACCCTTGTGGTGAAAGTCAACATCGACTCCGATAAAA
>NZ_FQVW01000010.1 GCF_900129485.1 Ornithinibacillus halophilus
GGGAGCGAGTTCCTCCCTGTGTCGAGCATATCCTCTTTATCGGGGAGCGAGTTCCTCCCTGTGTCGAGCATATCCTCTTTATCGGGGAGCGAGTTTCACCCTGTGGCGAGCGAATTCCATTGACCAGGGAGCGAGTTTCTACCAACGGCGAGCAAATACCATAGTCCGTGGAGCGAGTCTCTACCAACATGGAGCGAATTCCTCCCAACGTGGAGCGCATCCCCTCTCCCCCTCAACCTTCAAGAGATATATTCCACACCATTATTTCACCAAAAAAGAACTGAGGGCTACCCACCAGTTCTCTACATTTCTATAAATCTACAATACTTTTCCACCACATCATCTTGCAAGATTCCCTCATTGTAAAAATGATTTATATAAACCCCCATCGCCATTTCATTTTCTTCTGTTATCTCTGCTTTCAGCAAAACAGGGTTAATGACATCTGCTAGTTCAGTAGGATTCTCATACATCGTATTCCATGCTCGGACTTGCAGCTCTAAGTCGTCTCCTAGTGCTGCTTCTTCTAATTCGTCTATAGGTAATGCCTCATTAAAGGAAGCGTATGGGTCTTCATAAACATCCGAGTAAATGAAGGAAATCGGTTCGTAGGTTTCTAAACCATAAGTAAAACGTTCACCTTCAACAACAACCTCAATTTCATCTGAATCAAAATTTATTTCTCCATTCTCAAGAGAAATACCATTTTCAAATGATCGAATAGGACATGTCACATCTGGAGTGATTAACCAATAATTAGGTTCTGTGTCCAACTGGCTAACATATTGATTTACTGATATTTCCTCTAATTTGTCTTCATCCCTAAGCTTTGTATACAGGCTCGGACGATAATAATAGACAGCATCCATCTTCTTCATTGTAATGGTCCATTCGGCTTCTGGTGATTCAAACAACACACGAAAAGCAAATCCTTCTCGTGTCTTTTGTAATTCATCGTAAATAAACCATTGGCCAACCTCAAGTGGTGAGTCAGTCATTTCAGTTAATACATTTATAAATATTAAATGGATGATTGCCTTAGTTGAAAATCCACCATCGGTATTAATATAAAGATGTAGCACATCATCTTCCCAGGTAATTCTTTGAATAGTAGAGTCATGTAGACTATCTTCAAAAACCTCTTTTACTGCTTTTGGTAATTCAGCCACGGCATCCTCTGTTTGTTTATGTGCTAAATCTAGTATGTTTTCGAATTCCTCACTTGCCTCTCGAACCCAGTTTAAGTAATCTGAACGAATTGCTTTTGGTAAAGTTGGTTGATTTAAAGTGCCATCTAGAACATTAGGTATAAATTTTTCAGGTAAGACCTGCAACAATTCTTCCTTCACTTCCTCTAATTCTTCCTTTAAACGTTGCTTGATGTCTTCCCCTTCTTCCTCAGCATCCCGAATTACAGCTTCCCATTCCTCATCTGTTTCAGGTATAGGAAGCAAGTTACATTGTTGAAATCGTATTTTTGCTTCTTTTGTTAAGTTCCACATGATGTCACCTCATCATCTAATAGGTTGGATTTTTCGTTACATCAATCCATAGATCTGTTTCTTCTAATTGCCCAGCTAGTTGTAAAAGAAGATCTTCACGACCACGCCTTGCTATTACTTGAACTCCAACTGGAAGCCCATCTTTTGTTAAATGCATCGGTAGTGTCATTGCAGGCTGGCCGGTTAAATTCGCCAGTTGTGTAAATGGAGTACGCTCTAAGCTTTTATTCGCAAGCTGGTCAACAAAGCCTGTTTTCTTCAACGTTCCACCTAACCCTAGTCCACCGATTGTTCGAATTAGTCGTTTTTCAAATTGAGTTGGATCAAGTTCACCTATTTTTGATGGCGGAAAAGCTGTCGTAGGTGTGATATAGAAATCATACTCATCATGGAAATTCTCCATTTGTATCGCTGCTTCATCCCAATATTTTAAACTAGTTAAAAACTCTTCTGCATTCACTGCTTTACCAAGTAAGCCAAGAATCCATGTGGTAGGTTCCACATCTTTGAATGTAACCTTACGTCCAATCATATCTTCAATTGCAGATAAGGTAGTGGCTACTTCAGCAAAGTAGAGCATCATGTAACTATTGGCAATTCTTTTACCATCAACTGGTGCTTCCTTTTCTACAATGTTATGGCCCAGACTTTCTAATAACTTCACTGTATTCATCACGGCATCTTTACATTCAGCATCTACTTCCGTTCCAATTGGAGAAGTAGTTGTAAAGGCAATTTTCAAAGACTTTTTCATAGGAGTTCTACTTGCTTCTAAATATGAACCATCAAATGGAGGTGCCATAAAAGCATTTGCTCTGTCATGTTGATATTGATCAAGCATCGCTGCACTATCCCTGACAGATCTACTTAAAATATGGTCAACACTTGCTCCTTGCCAAACGCGACCTCTATCAGGACCTACTGGAGCACGACCACGTGTTGGTTTTAATCCGAATAAACCACAAAAAGCGCCAGGAATACGAATCGATCCACCACCATCATTAGCTCCTGCAATAGGAACAATCCCTGCTGCTACTGCTGCTGCCGATCCACCACTGGAACCACCTGGTGTATATTCCGTATTCCATGGATTCCTTGTCGGTCCATTATGTACTGGTTCCGTTACGCCCAACAAAGCAAATTCTGGTACGTTTGTTTGCCCAATAATCGAAACGCCTGTACGTTTTACTTGGCGAACAAATTCACTATCTTCTTTGGCAATATAATCAGCTAAAACTTTTGAGCCGCTAGTCATTGGATGTCCTTTGGATTCTTGAGAAATATTTTTTGTTAACATCGGTACACCCGTAAATATTCCATTTGCGAGTTGTTCATCAGGTTGCTTACCAAATTGGTGGATTACTGCGTTGAGTTCTCCATTTTTTTGCTCCATTTCCTGTAACGCCATTACACGAACTTCTTTAGGAGTTACCTCTTTGTTTCTAATTAATTCAGCTAACCCTAGCCCATCATATTTCTTATATTCAAACACCACAACGACTCCTCCATTTCATTATAGACTTGTGAAAATTCAAAAACCTTTCATTTATGTTTATTTTACCACATTTATCTACTTTTGATATTGCACTTCAATATCATTTACAAAAATCGCCAATTTTCACACCTGCCCACCTCTTTCATAAGATAGTTAACCAGGATTGCTATTAATCCTATAGTAAAGGAGATAGTAGATGATGGAATTAACATTCGCACACTGGTTGTATTTAGCAGGGACATTGCTCATTATATTAACGATGTTATTCAGACAAAATGTCGTTGTCCCAGCAATTATTATGAGTTTCTTTGTAGCCTGGACCTATACAGGATCTTTCCTAGATGGAGTTCATTCGATATTTAATGCCAACTTAACAGCTGCAACTGAGCTATTTAACATCTTCCTAATTATTGCCGTAATGACTGCCTTATTACGTTCTATTCAGTCAATTGGTGCCGATGAACAAATGGTTCAACCATTTCAAAAAGTCATGAAAAACGGTACTTTATCCTTTTGGGTGCTAGTCATAGTCACATACTTTTTATCCCTATTCTTTTGGCCAGCACCTGCTGCACCACTTATCGGTGCATTACTAATCCCAGTTGCCATTCGAGCAGGCCTGCCTCCAATCGGTACAGCCATCGCCATTTCACTAGCTGGTCATGGTATGGCATTGTCTTCTGATTTTATTTTAAAAGTTGCACCAGAATTAACAGCTTCAAGTAGTACCGCATTAGAAGCGAGTGCCATTGGCCAGCAAACATTAATCCTATCGTTAATTGCTGGAGCTGTTTCGCTAACAATTGCATATTTCATGGTACGAAAATCAATTAAAAAGCCATCTAAGCAAAACCTTATAGACTGGGAAAATAGTGGTGGAGATGATTTGAAGATCAGTGCTGATGACCAAGAGGTGAAAAAAGGGAAATATAGTTCTATTTTTGCTGTATTTGTTCCAACCATCTTTTTACTGATTGTAACGTACGTCGTAATCGCAACATTCTCCGATTTCATCCCGTCGATAGAAGATGGTGCAGGTTCCTCACTGGTCGGTGGTACAGCAATTTTATTAATTATTGTCATGTCCCTATTTCGTGATTATAAAAAAACATTGCAAGAAGTTAGCGATCATATCGTCAATGGCTTTGTGTTCGCTTTTAAAGTAATGGGGTTAGTAATTCCTGTAGCAGCATTTTTCTTTATTGGAAGTGGTGAATTAGCAGGGCAAATTTTTGGAACGGACCCTGATTCAACCCCTTCTTTCCTGTTTGATTTAGTTCAAGAAAGTCAGGCATACATTCCGAATAACACCTTTTTCACAGCATTTGGTGTACTAATATTAGGAATGATATCTGGTCTTGATGGCTCAGGCTTTTCTGCCCTTCCATTAATCGGTTCGTTATCGGAAGCACTAGCTACTTCTACTGGTATGGATGCAACAACCCTTGCTTCCATTGGCCAAATCGGCGCTATTTGGGTAGGTGGAGGAACACTTGTAGCATGGTCACCTATTATCGCTATCGCTGGTTTTGCAAAAATATCTGTCATCGACCTCGTTCGAAAAAGCTTTATCCCTGTCGTCATTGGGTTAATTATGACAACAGCTTTAGCTTTAATACTGTTTTAAATTGGATGGAAATCTGAGCTTAATGGCTCAGGTTTTCTTTTTCACTTGAAGCATAGACAGGTTCTTTAGCACAATACATTAATTCTTTTAATTGGCTCAAACTAATTGAAAAAGGAGGGATATTCTTGAGTACTAATAAAGGCAAAAAGAAGAAAAACAAAAATAAAGAAGAATTAAATGAAATGAAGGGCGGAAAAGAAAGGCATCGCCGGAATCGATCATAAAAATATATTTGTGCACTGGTAGTATGATTAACCACTAGTGCACACTTTTGTTTTTTATTCTTCTTTTTCACCTGGCTTGTTCCAATCGAAATCTGCTTCTTCCAGTAAATCATAAAAATCATTGTTTCCAACAACTTTATAAGCATTGCCATCAATTGTTAGGTACGTATCATATACAACCATACTACTATAAAACGTACTTCTAAAATATAAGCGATAGAAATTATCTTGATCGCCTTTATTTATCATTCGTTTCCTTAGCTCGATGGAAGACAATTCATCAACAATTTGATTGATCATCTGCTGATTTTCAATAACAGCCTCACGTTTTACGATTTCTTGATTCCATAATTCTTTTGCATCTTCATTACTTTGATTATTATAAATTTCAACGGATTCGATGGAGTCAAGGTTTAGCATTTGGTCATCTTCTATCGTTTCTGAGAATGTTGTTGTTTGAAATACGATAAACAGAGAAATGATGAGAAGTAGCCCAATTCCCCCTACGGACGTTGTGGTCAATAAATATTCCTTTTCTTCCCGGTCATATTTATATTCCATAAAGGCTCGAAAACCTAAAAGGATCAATAAGTAACCAAAGATTATATAGTATTCAACATAAGAAATCATATACAAAATAATTGCTAAAATAAGTCCAACTAAAAGTATGACCCGTTCTCCCCATTTATGCATGTTATTAACTGGCCTGAATGCAACACCATCAGGAATAATATTATATTTTTTCTGTATGTACCTGTTTATAATCGATGTCAAAATAAGAACAGCTATTATGAAGTAAAGCATTTTAATCTCAATCCCCCTAGTGTTTAGTCTTATTAAAGACGAATACAATTAAAAAAAGTCCCAAATTATGATTAATTTTATCATATAACTCTAATCAAATTCTAATCTTCCTATCGCTATCCTCTAATCTTAACCGGATATAGTGTAGATATAGAAATTAAGAGGAGGAATAATATGAATAGGAAAATACTAACGAGTGTTGTGACGATAGGAATCTTATTAGGTGGTGGAGCTACAATTATGGCTACTTCAATCGATGGTGCTGAAAGTAGTTTAGTAAAAAAAGAAAATATTGAAGTAAATGGAGAAAAAAACACAACAAAGCAAATACTTACTGCATCCGAAGCAAAAGAAATTGCATTATCTGAACATGATGGTCGTATTGATTCAATTGAATTAGAATATGATGATGGCTATTCCTATTATGAAGTGGAGATTGAAAATAAAGCTGCAGAATATGACGTTTATGTAGATGCATATACTGGTGAAGTGTTAGGAGTAGAAACCGACGATATAAATGATGATTATACCCACTCCACACAAGATATGATTACATCTGAAGAAGCGATTGAAATTGCTCTGAAACAAGTTGAAGGTAAGGTAGTAGAAATCGAATTTGATGAGGATGACGGTCGCTTTGAATATGAAATTGAGTTAAAGACAGATAAAGGCGAAGCAGAAATTACCATCGATGCCATTACCGGTGAAGTAAGAGAACTAGAAATCGATTAGTTTTTGAAGATACTGGGAACCAACCAATTATACGCACTCTAAAAACGAGCGTTTAAAGACAGACTAGCGTAGGAAATACACGTAGACTCCTGCGGGAGAAAAGGCATAGGTGAGACCCCACAGGACGAAAGTCCGAGGAGGCTCACCAGCCGCCCGCGGAAAGCGAAGTGTATTTTCCGTAGCGGTAGAAATCGCACCACCACTAAAAACTCGCAACTATTTTCAAATATTACATCAAATTATCGTTATTCAGTTTTTTATGTATCTAAAACACTTTTATCCCAGCCTCTTCCCTGTCCACTAATTGGAGATTCTATTTAATTCCCATTCTTTTGCCTCCGGTTTTCAAAGCTAATTCATTTCATATAGTTCTACCTTCTCGATCAAAGCCTCTTGAATTTTTGTTAATTCCGCTATTGCAATCTCTGTTGTATCATACATTCCTAAGATGATTTCTTTCCTTCCCCAAAAACCATTATCAACAGTACCTACAAGAGCCTCATTCTTTCCTCCTATATTTTTACGTACTGTATATGAAATGCAATTAACTAATTCTTTTCTATTTTGACTTCTTATCCACATATGTTATCTCTCCTAATCCTTCATGTTTTTCTAGATTGATGGGTGATGGGTTTAATCTTGTCACGTTTTGAGAATAATGGTAACCGAGGTGAGACAAATGAAACTACTATTAATTTTAGGAAGCATTCTCATTCCCATACTGATGGTTATATCTCAAAGCAAATGGGATTCTATGAAAGTAGTATTTAATATACTAGCACTTCTTTCAACACTTATTTTCGGTAACATTGCCTCCATCGCTATCTATGACATTATAAAAGATGGAACTGTATTTATGACCAACATCCATGGATTATTTCTCAACCCACTTTTCTTAATTACAGGTGCGTATTTAGGTGTCTATGTACTATCGGTATTGCTATTGCAAATCTATAGCTTTTTTCAAAAATCGAACTTCCCTTAAACCCCAATTTCAAATAGGTGTAGCATCGTTAGTATAGTAGGGATTGGAAGACAACTTTCTTTTTCTAGAGTTATATAATTTGTTCTTGGTGGTGTTTTGCTATTTTCCTCCATCACAACGATAAGATCCGTTCCCTCATAAAAAGATGTTTGCTTTGAACTGGTCTGTTTGGAAATTAGGTACTGTTTTCCTTGATAACTAAATTCTAGTTTTTTCTCAGACATTTTAAATTTGCTCGTATCTGTTAAAATTACCCCTTGGAGCTCCGACAAACCATTTAATTTCCATTTTCGTTTTGCAACCCCAATATCCTCAGCTACTTCAAGTTTAGTTTCATTCATGTCTTTGAGCGATACATTAATAAACCAAGTGGTAAAATGTAAGGCTAATAGCTTCTGCCAAATATTTCGATGGTATTTTTGAATTTGGTATTCTACTTTTCTATCTTTATTTAGTATATCTATTTCCACATTTGAGGTTATTCTTGTCGGAACATCATAAAAAAAATCGAATGACATTAAAATCCTCCTATTTTCTAGTTACGAAAAAAGATACAGCAATCCGGCAATGGTTAATCCTAAAATAATCCCAACATCTCCTGCATATTTTTTGTTTTGCTTCTTCTTTTCTCCGATAGCTATTATCTTACCTACGATAATCATTAAACCTGGTAAAATAATAAGTCCTTTTACTAGATCTGAACTACTAGTAAAATCTGAGATTAAAGGAATAATGATCAATGTAAGAAACATTAGAATGGCTAATATGTATAAAAAATACCGAATATTGTACGCTTTTATTTCATTCCGCCCCTTTCACTTCTATCTAATTTTAACATAAAATATTCAGAATAGACTATCGAAAAAAGGACAGATTGGCAACCTGTCCTTTACATTTTATTCTTCTTCTTTAGCTTTTTGAAATAGGGCTTCTGGTATCATTTCAAATCCTTCAATCATCGTATTCTCTTCCACTTCAATCATCAAACATAGCTTTCCATCAAAATGAACTTGGCGGACAAATCGTAAGTCTTGAGGGCTAACTTTAATATCTGCCACCTTAGTTTGAATTTTAATTGATTTTGATGTGTATTTTGGTACGATATTACTTGCTTTTAACTCATACTTTTCATCATCTATTACAGTCTTAAAGGCCTCTTCTACTTTTTCCGTTTCTACATTCTTAACTCCACTATGCGTTAATACTTTTTCAACATCTTTATAATCTAATCTTGGTATCTCTTGTTCTTCTTCCTGGCTTTCCTCAATTGAACGATGAATCTCGTCATAAACATTGGAAAGTGTAGATGTATTAATCTGGTCGCCAGCAACCTTCTTAACGATTTCCTCAAACACCACTTTATCATCCTGTGCTGTCATTGTTTCCTCAGCATTTAACACTTCTTCAATAAAATGATAATTCAATTCATACGCTTTTCCAGATGAATATAGAACTCGGTTCACATCTGCTGCATTATCAGTAATGCATGGAAATAGAAATCCAGAAATAGGTGCTTTTAAATTAATTATCGGATCAACGACGATATTGTATTTAAATTCCTTTTGTACGTAGTCAAATAGCAATTCCTTCTTTGGATCTTGCGTTTTATTCATGCTACATAAGATAAACGAATTAGAGTATACCGTGTCCCGATCACTTTCATCCGAGTCCCCACCACGTTTTTTCGGTTTCATATACTCTCCACGAATAAAGGTTACAACAATATCCATTTCATATTGCTTATCTTTCAGCATTTTTTCCACTAATCGCAACATATGGCTATTCCACTCATCACGGTCATTGCTTAAAAGTCCTTGATGAAGGATAAGTTGGCTGCTGTCTTCTACATCTCGTTGAAACTTAAGCTCAAATAATTTTTCATCCAGTTGACCGGTAAGTACTTTTTTAAAATTAGCCATAAATAATTCTTGTTGTTCTTCCTCAAGCATTTCAAAAGGCATACTCTGATGATGATAAATATCACTTGACTCTTTCATAATATACACATTAAAGATTTCATGGATTTTTAATAAGTCATTATTTACTTTAAATTGTTTACGAATATTAGCAATGTCTTTTTTGTTCAATCTCGTTTCACTCCTAGTTGGTGTTCACGTGCATTCTATCATTTTAACATAAGTTTCACGAATTATACCTAGGGATACAGGAATCTGATTGGACATTTTTTCCGTTATTCATTTGTAAATATGTATTTTCCAATTGTTTTGGACAAATTTTCCATTATTCCAATAAAAAGACTCTTTTTCACTAGCATTCTATTAGAATAACGTACTCGATGTCCTTAAGATTCCATAAAGCATCAATATTTATAAAATAACGAACCAAATGTCCGCCTCTCGCCTCTTGCCTCTCGCCCCATCCCCATCCCCCTCATCCACAAAAAAATCCCGTCATTCTGGATGCTCCAAAACAACGGAATTGCTTGTTTTTATGTTCTAGGTTCAAACGTTAGGGCCGATACCCCATTTATTTTTACTTTTTGTCCTTCTTTTAAGTCAAGCTCAATTGTACTATCAGATGAACCACCTAGGATTTCATATAATCTCGGTGATTCTCCTTCCTCAAACAATTGTATATCACCAAACCCAAATTCAGTAGAGACCTCATAGGTACCTGCCTCGATATCAGTACCTACTTCCCAAATACCAGTAGTAAGTTCGTTAGAGATTTGAGTAGGTACTGGCATGATATGTGCAAATTCAACACCATCCACATATACTTTATGGGAGCCATTTAAATCGATGGTTATGCCACCCACACCTTGAAAGTCATCACGAACGGCTTCAAACATCAATACATCATTTTCGTCATAGACAAGAATTCTTCCAGATTGACCTCCACTTATCATGTATCTGCCTTCTGGAGGTACTACTTCAGCACCATTTGCATCAAGATGTTCTAGAAATATCTCTTCTGAATTCGAATTGCTGCGATCAATCGATTCATAAATCGTATCACTGACTTCCCCGATAATTTCATCTTTTTCTTCGCCAATGATTTCTTTATTCTCGTCGTACCGTAATACCTTTTCCGAGGGTTGTTGACAGCCAATTAAAACGAATAAACTTGTAAAAACGATTAGAAATCCAATTCGTTTCATAATTTTCCCCTCCTAGTTAAGTTCAACTTTCATGATAATATTTCTCATAATATTCAACTGTTCCAAGTGGCCCAATTGTAATTTCTTTCGCTTTGAATCCTGATAACAATTCAATCCATTCTTGCTGGTCTGATGACCCCATTAATGCAATTGGGATGCAACATAGACGTTTAGCAATATACAGGTGATCTTTTGGTAACGTATAATTTTCGGTCAGATTCTCATATTGTTCAGGTGACAATTCTACTTTAATATATTCTTTGTCTTCTTCGTTCAACTTCTGTTCATGTACAATATTTCCACCTTTTAAGTACAGAACTCTATCTGCATAAAGGTCTAGATTTTCTAGTAAATGCGATGCTACAAAAATCAATTTGCCGTCTTTTTTCATTTGCATCAATTGATTCGAAATCAACGAAACATTCGCGACATCGAGACCATTCATCACTTCGTCCATAAGCATAATAGGTGTATCTGCAGCAGCAATCATGGCAAAGCATAGACGTTGGCGCATCCCCAAGGAATATGTTTTAACCTTCTTCTTCACATAGCTTTCCATCTGCAATTGCTGATAAATCTCTTGGACGTTTTTAGAAGACCCATTCCACATATTTGCATATAACTTCATATGATCTACACCAGACAACTCTTCAAATAAATCACTTTGTTCAGGAAAGGTTGCTAATGATTTATGAATGGTTAGTTCATTTTTCTCTGTTTTGTATTGAAGGCTCCCATTGAAAGTAACCTTCCCGCTATTCGGTTTAATAAAATTGGCGATTACATTAAATAACGTTGTTTTACCTGTTCCGTTTGGGGCAACTAAACCAATGATTTCCCCACTTTCAGCTGACAAGGATAAATTATCTAGTACAACTTTATCTTTATATTTCACAGAGATATTCTCTAGTTTCAGCATGTCAATCCTCATTTCTATTATATTTTTTTCCTACTAAAAAGCTTTCTCCAATGGTGAATGTTTTGGTGTTCGTTGGTACTGAAATTTATTAATGGCAAAAATCACACCAACTAAAAGTACAGCTATAATTCCTAGTGACATCATTGCATATCCGTAATCAATCGCGTCATTACCTAGTTGAACAGCAAGGTCACCAGACAAAACATTTGCGATATCAATAGATTTAATTGGGTCTAGAAACGTTGCATTAATTCCTGCTGCCATCATTAAATCAGGTAACAAGAAGATTCCAATTCCAATTAGTACATTGGCAAATGCATTTTTAAACAGCATATTTAGTAAGATTGATAAAAGTAAGATGACGATTGCAACTAGGGCAAGTCCTAAAAATACATTTAATAGATATTCTCCTGTAGATACTGCTATAAACCCTCCATCTTTATAAATGAGGACTGGGAATTCAAACTCACCAGCATTTAGCTTTTTATCAGCATAAATCGTCCCTATATAAAAACCTACCAATAATAATGAGTAGAGAAAGACAAAATAGGTTAACACTTTACTTATTATCCGTTTCATAAACGACAAAGGGAAACCTTTCATTACCGTTCTATGTCTCTGTTCAAATACTAATAGTTCATTTCCTGCAATTAGAAAGACAACAAGGAATAAGATGCCAGTCATCGCGTTTAATGCCTTCGTTATGAAATGGTTGGTCGCAAAGGAATCAGACTCAATTGGCAATTCATTGTCTCTAATATAATGAAGTAGAGCATTCTCTTTTAAAATTTCTTCTCTTGGTACGATTAAGTGTTCCGGAATCCCTTCATTTCCTAATTCGTGAACCTTCAGCCGTAATTCGTTCGCTTTCAATCCATCTTCAATATATTGCTCACTATCACTGCCACGTCCTATATTCCATACCTGCATCCCGACTAATGATGAGATTTGTGTCACATAATCATACACCTCAGCTACTTCAGGCAAATCATGCCGTAGCAAATCAAGATGATCAAACGCAGCATACACCATTCCAACATCTTGCCTCTTTTGGTCTGCTAGTGAAGGTGGTTGTTCCTGTTGGTTATACATAAAAAATAACAGATAAAAGAGTAATAGAAAGGCAGTAATAAACCAAATCTTTCGGTTCTTTATTAATAATTTTGCTTCAAATAGAGTATATCTCCAAAACATATCGACTTTCCTTTCTGTGAGGATAAGAAACTACTTTCTTATCAATTAAATGGAATTAAGCACCCTGATAAAAACGACGTTTATTGACAATCCTTGACACAATAAATAGAACTATTTCTACTACTAGTATTGTTGCTAATAGTACAAGAATTCCCTTTTCATACGTAATCGACTCTAAATGAACTAAATAGTACTTTTCACCAGAAATGACCCTTCCAAAATCAAAGTAAGTTTGAGGTAGATTGCTAATCTCAATACCAAAAAGCTCTGTTAGTGTTCTAGAATAATAGATTCGTTCTGAGAATAAAATAACCGAACTAATCATTAATACGAGCCATGAATTTTTAAACAGAAGACTTAAAATTGCATTCAATCGCACAAAAAGGAACACAAGAATTGCTATAATTCCAAATGCCAATAAAAGAAACTTAGTCATTGGCATTGTGTCATACTCATTGAATCGGTATCCAAAGTAGTCATCTGGCTGTGTACTTGGAATCGTAATTGGAACAGACAGTTTAAGTGAGCCAAACCCATTTTGGATTGAAATAATAATCACTGTTAAAATAAGTAACCCAAGTAGGACAAAAAGTGTATATGAAAATGCTACAAATGACTTTGTATTAATCATTCGGTACCATCCAATTGGAGCACCTTGTAACACCGAACGATACTGTCTATCCTTTGAAATCATGTCACTACTAAAGTAAATAGCACATAAAATCACCATAAATGCTGTTGTTCCTAAAAGAAAGTTCACGATTGTTTGTATAGCTGTTTTCTGTTCAATTAGTTCATATGTAATCGGAACATCTTCAGACTCTAAATAATCTTGGTAGCGTAGATTTCTTAAGCTATTCTCTCGCCCCTGATCATGGGCAGGAAAAGGAGCATTGGCAATTAACATCCAATCCCTAGACACTCTCATCTCATTAAATACATTGCCTTTCATCCGTAACTCAATGAAACGCGAAAAGTTTTTGTCTTCAAAGGCAGTTACTAATCTAGATTTTAATTTTTGCTGATAGGCATTTTCAGCGTATGGGGCATACCCTGCCATATTATTAAATCCTGTTCCACCTCTATCTATCATCCCTTGTCGAACAGCTTCAAGGTTGTCAAGTTCATGTTTAGTGACTTCCGGATCAAATGAATCTGGTGTCTCTTTTGTTGGTAGAACCAAAAAACAATAACTTAAAATTAAACTTATTAATGCAATGATAAATAATATATTTTTCTTGCTCCGAAGCATCATTTTGAATTCATGTACCATCATTGATTTATTCATCTTTAGTTCCCCTTCTAGAAATCTTGTCCACTATCTATGTAAGATTACAAAATTATTTCAATTTTTCATGTAAGTAACATTATAAATAATCATTCGATAATTGTAAATGATTGTCTATTTAGAAAATTATAGCGCACCCACTTATTTAGTTCCTTCGCTAGTAGCAGGCGCTCGGAGCTAGACACCTCTGAATGTAATGGAGGATTCTCTTCTTTTTTCAATAATTCCGCGGTATATCAATTTCTCTTTTTATCACTTGTAATTTCACTCAATAGAGTTGAACCTAAAATACAAATGCCCCCAACAATTTGTAACATACTCATACTCTCATTCAATATAATGGCTGCCATAATGACCGCAGAGATTGGATCAATATAGCTAAACACTCCAATCGTTTGTCCTTTTAGTTTTTTCATAGCTGAAAAGTATAATAGATACGCTACCCCAGTATGGATTACCCCAAGAATGATGATTAATAGTAATGATTTCGTATCCAGGCCAGAGTAGTCCATACTTTCTGTCATCCATACATATGGAAGCAATATGATAGAAGCAATAGATAATTGCATGACTGTTGTCTCAAAGTCAGATAGACCTTTAATAAATTTATTCATTAATATAACGCCAGCATAAAATGTAGCTGCCAATAACCCATAACCGATTCCAACTGGATGATTATAGGACTCCGTAATCACTCCTGTATCTGGTTGGACAACTAAAAACAAACCAACTACGGCAATAACAATGCTTAAGCCCTTTTTCCACGTCCAAATTTCCTTTAATAAGAATGGTGCCAAAACCATCACAAAAACAGGTGCAAAATAGTAACTAAGGGTGGCGTTTGATATAGTCGTATATTGGTATGATTCAAACAAGAAAATCCAGTTAAACCCTAAAGCTGAACCAGACAATAGAAGGATAAAAAGGTTACGTTTGGTAGCCTTGATGTCAAATTTCTGTTTCACAAAAAAGAGCGAGGCTAGTAAGAATACACTTCCTATTGCACCTCTAAAAAGAGCGATTTCACTAGAAGAAAGATCGATGTTTTTTACAAATAATCCGATACTACCAAAAATAAGCATCACTAAAATAAAGATAGCTTTTGCTTTCATAGTTGTTCCCCCATTTAATACCTACTATTTAAAAAATATTCATTTTTCCATTATCTCATGTTGGACTACGAAAAAACAGTAGATATTTTTCTGGGTAAAATGATCACTCATTGGTGACTGTCACCTCCCGAATTTTGTCGATTAACCATTAGTTTTTCATATTCGGCTTATTATATCCTTCTCATACAAATGAAGCTTTCTTATGGCTGGAAAACCCTTAAAAGTTCAACTGTTCAAATGTCGAAAAATGGCCTATAATATTAGGTAAGGAGGTGAAAATCGTGGAACAAAAAACAATTCTAAATGAAATTTTAAATGTTCTAAAAGACCATATACAACAAGTCAGTGCAAGGTTCGAACGTCTAGAGAACCATATGAATGAGAAGTTTGAGCAAATAGACAAACGGTTCGAACAGATCGACAAAAAATTCGAACAGATTAACATACGATTTGAGCGACTTGAAAAACGTTTTGATCAATTAGACAATAAAGTTAATGGAATGCGCATGGATATTATGGATAATCAAAAAACTACCAATTTCATTCTTAGCAAAATTGCCCAACATGATGAAAAACTTCTTGAACTTTCCCAACAGCGCAAATAACTTTCCTGCTGTAATTTCACCCACAACAAAAAGCCTCCAAACCAAACTTCTGGAATGGAGGCTTTTAAAGTCTAACTTTCAGAGATGTCCACACTAGCTATTACTTTCGCTATGGGCAGCGAGACCACCTCTCGTTTACCTTAGACTTGCTGCCGACTTCGCTTCGGGCATCGAGACCATCTTTCGATTACCTTAGACTTGCTATTGTCTTCGCTACGGGCATCGATGACACTTCTCGTTTACCTTAGACTTGCTATTGCCTTCGCTACGGGCACCGAGACCACCTCTCGTTTACCTTAGACTTACTGACGCCTTCGCTACAGGCATCGACGATATCACAAGCTCCGAGTGCCTTTCTTTTTATTGAACGCCTGCAGAAATCTGTATTTGTTTCTGCATACTTTCTTGAATTAAACCATCTTTATGCCTTGTACTATTTAAAAAGTGGATACAGAAGTGTCCGTTGTAATTATTATCCTTTATATCTGAAATACTGTGTGGATAAGAATGCATCGCGGCTGCTAATTTTCTTCCATTCACAGAAATAATTATAGCTCGTGGTGTCCAGCTATAGCTTCCACCCCAAACATCCTTCATAATTTTGGCATCGGTTGCTGTTAATGGTTCTGAATCAGCATGATTTCCCCCAGTTGTATGCTTCACTTTAAACGTACGACCTGTTTTTACATCTCGTACTGTAGCTACTGTACCAACAGGAAACACATACCTGGCCTCAGTCCACCAATCTAATAATTCCCCATGATTCGGGCTAACTGTGTCTTTTACTGGTACATGATATACAGGGATCATTATTTTTTGACCAATTGACAGAGAGCTATTTACTGAAAGGTTATTTTCCTTAGCTAATTCAAGCATTGGAATCCCATAATCGATACTCAACTTCCATAAATTATCCCCTGATTTTACCGTGTGTGTTTCAAAACTAACTGTCACTTGCTGTTGTTTCGAATCCGAAGTACCTTCTGAACCAGAAACAATTAATGTCCGTCCAATTTGAAGGTCATCATGTCTTAATCCATTTAATCGTTTTATTTCATCAACCGTTGTATCAAAACGTCTAGCAATTCCTAACAACGTGTCCCCTCGAACTACTGTATAGTTGGTTGCTTTGGATTGAGATGGTGGTTGTTTTTCAGGTTCAGGTTGTTTAGTTTCGGCTTTACTCTCACCCGAAACATTTAATTTTTGACCGACTTTAATTGTATTACTAGTTAAGTTATTCCAGTTTTTAATGTTATCCACTGATGTGCTAAATCGGTTGGCAATCGAATATAGACTATCTCCTGCCTTAACAGTATACGTTGTTTGACTTTCAGGAGCAGGTGCCTTATTTTCAGTTTTCCCCTCACCTGTTACCGTTAATTGTTGGCCAATACTTATTACATTACTAGCCAAATTGTTCAAACGTTTCATCTGGTCAACCGTTGTATTATATTTTTTTGCAATGGAATACAACGTATCTCCTGCTTGTACAGTATGAGCTTTCGAAGGTGCAGGAGATTCGGCTTTAGGTGTATTTGGTACTCCACCTTTTGAAACAACAAGCGATTGACCAATTTGAATTGGCTCAATTATGTCGTTCCAATTCTTCAAGTTCTCTACTGTAGTGTTAAAGCTTTTAGCAATACTGTATAACGTATCGCCAGCCTTCACTGTATAAGAACTTGGTTGTGTTAACGATAACGTTTGACCCGGTGTAATTAGAGCATTTGTTAATTGATTGTAGCGTTGTAATTGATCTACTGTTAAATCAAATTTTTTTGAGATACTGAACAACGTATCACCTGAAGTCACCGTATATGAACTTGGTCTAGTGTGAACAATCAATACTTGTCCAGTAATTAAAACATTACTAGTAAGTTCATTTATTTCCTTAATTCGGTCAACTGTTGTATTATATTTTTTGGCAATCGAAAAAAGACTATCTCCTGCTTGAACAGTGTACGTTTCCTTGTTCATCGATTGAACGGGAATACTGTCCTCTTGTGACTGGTCCATATCTTCAATATCGATTGCAGAAAAACTAAAAGTTTCCATTTCTGGGCGATGTGTTTCAATTTTTACCTCTTCATCTTCAATATTCTTCTCCACTATATAACCAAGGGCCTCAGCTACAAAACAGATTGGGACAAAAATCGATCCATCTCTTTGAATGAAAGAAGGTGTCTCCATTCCTTCCCCATTAACTGTCGCGGTATCATCATCGATAAATAATTCGATATCAGTACCGCCTCGTTGAATACCAACCTGGTTGGAACCTTTATCATATCGCACTCCAGCTTCCAAGTGAGTTGAGACGAAAGACAGAGGAATATATACCTCATCTCCATCTATAAATGCAGACGGTTTTGTATGAAAGTGCATTCCATCAATAAACAACTGGATCTTATCGTTTTCGAACTTATCATTATCATAGAACTTACTTATATCATCAAGAAAATGTTCATCAGCATCAATTGCAGTTCCTCTTTGGTCTCGATTTAAATTTTGATTCTGCGTTTGATTAATACGCTGAAGATTTAATTGTCCATTATTATTGTTATTATTTTGATCGATTTGTTCTTGTTGAGGGATTACTGGATCTTGCGGTGTAGCATCATCTTGTTGTGTTGTACATGCAGTTAATATAACAGCACTTGCAGTTACCGAAAGATAAATCCTTCTCATCTAAGAAAACCTCCTTGGGGGGACAATTAATACATTTTCTTATTAATTAAGATGTACCGTGGTAAAAATGAAAAACGGATAATTAATTACCATAAAAGACAGTTTTTCTCATGGCTAAAGAATAAAAAAATCCACCAGTCTCGCTCGGTGGATTCAATACTTATTCAATAACTAACTCAGTAGGTCTTGTATATCTTCTTCCGTCAGTGTGCTAAGTCGCTCATCTTTTGGATCGATTACTTGCTCAATGAGGTGTTTTTTCTTATCTTGTAACTCATTCATTTTCTCTTCAATCGTCCCTTTAGCAACAAGCTTGATGACTTGTACAGTCTTCTTTTGCCCAATTCGATGGGCTCTGTCGGCAGCTTGTTCTTCTACAGCTGGATTCCACCAACTATCATAAAAGATTACCGTATCCGCACCCGTAAGATTCAATCCAGTTCCCCCTGCTTTTAAGGAAATTAAAAGAATATCTCGTTCGCCACTGTTATATCGATTACATAGCTCCACTCTTTCATTGGAAGGAGTCTGACCATCTAGGTAAAAATAAGCGATTCCTTCCTCTGCAAGTGCTTGGCCAATTAATTGAAGCATCTTTGTAAATTGAGAAAAAATTAACAATCGCCGGCCTGCCTGGTTTGATTCATGGATAATCTTCATTAACTGCTCAAATTTGCCTGAGGTTCCATCATACCCATCAACAAATAATGCAGGATGACAACAAATTTGGCGTAATCTGGTTATACCAGCTAGTATTTTTATGCGATTTTTTCTAATTGTATCCCGGTCCAAATGGCGCAAAGTCTTGTGTCTTAGTTTTGCTAAATAGCTGGCATAGAGCTTTTTCTGCTCAGGTAGTAGCTCTGTTGCATCAAGCACTTCTATTTTCTCTGGCAATTCATCAAGTACGTCTTCTTTGATTCTACGTAACATGAAGGGACGAATTCTTCGGGCTATTTGCTTATTCGTTAGTTCACTATATTCCCGTAAACCTAAAAATAACTCAGGGAAAACGACATGAAAAATGGACCACAATTCTTCTAATGCATTTTCCATCGGTGTTCCAGTTAATGCAAAACGGTGAATAGCATTTATTTTTTTCACCGTACGAGCTGTTTGTGTTAACGGGTTTTTGAACATCTGTGCTTCATCGAAAAACACAACATGATACTCCTGATTCTCATACCATCGAATATCACTACGTAACAGCGGGTAACTAGTAATAATCACATCAATGGTTTCAAGTTCTTGTTGTAATTGTATTCGTTCGGCCTTGCTTCCATCCAAAATCAGTGCTTGTAGATCAGGTGCGAATTTCATTAATTCACTCTGCCAGTTATACGTAACCGAAGATGGACATACGATTAATGCAGGTCGTCCCTTTTCACGGATTAATGGAAGTTCCGATAAAATAAAGGCAATGCTTTGAATCGTTTTCCCTAACCCCATATCATCTGCCAAAATTCCACCAAATCCGTAACTTGCTAGTGCTTTTAACCATTTATAGCCATGCTTTTGATAATTCCTCAACACATTATCTAATTGGCTAGGTACTTCGAATGGTAGCCGTTCTGGTTGTTGGATGCTTTCTAAAAACTCTCGAAAAGATGCTTCGATAGTGATAGCATCCGTATTTTCTAACGTATTAAGTAATCGAAGACCTTCAATAACTGGGACTTCAAATTGTTTTTCCCATTCATCATCTTGAATTGGTACAGCCTGCATGAAGCGCTTGATTTCCTCCATTTCCCTCGTTTCTAGGGATAATAAAGCACCATCTCGTAATCGATAATATTTGCGCTTTTCTTCTAAGGCAGCTAAAACGTCTTTGATTTCTTGTTCTGGAATCCCATCAATTTTAAAAGTAAACTCAAGCCAGTGAGTGCGCTCCTTATAATGCCTGATTTTAATTTTCGGGATTGTTGTTTTAGGTAAAATTCGCATTCTGACGGCTGACGTTGCATATACTTGAACCATTTTTTGCAATTTCGGCAACTCATGGTGTAAGAAATTATATTCTAACTCTTCATTTTGAAGGTAATAACCACTTTCTGTTTGGTTAAATTGACTTTGTTCCATCATCTGTAGTATTTCATCTTCTTTTTCCATATCGCGAATGATCATTGATCCAACTTTCGGCTGTCGGTGATCAAGTGGATTAATGGTGACATTATTATACTGGAACTCTAAACCTGCTAATAAACGATTTTTCACACGATCTAAAAATAAATTAGCTTTGAGTGGTGTTTTCTGTAATTGAGCAGAAATTTCTCCAGACAAATGTACTTCTCCCAATTTCCTTAAAGAAGGCAATAGCTTTTCCATGTAATATTTTAATTGATTCATCGGGATCGGTATTTCATTCGTACCCGTACGTTTCAACATTCGTTTTAACTCATAAAGACGGTCTGCTTCCCCTCTTTTTACGGCAACTATTTTCCCTGCACTTAGGACGGTGTCATAGTCCTTTAGGAGAATCATTTCTTGTAACCCTTCAATGACCAACCGAAATCCCTTTTCCTCTGAACCTGCAAATATAAAGGTTAAAGGCAAATCCCCATCCGATACGTTAAATTCATAATACGTTTTCGTTCCATATTGTAAAATTACATGTGAGGCATGTAATAATAAAGGCTCTATTTGCTTCCAAGCTGAGGAGGGTATCGGTAAAGTAGCTTTATTAGATTGGTATTTAGCTTTTGATGGCATGGCACGATAATATACTTTTTCATCTTCCATGACATGTATTAATTGCCGAATGACTGCATCTGACTTCTCATCAAAAAAATGCCGTTTTGGATCATAATCCAAATGGTTCCTACCTTCTTTTACATCCTCTAAAAATCCCCGAACATCTTCAATACGCTTAGAATTCACCATAAGTTCAATTGCAAACATAAAATTATCATGATCTATTGTAATTACTTTACAGAAAAATTTCACTTGCATAACGGATCTATTTTCAAAATGCATTTGTGGACCACTAGATGGAATTGGTGATGAATCAAACAACGTCAACAAATCACTTGATAATTCCCCGTCAGATGTTTCAATGGATGCAGGTTCCACAATTTGTTCTTCTTGAAGAGCGATTAACACAGCAGCGATATGCTGACAGTCTTTACTAAATGAAGAAAGTGATGGACAGCTGCAGGTTGCTGAAAAACCCTTCCTATTTTTCTCAATATTAATATGAAAGTCCTCGACTCCTTGAACAATTGCCTGAACAGAGTCAGTAGAAATTTCCTCAAACGATACTTTTCCATTACGATAAAAAGCATCCCCACGTTTAAAGGAGACTGCCCCACATCGTTCTTTAATTGCTATTTGACTTAATTTTAGATGCACTTGACGTCCCCTCCTTCTTAAAACCACGTACGTTCATTACCATTTAAATTTAACACGAACAAAAAAATCCTGCTAGTTATGGGAACATTACTGCTATTCTAATCGTCTAATATCTAAAGATAAAAAGAGGGTGTCAAAAATGAAAAAAGTCTTATTATTCCTGCTTGGCCTTAGTATTGCTATTTTTGCAGTCGCTTGCAGTAATGAATCAAAGGAAGAATCAGCTAATAATTCTGCTGCAGATTATGATAGGGGTGAAGAAGGAGAAGGTTATGGCTACGATCATTCTGGCGGATCAGATGATGAAGATGGTGAAGCTGCTGAAGAAGACCATTCTTTACCTGATGACAAACAAAGCGATAGGAAAATTATCTATACCGCTTATTTGGATATCGTCGTAAAAGATTATCAACAGTCTATAAATCAAATTCAAAACCAAGTAACCGATTATGGTGGCTATGTCGTAGAATCCAATACGAACCGAAACGATGAAAATGAAATGACAAGTGGCTCCATGACTGTTCGCATCCCTCAGGATCACTTTCAAAAATTTATTCAAATTGTAGAGGATGGCAGTTATAACGTATTAGAAAGTTCCACATCTGGTCAAGACGTCACAGAAGAATATGTCGATCTAGAATCTCGTCTGAAATCAAAGCGCGTTGTGGAGGAAAGACTACTTTCATTCATGGAAGAAGCAGAGAAAACGGAAGACTTACTTACTATTTCAAATGATCTAGCAAAGGTACAAGGGGAAATTGAAGAGATATTAGGAAGGATGAAGTATTTAGATAATCGAACAGATTTGGCAACGGTAACGATTCGTATTCAAGAAAATAATGTTAGTCTAACATCAATAAATGACGGTGACTTAAACACTTGGGACAAAACAAAACAACAGTTTTTAAAAAGCATCAACTCGATTATAACTTTCTTTTCAAGTCTATTTATTTTTATAGTAGGAAATTTACCTGTTTTAATAATCATAGCAATACTTGGTTTTATTACTATGAGAATCTTTAAACGGAAAAAGGGTCACAAGCATGGTGCAGATTAATTTTTCTTTCTATTGTGCATTCTAATGGTTATGAATAGCACAAGGAGGTTCATTAGGCATGCAACCACCAAAAGTATATTGCAAAAGTGAGTATGATATTCTTAAAAAAGTGATCCTTTGTGAACCACAATATTTAATTAATCGGCAAGTTCTACATGATCCAGAACTACAATATAAACATGTCAAGGAACATGTAGAACTTGCAGTAAAACAGCATCGTGAATTTGTTGATACGTTAAATAAATACGAAATAGAAACGATTATGCTCTCTCCAGATAAACATTACCCGGAACAGACCTACACTCGTGACATTGGTTTTACACTTGGGCCAACGATTTATATTGCAGAGATGGCTCAAGGTGTACGTAAGGGAGAAGAACACATTCTTAAATATTGGTTACATGAGAACCAAATTTCTTACTATAACTTAATTGGAGAACACATTGAAGGTGGAGATGTCATCATTGATCAAGATACCATATTTATTGGATTGAGTAGCCGTACTAATGAAGCTGCTATTGAGCACTTAAAGCAAATTTTAACCGGCCAATTCCATGTAAAAATGATTCCATTCAAAGATAAATTTCTACATTTAGATTGTGTTTTTAATGTTCTCTCACCAGAAGTTGCAATAATTTACTCAGAAGCATTATCAAATGAAGACATACAATTTTTGTCATCAAGATATGACTTAATTGAAGTACCTTACGAAGAACAGCATGCCCTTGCTACGAATGTTTTAAGTATTGGAAGTGGCAAAGTTCTTAGTTTACCAATGAATGAAACGGTAAATAAACAAATGCGTAAAAAAGGTTTTGAGATTATCGAAGTCGATATTTCTGAAATTGTAAAATCAGGTGGTTCGTTTAGATGTTGTACCCTTCCACTAGTAAGAGGTTGAGCAGGGCAGGTATTAATCCTGCCCTTATTTCATTTCAATTGCTCCCCCTTTAATGCGCTTAAAGCCTCGTACTTTTCCTATCTCCTCCACAAGCTTCAGGGCTGCTTTATCTTTTGCTTTTGCTTCAATCATAATGTCTGCTGATTTCCCGTAATTCTTTAGAGCTTTTATAAACGGCAAAGCAAAGTCCAAATCTACATAATCTGCATGGGCACGTATTAATTTCTCCGATTTAGGCGAAGACAAGTGAAATTTTGGAACTTTTCCTGTTCTATCCCATGTTGCAAAGATTCTAGGTAATAACTCCTCAAACGCCTCTTCCCCTGGATTTGCCCAATGATGGTGATAATCAAATACAATTGGGACATCATGACGTTCACATACTTCAAGTGTTTCGATGGCTGTATAGGTCTTATCATCATTCTCCAATGTTGTTTGCAACCGTATCTCTTTACTCATTTTTACAAAGTTCTCATCAAATCGATGGATTGCCTCTTCCTTATTTCCGTACGCTCCTCCAACATGGATATTTAAATTAGCGTCCTCTTGTAACCTCATCGCTTCTAGCATGTTGTAGTGGTATGTCATATCAATGATAGCGTTGGTTGTCACATGCTCCTGTGGACTAGTAAATAATGTGAATTGGTTCGGATGAAAACTTACACGCAAATTATGTTTATTCACAAGCGTTCCAATCTCTTGATAAAGTTCTTTAAACGGAGAAACATAGTCCCATTTCACTTCTGGGTGTGTAGCGAGTGGTGCAATAGAAGAAGACATCCGGTACAATTCAATGCCATGAGCAATATTGTAATGAAGCATCCGAATGGTATTTAATAAATTTTGTTCCGTCAGATAGTAAAGCTTTTCTTTTCTAGCATCGTGATCTTTTTTTTTCCAATTCGTGAATGTCATTGTTCTTGAAGGTGACGCTTCCCATAAGGACAATGCAGTTGAGACATATCCAAACCTGAGTATCATGTTCCAAACCACCTATTCTAATCGATGAAAGTAGTGTTTGTGAATACTACCTATTCATACAAAGTCCTTTCATTATTTTTCAAGAATATAGGCTATTTATACATGTTCGATATGGTATGAATTGTCATCGTAAAAAAGGACGATAAGGGGATTGTAAAGGATATAAGGAAGGTGAAAATAGGTGGAACCTTTTATTCATTACAAAATAAATGAAACTGCAAATGGTATTGAAGTCGTGCTATATATGGATGAGAATCTTACGGAGTTTTCGGATGAACTTGGAACTATACCCAAGGTCGATGAATCTACATTAGAAAAAAAAGCCGTTAATTTTGTCAAACGAAAATTTCCTTCATTAAAAGTAAAGTCTGTAAAAATTATGGCTGGTGCCATGCTTTTAACAACTTTAGGTATAGGAACAATAACAACATATGAAGTATCAGCAGCTGAAATTGAGCCTAGCACCTCACAAACTGTTTCTACCTCCTATACAGTTTCTGCTGGTGATACCCTTTATAGTATCGCTAAACAAAATGGCACTACAGTAGATGCCATTAAACAGTTAAATAATTTATCTTCGAATGTTTTACAAATTGGACAAACCTTAATGATTTCTACTGGGAGCATTACTACACCAATAACAATAACTCATCAAGTTGTCTCAGGGGATACATTGTATAGTATCGCCAATCAAAATGGCACTACAGTCGATGCTATTAAACAGGCTAATAATTTGTCTTCGAATGTCTTACAAATTGGGCAAACTTTAACGATCCCTTCTGGAAGTAGCACTGCACCTGTTCAAGCAAAAACAGCACACCAAGTTGCTGCTGGAGACACCTTGTACAGTATTGCTACACAAAATGGAACTACAGTGAATGCAATTAAACAAGCGAATAATTTGTCTTCAAATATCTTACAAATTGGACAAACTTTAACGATTCCTTCTGGAAGTAGCACTGCACCTGTTCAAGCAAAAACAACACACCAAGTTGCTGCTGGAGACACCTTGTATAGTATTGCTACACAAAATGGAACTACGGTGAATGCCATTAAGCAAGCGAATAATTTGTCTTCGAATATCTTACAAATTGGACAAACTTTAACAATCCCATCAGGAACAACAGCAGCCCCTACACCATCATACCAAACAAAGGAACAATCTGTGGTCAATCAAGAAGATGTCGAGTGGCTTGCCAAAATGATTTACAGTGAAGGTAGAGGAGAATCACTTGAGGGGCAGATTGCCATTGGTGCTGTTATTATGAACCGAGTAAACAGCCCGTTGTTTCCAAATGATGTTAAGGAAGTATTATTTGAGAAAAGTTATGGATATTATCAATTTACACCGGCAGAAACTGGTGTCATCCATTCAGCACAACCGAATGCGCAACATTTTGAAGCAGCCCAACGTGCAATAAATGGAGAGGATCCAACAAACGGAGCACTGTTTTTCTATAACCCAGATAAAACATCTAGCCCTTACCTAAAAAGTAGAACGGTATCCACAGTGATTGGAAACCATACATTTTCATTTTAGAGTAGGGGAATTTATGTAATATATTTGTTTTCTAAGCAGAAATCCGAACCATTCTACAATAAGAATAGGTTCGGATTTTTCAGGAGAAAAGTATGGTACATATACTGTAACCACTTCGTCTATTTTTAAAAATAAAAAGTTATATATACTAAAACCAGCGGAGGAAATACACGTAGACTCCTGCGGGAAGAAAGGCATAGGTGAGACCCCACAGGACGTTAGTCCGAGGAGGCTCACCAGCCGCCCGCGGAAAGCGAAGTGTATTTCTGTAGCGATAGTAAATATGTTACATTCATATAGAGATTTCATTTCTTACTTCTTTGCCTTTTTCTAATAGCAATGATTCTCCACTATGCTTAATCTCCAGAGAATCTCCTTCTATTAGCTGGTAGCTCACATTATTTTCTTCTAAATGAATTTTAATCAATCGATCTTGGTAGTTTAAATGGAATTGTAGTGATTTCCATTCTTTCGGAAGTTTTGGATCGAGATATAGTCCACTTTCTTTTACGCGTAATCCAGCAAAACCATAGACAATCGCCATCCATGTACCACCCATATTCGCCATATGAAGACCATCTCTTGTATTACCGTGTGTATTATCTATATCTAATCGAGCCGTTTTATTAAAGTAATCATATGCTTTTTCTTGATATCCAATTTTGGAAGCCATAATACTAAACACACAATAGGATAAGGAAGAATCATGAGTAGTGATACTCTCATAGTAATCATACGACTTCTTAATCGTATCCAGATCAGATTCATCTTCCAATAAGAAGTTAGCCAAAACGGTATCAGCCTGTTTACATACTTGATATCGGTACAACGTTAAAGGATGATAATTTAATAGTAATGGAAATTCCTCTTTTGGTGTGTTCTCTAAATCCCAACGTTTCTTTTGTAAAAAGCTATCATCTTGAGCGTGGATTAAATGGTTTTCATCATATGGTAAATACATCTGTTCTCCAGCTTTTTCCCACTCATCCACTTCCTCAGTTGTTAATCCAATTTTCTCTGACAATGATTCAAGTCCACCTGATTCGTTCAACTTACGATATACTTTAGCTGCCCATAGTAAATTATGTTTAGCCATGACATTCGTATAGTAATTATTATTAACGACACAAGTATATTCATCTGGTCCAGTGACATCATCAATTCTAAATTGACCGTCCATAAAATGTCCTGTATCCACCCATAAACGAGCAGTCTCAAAGAGTACTTCAGCCATGTAGTCCTTTAAAAATTGCTCATCTTTAGTAGTCAAATAATATTGGATATAACTATAAGCAATATCGGCACTAATATGATATTGAGCCGTACCAGCTGGGAAGTATGCCGAACTTTCTTGCCCAGTAATCGTTCGCCATGGGAATAGTGCCCCTTTTGTATGTCCCATTTCACGGGCACGTTGTCTAGCACTATCTAAGATGGAATAGCGATGTAACAGTAAATTCTTTGCAATCTCGGGATTTGTCATTAAGAATACAGGGAAAATATAAATTTCGGTATCCCAGAAATAATGCCCTTCATAACCTTCTCCTGAAAGTCCTTTTGCTGCAATATTACTTCTTGGATCCTTCCCGACAGACTGTAGTAGATGGAATAAATTAAAACGTATTCCCTCTTGTAATTCCTGGTCTCCATCAATCACAATATCAGATGTAGCCCAGAAATTATTTAAATACTGCTGTTGTTCTTCTAATAATGAATCAAAACTCATTGCCTTAAGTTCATTCAGTATAGAAAGACCTGCTTTCGTCACATCTTCTCCATGCCTCAATGAGTCAGTGTACACATTTAATTTCGTAAATTGAAGTGCATCACCATTTATCAAATAGGTTTCTGATACCAAACCATCGTTTACATGACTCTCATACGTATGATCGGCATCTACCGTAGTTTTCGAAGCACACGCTACTTTAAGTTCTGTTGCGTACGTTTGGTTTTTAACAATACTAGTCTTTTCTTCACTTCTAGCATCAATGACATGTAGACGCTTTGCATGACCAGATGCAACCCTCGGATCATTTTTATCCACAAAGTTCGTAACATCCCCATTAACTGTGGAAACAATTTTTACTTCTGACTCTTGAAGTGGTTCCACCTTCACATCAATTGCTAGGACTTCCCTACGTACAAAAGAAATTAATCTTCTAAAATGAAGTTTTGCTTCCTTACCAGTTTTTGACTTCCAATGAATGATACGTTCAGCAAAGCCTTTATCCATATGTAAGTGACGTTCAAAGTTCACCACTTCTCCATCAAATAAACTAAATCGTTCCCCATCAATATAGATTTCCACCGTCTGGGCATCTATTACATTGACGAGTTTTTGTTGTTTATCAGGAAAAGCGTGAAGTTTTTCACCATAGGATATTTCCGTTTCATCGTGAAATGCATTAATGTATGTTCCTCGGATCGATTTGAATTCCTCATTATAACCTTCTTCAAAATTACCTCTCACGCCTAAATATCCATTTCCTAAAGACAAAAGACTTTCATTAATTAATAATTGCTCATTATCTAATTGTGATTTCGTTATTTTCCACGTCATAAACGACACTCCTAATTTCTAGCTTGACGAAACGCTTCGATAATTTTATTAAAATCTAATCCTGTTGTATCTTCTACTACCATATCAGCAGCAGCTAACACTTCTTTATCTCCTACTCCTACTGAAAACATAGATGCAGCGTTAATGGCTTGTACACCAGATGCAGCATCTTCAACCCCTATACACTCTGAATAGTCAACGGATAAGAAATCAGCTGCAGTTGTAAAAATCTCAGGATCTGGTTTTCCATTAGAAAGCTTTGCTGGATCTACAATATATCGGAAGTAATCCGATAATTGGAGTTGTTCTAAAATCATTGGAGCATTTTTACTAGCGGAGGCAAGTGCAATTTCGATTTTGTTCGATTTAATCGTATCAAGAAAGTCCTTGATACCTGGCAAAATATGTTCTGGAGTGATGGCTTGCATTAGTTGTTTGTAATGCTCATTTTTCTTGGTTGCTAATCCTTCTTTTTCCTCTGCTGCTAATGATTGGTAACTAGAGTCAAGTGCTAGAATTCGATCCAATGAATCCATACGACTAATACCTTTTAACTGTTCATTAAATTCTCGATCTATATGTATCCCTAACTCCTCAGCTAGTTGTTTCCACGCTTGATAATGGAATTCTGCAGTATCGGTAATTACTCCATCCAAGTCAAAAATAAATGCTTTTGGATTAGTCATCAATCTCAAACCTTTCTTAGTAAATAGGAGTCTCAGCTAGTCTGTTCTTAAAAGCTAGCTGAGACCTTTATTTAGTGATTATTTTCCTTTGTATACTCTTGCTTCATATGGTTTTAATGTAAATGAATTATAATCTTCTACTCCACCATTTTGAGGATAGTTACTGATTAGCAACTCATCTGCTTCAAATGATACATCAGAAGGAAGGTCAAACTTCACTTCTTCTTCACTGAAGTTCGTTAACACAAGTAACTTTTCTCCTTCATACGTACGTGTATACGCGTAGATTTGTTCATGTTCATCTAGGATAAGGTCATAATCACCATATACGATGATTGGATGTGTTTTACGAAGTTGAATTAACTCGCGATAATAGTGATAAATTGAATTTTCATCATTAACTGCTTGCTCTGCATTCACTTCTTTATAATTTGGATTGACTTTAATCCAAGGTTCTCCAGTAGTGAAACCAGCATTTTCTGTCGCATCCCATTGAACTGGTGTACGCGCATTATCGCGCCCTTTCACATAGATGGATTCCATCACTTTATCCGGATCTTCATTACCTTCAATTACTTTTTCTTTATACATATTTAGAATTTCAATATCTTTATATTCATCAATAGAATCAAACTTGATGTTCGTCATACCGATTTCTTCACCTTGGAAAACGTATGGTGTACCTTGCAACATGTGCAAGAAAGTACCTAACATTTTCGCAGTTTCCACACGATATTCCTTATCATTTCCAAAACGAGACACCATTCTTGGTTGGTCATGGTTATTTAAATATAGACTATTCCAGCCGACACCTTGCAGGCCTTTTTGCCATCTAGTAATACTTGCTTTTAAATCTCTTAAATCTAAAGGTTTTAAATCCCATTTTCCGTTCGGTCCAGAGTCTAGATCCATATGTTCGAATTGGAATACCATTTGAAGCTCTTTACGCTCTGGGTCAGTGTATTTCTTCGCCTCTTCGACATCAACACCCGGCATTTCACCAACTGTCATCACGTCATAATTGGATATCACTTCTTCATTCATTTCACGTAAAAACTCATGAATTCGTGGTCCATTCATGAAATACTTTCCGCCACCAACATATTTCTTACCCTCTGGATTCGGTGCATCAGGTAAACCAGGAACCTTCGAGATAAAGTTGATAACATCCATTCGGAAACCATCAACGCCTTTATCTAACCACCACTTCATCATGTCATAGATTTCTTGACGAAGCTTCGGATTTTCCCAGTTTAAATCTGGTTGCTTTCTACTGAAAATATGTAAAAAGTATTCATCTGTATTTTCATCATATTCCCAAGCAGGCCCACTAAATGTAGATTCCCAGTTATTTGGTTCTTTCCCATCTTTACCTGGTCTCCATATGTAGTAGTCGCGATATGGATTATCTTTTGATTTTCTTGATTCTTTGAACCATTCGTGTTCATCGGATGAATGGTTAACAACAAGGTCCATGATAAGCTTTAAATCACGCTTATGCATTTCTTCTAATAGTTCTTCCCAGTCTTCCATCGTACCGAATTCATCCATGATTGCTTTATAATCAGCAATATCATAGCCATTATCGTCATTTGGTGATTTATATACTGGCGATAACCAAATCACATTAATACCTAGATTTTTTAAATAATCTAGTTTTTCAGTAATCCCTTTAATATCACCAATTCCATCTCCGTTACTATCATTGAAGCTTCTTGGATAAATTTGATATACAATACTTTCTTTCCACCATGCTTTATGTGTCATACTGTATTTCCTCCCATTTTGCTAAAGAAACACATCGTCCCCCCGAAAAAATCGAACCTACGTGTGTTTCTCTACGTTTTATACTGCTATTATTTAATCGAGCCTCTCATTACTCCACCGATAATCCATTTTTGAGCGAAGATATAGATGATAATCATTGGTAACATTGCCATTAAGTAAGATGCAAAGGCAAGGTTATAGTCTGTACTAAATTGTCCTTGGAATGCATATTGAACGAGTGGCAGTGTATATTGACTCGAATCACTTAATATAACTAGCGGCAGCATGAAGTCATTCCAAGCTGCTAGTGCTGTAAGAATTGCAACAGTTGCATGCATTGGCTTCATTAGAGGAAAGATTACTTTCCAGAACACTTGCCATGTGCTAGCACCGTCAATAATTGCTGCTTCCTCTAATTCTTTTGGTACTGTCTTTACGAATCCAACGTAAATAAATACGTTAAATGCTAATTGCATCACAGCGTTTAAAATGACTAGGCCGACTAAATTGTCCATTCCCCATGTTGCCGTTTGTTTAACTAGTGGTAACATGATGATAGGAAATGGAATGAACATCGCACTAATGAAATAAAGATACAGGAACTTATAGAATTTTTTGTGTAAGTTTCTAGCAATGGCATAAGCCACTAAAGAATGACTGATTAAAACTAAAGCCACTGTAAAGATCGTTACAAACACACTATTTCCTAACGCCTGAAAGAAATTTGTCATTTCAATCGCATCAATGAAATTTTGGAATGACCAAGATTGTGGTAGTGCTAACAGATTCCCTGCCATCTCTTGTGGTGTTTTAAATGCGATTGTAATCGTTAAATACAAAGGGAATAAAATAAAGATTGCCCCTAAAATCAATAAGATTGTAACCTTCCAATTCGTTCGACTTCCTATCATCGTTATTTCACCTCTCTTCGTTCAAGTACACGTAATTGAATAATGGATATTGCAACAATTACGATGAAATAAATTACTGCGTTCGCTGATTGATAGGCGAATTCTCCACCTTGGAATCCACCACGGTAAATTAATAAGGAAATGGATTCAGTTACTTGTCCAGGTCCACCACCAGTTAATGCAACAATTTGGTCGAATGCCATTAAGAAGTTCTTCATAGCAACAACCATGTTAATAGTAAAGAACGGAGCAACTAATGGGAATGTTATTTTCCAGAATTTTGCCCAAGAACCTGCACCATCAATATTAGCAGCCTCATAAACTTGATCATCGATTGTAGAAAGTCCCGCTAAGTATAATAGTGTATTAAATGCTGCTGATTGCCATACAGCAACGAACACAATTCCTAACCACGCCATATCTGGATTTCCTAAAATATTGGTTGATAGGAATTCAATATTAAGCGCTTGTCCCAATTGGGGTAAAAGATGAGTAAATGCAAATTTGAAGATGTAACCTACAATCAACACACTTAAAATATAAGGTAAAAAGTAGGTTGCTCTTAGTGTTTTACGTAGTTTGATATTGGAATTAAGACCAATTGCAATCAACAAACTAATGATGTTAACAAGAACTGTTGATACGATTGCAAATTGAAATGTAAAGCCGTATGCACTTAAAGCACGGCTATCTTGAAATACATTAAGATAATTTTTTAATCCTACGAAATCCCAAATTCCATACCCTTTATAGTCCGTAAAACTATAAAATATCCCTTGTAACGTTGGATATGTATGAAAGGTGAAAAACAGAAGAAAAGCAGGAATAACCATTATCAGAAAAGTATGCTTTCTTTTCACCATGACGAAACTCTCTCCTTTAGAAATAAGTAGGGGCATCTACAATGAGAAGCCCCTATTTACATTATCTATTAATTACTTTATCCCATTCGGAATCTAATGTTTGTAGTGCAGCTTCTTTATCTTTTTTAATTAAGAAGTCTTGAACTAAGTTCTCTGCTCCCATCCCAGCTGGGTAGTAGTGGTCAACGAAGCTTGTTAACGTACCTTCTTCAAAATTAACACGGATTCCTTCAAATACTGGGTCTTCTTGGAATACGCCTTCAACTGCTGAGAACGCTTTTTGTTCATCAATATATTGTTGTGCTGTCTCTTGACTAATCAAGAATTCAATAAATGTCAATGCTTCTTCTTTATGCGGAGTTGTTTCACTTACAGTAAGAGCAACATCAACACCTGAAACAAGATTGTTTTCTTCTGTTTGATTATGTGATGGAAGAGCAAAAGTTCCTAGTTCGACATCAGGGTTCGCTTTTAAAATTTCTGGGATCGCCCAGTTCCCTTGGATATAGAAAACACCCTCTCCATTTGCAAATGCATTATTACCGTCACCATATCCAACACTAAAGTTATCTCCTTGTCCATACTCCATTAATTCCAACATCTTATCAGCAACTTCATCATATTCTTCTTGGAAAGAAGCTTCGTTGTTATTTTTTCTTTCAGCAAAGTCATCTGCTACTAGGTTTCCTGCAACACCATTCCAAATCGGCATTGCTGTCCATGCTTCTTGAAGCGTGAAGTATAGAGGAATTTCACCAGCTCCTTGTGCTGTTTCTAAAGCTGCGATAAATTCATCCCAATTTGTTGGAATATCAATATTTAATTCTTCTACTTTTTGCTTATTGTAAATAACTGTGTTGGCATTTGTTGCATATGGAAGTGCATATACTCCATCATTTTCTGGTCCAACTAATTGTCCAAGCATATCTACATAAGAAGATTGTACGTTACTTAACGCATCAGAATCCGTGAAATCATGAAATACACCTGCTCTAGCTAACTCACCAAATGTTGCGTTACCGCCAATTGACATAATGTCAGGTAAGTCATCTTTTGTTAAGCGAGTTTTTAGCACTGTTTCCGCTTCTGGTGGAGCTTCTAACTTTATATTAATATCTGGGTTTTGACTTTCAAATTCTTCAATTAGACCTTTATAAGTATCAATGCTTTCCGACTTATTAGAGAAAAGTTCTAATGTAACTTTTCCATCTTTAGAACCACTATCATCTCCTCCACAACCGGCAAGAAGTAACGCAGAACCTAATGTTATTGCTGCTAATCCTTTTGTAAATTTATTCATCGTATAATACCTCCATTTTTTATATCTCTTATTATATTGGTTGTTTAAAAATATCATATGCATACTCTAAACAACGTAAACGTTTACGTAAAAAGCATAAGAAGAAATATTACTCTCTTCAAATTTTCCTAACACTATCTCTTTCTACAATTGCATGTGGGAAAATACGACTTTCTACTGTTTTATTGTTATTGATGATATCAAATACCATTTCAGTTGCCTTTTCTCCCATTTGTTTTAGGGGTTGGGCAACAGTAGTTAGTGGTGGAATACTCATTTCAGCCAAACTTAAATTATCATATCCTATGATCGATAATTGTTCTGGAACTTTGATCCCCATTTGATAAGCTACAGATATGACTCCTAATGCTATTTCATCACTTGCTGCAAATACAGCTGTCACTTCAGGGAACTGTTCGATTAGCTTCCTAAATCCATCCACACCATCTTCAAAACCAAACCCATGTCCAGAGACAATTTGCTTATCTGTACAAGAGAGATTATGTTTTTCCATTGCTTGTAAATATCCATCGATTCTAGGCTGACCAGCAACCATATCTTCTTTGTTTCCACCAATCATGCCTATATTTTTATGACCATTTTTTATTAAATAATCCGTTGCAGAATAGGCAGCATGTTGGTCATCCACTCTTACATACGGGACTGGATGATCATAAGAAATCGTTGACAACAATACAATTGGAATTTCCATTTTTTTCACAAATTGATAGTAATCTTCTGTTAATAGTTCACTCGCAAAAATAATCCCATCAATTTGCTTTTCCTTAAGTAATTGTAAATATTGCATCGTTTTTTTACCATTGGATTCCGTATGACAAATGATTGCGCTTGACCCATTCTGATGGGTAATGTTTTCAATCCCACTGACAAACTCCGTCATAAGCATGCTCGATAGTTTAGGCACCAATACACCGATGGTATGACTACGTTTACTAATTAGCCCACGAGCAATTCCATTCGGATGATAGCCTAATTCCTCTATGACTTGCATCACTTTTTTCTTCGTTTCTTCAGAATAACCCGGCTTATCATTTAGAATCCGGGAAACCGTTGCAATTGAAACATTAGCCTTCTTAGCAACGTCCTTAATTGTAATAGTCATATCTTTTACTCCTCTAAGTAAAGCGTAAACGTTTACGTAAGTATAGTAACATAATTTGAAAACGCTTGTAAGTAATTATTGTTGATAGATGGTGAAGTTCAACTGTTCTGATATTTCAAACCGAAAATAGAGCGATTCTACTGAAGTAAATGATGTAAAAGTCGATCTCGATCCTCGAAAAATTGTTTAAATATCTGATAATGATTAGTATCTTCTAATCTGACTTCTTGCATTCCATCCTCTGTTAGTTCCACAATTTTTGCTTGTGGGAATGCCATCAAAATAGGGGAATGAGTGGATATGATAAACTGTGATTCTTGTTGAACTAGATCATTAATTCTTGCTAGCATAGATAATTGTCGTATAGGAGATAACGCTGCTTCAGGTTCATCTAAGATATATAACCCTTCTCCTCTAAAACGTTCATTAAATGCTGCAAAAAAAGATTCTCCATGAGACTGTTCATGTAACGACCTCCCACCAAAGGAATCGATTATTTTCCCTGATCGACCTGGCTCACGATCCATTTCTTCTATATTTGTCGCTACATTATAAAATGTCTCAGAACGAAAGAAAAAACTATCCTTTGGCCGAAGTACGCCTCTTGCGATTGTAAGGTATTGATCTAAAATGGAATGAGAATCATAACTTGAAAAGTTAAAATTAAACGTACCACCTTCTGGGTTAAAGCCTAATGCAACAGCAATTCCTTCAAGCAAGGTCGATTTTCCCATTCCATTTTCTCCAACGATATACGTGACATTAGGGTGTAAATCCAAACTCGTTAACTGTTTTATAACCGGTAAAGAAAATGGAAATGTATTATAAGAAGGGATTAAATCTTTCTTTAGACTTATCCTTTTAATATACTGGCTATCTATATCAAGTATCATCATATTATCTCCCAACTACCAATTCTATATATGTAACGTACCATGATTTTTTGAATAATGAAAACCATACGACAAACTATGATTTAGTCTGTCGTATGGCCTAGACTCTCATTACCTAAAAGGCATCTCCTCGTTCATCTTTTCTTCTTGACATTTCTTCCTTCCACTCATTGACTCTTTCCTTAATTTCATCAGATATAGCATTGATTTCGTCAATTTTTTGTGAACGTAAATCTCTGAGTTCATCAAAGCGCTTCGTGTAATTTCCTGATAGTAAATCCCTTAATTCATCCCTCACTTCTCTCGGGACCATTTCTTCATCTCTCAATATGATTAAGGCTTGATCATACCTTTCATCTTCCTTTTTCACTAATGCTCTAATTTTGTCGTGGTCTTCATCATATTCTTCATATTTTCTTAAAATCTCCCATGGACCAGGTGCTTTTGTATGTGCCCAAGCTAACTCAGCACGCGATGGGAGCCACTCATATTCAATCGTTTCCTTTAGTTCATCTGCATCATCTGCAGAATAATACTCGCCGTTTCCTGCTTCTGAAACATCTTTCAATTGTTCTTCAGCGTCTTGATTGACATTAAAACCGATGATATTTACTTTTCGATGCTCATTTTCTTTTACAAACGATTCGGCAGCTAGAACTGGATTTCCATCACAAGTCTCAACGCCATCACTAACAATGTATAACGTAATAGCTCCCTCTGTATCCTGGCTCATCTCTGTCGCTTTTTCAATCGCGCCAGCTAAAGGTGTCCAACCTTTACTTTCAAAACTGGCTAGTGATTCTTCAAAACTACCTTGTTCATAAGCACCTAAAGGATAAATTTCTTCGATTGTCTCACAAGATAGTTGTTTATCCGCCCCAGATTCCGAACCTTTATGTCCGTAAACAACTAATGATATATCATTATCTTGACCAATCACATCGGCAAACTGTTGAACAGCCTCCTTGGCAATATCCATTTTCACTCTGCCATCAACAGATAATAGCATACTGGAACTAGCATCCAATAGGAGAATTGCTTTCCCCTTTTCTGCTTGTTCTCCCTCTTCCTCTCCTTCTACTACTTTTGCACCTGGTAAATCAGGCTCTGGAAAATCTGGATCATAGGCCAAAGCCGATTCAATTGCTTCGGTGTAATTAGGTGAACCTAAAAAATGCACAATTGCCTTTTCTATATCAATCGGATTTTGGGTTTCAGATGTAACTAATTGTAAGTACTCAGTTAATTCATCTGTATGCTCGGAAACGAATTGCTTCGCATCCATTTCTATTTCTTGCTCTAATGTAATGCCCTCTAATAATTGTCCACCAACTTGATTAATCATTCCTTCTCTAGAAGGATCAACTATAGAAAGACTCGCAATCGAGAATCTTTCCTCTTCTTTCTCTTGGTGATCATTTTCAATTTGATTTTGGTCGTCGTTATCCTCAACCTCAGCAACTGAATTATTATCATCTGGCTCTAGTTCATTTTCAGGTTCCTCATTACTACAAGCAGCCAAACATAAACTAAAAAATAATAGTACAAAAATTATCTTCTTCAATCCTACCTTCCTCCTTGGCTCCATTTCTTAACTATAGGTTGAATTGAATGGAACAAATGGTCAATATACCATAATTCCTATTTTCTACCTTGGTAAAAAAGAACCAGAAAAAATTCTTTTAAAATAGACACAGCAGATAGTATTAACGACCTAAAATTACACAGTTGTCGAAATAAATCGTCATTAAATCTTTTGTTCGTCATATATATGGTAACTGTACAAAAAAACAGGAGGAAATAAACATATGATAAGGAAACCTTACTCACTATTGTCAGTAGTCGTTTTGTTCCTATTAGCAATATTACTTGTTGCTTGTTCAGATGGTGAGGATTCGAATGAAGAGAACCAGTCTAATCACAATACGAATTCTACAGAAAATGAAGAAGTAAATGATGAACAAAATAGCGCTGACAATTCTACTGAAGAAGAAGAAGAACTTCCAGGGTTGGATTTACGTGTGCTTGATATTGAGCAAGTTCAGTACGATGCTGAAAGTTGGGATAACTACAATCCAGATGAACATTTGTTTTTAGAACATGACCAACGACTTTACGTCTCTCATCAGATTACATCGGATTTATTAGGAATTAATATACAATATGATGCAGATAACTTGTTTGCCGAAGTGTTAGAAGGAGAAAGTGACTACCAACATGAGACAATACATACTGACCATTCCTCTGCCATTGTCGAAGTAAATGAGTATTGGCGTTACGATCACGATGATTATTGGATGGCTACAGGTGCTGAGGAAGATTATCACTTTCTCGAGTATGAGGGGAATTTATATATTCCACAAAGGGTAGTTGAAATGATAGGCTATGCTCCAATTCGATATGATCGTTCACAAAATACGATTAACTTCGGCTTACTCGCTGAACCAATTGACATGTTTGAAAACGCAGAAGTTAGTAATAGTAGTGGAAGTTTACTAATTGAACCTAGAAATAGTTATACTTTTGAGGGTGAGAACCTAGGTGCAGGATATTATGTCGAGTTTGGGACGCGAACATTTTCTAGTGGTGGTGCCATTGAGATTAACACAAATGGAGAATATAAAGAATTAGTGATTGATATTTTATCGGTTGGTACTAGCGATAGCAAGGACATGGACGTTGAAGTTAGTGATTATTTTGGTCATGTCGACAGCATTACAATCCCTGCTCAAGAAACAGAAACACTTACAATCGATATATCAGGCCGTAATGCCATCATTATAGAAATAACTAATAATATTAAAGCACATGCGTATTTTTCAGGTACATTAAGATGATTATATAAGGATTTTGTAAAAAGTAGACCTATGATAAGATTAGGTCTACTTTTATTTTGTTCATATGACACTATTTCTGTTATTCTTAACACAACAAAGGATAAATAAGGTGGTGAAACCATGATTATTGTTCATGATGTACTTCAAGCACGCGAGATTATTAAGGAAGTTGTTCATGAGACTCCAATCTTACACTCATCCCAGCTTAGTACAATCTCTGAAAACCAAATGTATTGTAAAGCAGAGCATTTGCAAAAAACTGGTTCTTTTAAAATCCGAGGTGCCACCAATAAAGTGAAGCAAGCTGTTCGAGAAGGAGCAACCTATGTTACTGCAGCATCTAGTGGAAATCATGGACAAGCTGTTGCATACATTGCAAAGCAATTAGGAATACCTTCAACAATCGTTGTCCCTGTTGACGCAAAAGAAAGCAAAGTAAATGCTATTAAAGCATATGGAGGATCCATAGAAAAATGTGGGACTACCTCAGCTGAAAGACTGCCAAAAGCGAAAGAATTGGCAGTTCAGCATAATGGTACGTTTATTCCACCTTATGATGACCCTTTTATTATGGCTGGACAAGGGACAATTGGGTTAGAAATATTGGAACAGTTAGAAGATGTGGATGTAGTAGTTGTGCCGATTGGTGGTGGACTATTATCCGGTATTTTAGTAGCGATCAAACAAACCAAGCCTAAAGTAAAAATTATTGGAGTTGAACCCGAGACGGCCAATGATACGTACCTCTCTTTACAAAACAAGAAAATCACTTCTATAACTAGGACTTCCACCATTGCTGATGGTTTAAGAACGAGTCAGCCAGGTGATATGACATTTCCAATCTTGCAACAATACTTGGATGACTTAGTACTAGTTTCTGAAGAAGAAATTAAAGTAGCTCAAAACTTTGTACTGGAACGAATGAAGCAGCTTATTGAGCCGTCAAGTGCCGTCACTGTTGCTGCCGCTATGAATAAAAAATTGGGGATTACGGGTAAAAATGTCGTCTGCGTACTATCCGGGGGAAATGTAGATATTCAGGTATGATACGTGTCAGTATGAACAATCCGGTCGCTTCATGGAAAGACGAACGACCGGAGACTGTTCATTACGTACGCTTTTTCTTCTTTCTCGATGAATCGAGTTTTTTCTTTCCTGTTTCCCTATTGGTTGTTCCTTGCCCTTCTACATCAGAAGAACCCATTCCAACCCCTACTTTTCTCTTAGCCACATCCTTCACCTCCATTGTTGCTTTTCGATGGCAGTACTATATTTTCCCTAATACAATGTTTTATGTTAAAAAAGCACGGAACTTTATTCAATTAGAAAACCCTTAGTGTACCTCACACACTAAGGGCTTTCTTATAGGTTTTCTGCAAGATCTTTAATAACTTTTTTAGACTCTACAGCATCATAATACATTTGGCCATTTTTAATTAGAGAAAAATTACCTATTTCGATTTGTAACAATGTACCTCCATCATGCTCTTCTAAAAAATATCGATAGGCAACATCGCCTTCATTTGGTTTTACTTCCCAATTTGACAAGTATAAAGAAATGATTAATTCTTTCTTTTCTTCTGCCTTTATAATGGTAGTAATGGTTTTACCTCCATTTGGATTTTCCCATACTACTTGACTTCCTTTGGTCATCTTTTCACTTGGATAATCCTCCGGTAATTCATCCCATTGGGCAACGTATTTTGGGGTAACGAGTACTTCCCATACTTTTTCCGGTTCAGCATTAATATGTATTTCATCTTTTACAACTAAATGATTTTCCATAATAACTCCCTCTTAAACATCTATTTACTACTCATTATACACGATCAGCGTCTACTCTACTCTTTAACAATCCTTTAAAATTATCACGATAATACCAAACTAATACTACTTCTATACCAACAACAAGTAGCGCTAAGGCCAACATACCTGGGTCAACGAATAGATGAAAGGCTAGTATGTTTACAATAAGGCTTGCTAGTAAAACTAAAGCTAAAGGGACAAATCGGCGAATAATTAACAGTAACCCTGCTATGATCTCTACTCCTTTTTCCATAGCTAAAAGATAGCCATCACCGAGAAACTCCATGGCTGCCGGGCTAGTCGGAGCAAAAGGTTCCAATCCGAATAAAACTACATATCCATTTAAACCTGCACCTAAAAAGATAAGTCCTAACGCGAGTTCCATAATTCTTACAAATACTTTCATAGGTACCCTCCTCGTATATTGAACAAGTTTTTCTTAGGTGCATTATGTTAATTATACTTATTCCATGTTAACTTCCATTATACTTGCTCATACCAATAAGAATTCATCTTGGATAATTGTTGAATAGATCATTTAGGTTTCATTATAATTTTCTACCTTTAAAATTAATTCCATCGCTTTCAAATCGTATATTCTCGTCAAATGGCATGACGTAAGTGTCAAATCCGATATATTCAGACTTAATTAGGTGTGCGAAACTTAAGATTTTCTTATTTAACGTGAGTACAGGCATTTCTCCATTTTCTACTTCTAAAACAACCTGAATATGCGATTTCAAATTATACTTCTCACGTAGTTCATTAATGATATATATTTTGCTATAAAATCTACGGACAAACAAATCCATTTGTTCTTCTAAGTCAATAGATTCTACATAATCCATATCATATTCCCAACAAGTTTCTTGATAATACCTTTTATAATATGGATTAGGTCGTCCATGTGGAGGAATGATTTCTTCTCCTTTTTTATATGTCTTACTAGGCTGGATTTCGAGTTTTTCAGTAATTTCATCTAATGGAAATTCATCACCATAGATACTTAAATAAATACGGATTTTTGATTTTTCCTCATTGAGTTCAATTTTTCCTTTTTTAATAAAAGATTCAATAATTTTCATCAAGGATCTAATGATGTTTATATTTTCATCCACACTGAGGTTCGATTCTAGGAGATCATTAGCTCCAGTTACATGTGCAATGATTAGATGATCCTTCTCTTCTAGTAGGTGTACCTCGTCTTCATAAAGCAAGTCACCGTCTTCTCCAAATAGTACAAGTCCCTTATTGGAACGGTGTGACAAAGCTTGATGCACGCTTGGATGCTGAATCTTAGGAGAAAACCAAATTGCTTGTACTTTGGGATAAGCTTGATGTAGGAGAAAATGGGAAGCAATTGTTGAGCCCACACCTATCGAAACAAACTGTATTTCTTCATATTGTTGTTTTTGTTGAAGAAACGAAGCAATCATCTCGTTAACTATCATTGGTAGTTTTTCTTCATCAAATTGATTCATAGAATAGTGAAATTGTAGTGTATCAAACCCTGCCTCCAAAAAGACTTGATTCGAATACCATAATAAAGGTCCTTGCGTAGTATATTCATAACTTGGAAGGACAATGGCTAACTTGTTAGACTGGTTTCCTACTTCAGTCCATGTAATGGGCATAGATAGATTATTGCTCTCTATGCTTCCTTTATGTAGTTGTAGTTGATGGAATTTCATGACCCCTGCTCCCTTTCTTTTCCACCTATTATAGTATCTATTTATTCATTATAATACTATTATTCTGTTAATTTTCAATAACATTATTTGTTTTATTTATAAGGTGCTTAAGAGCCTATTTAATGCAAATATGGTGCAAGTTCGATTAATTTCTCTTCTGGCAAGGCTTTTTCAATCATCGGAAAAATAACTCGTTCTTCTTTTCGAATATGAGTCTCTAATAATTCTCCTAATGCTTGCATTTTACTTGTATTGAATTCTTCTGCATCTAATATTTGTTTGATTTGTGAGCGAATCTTGACGTGTTCCAGAAGCATTTCGATTACTTCAGGTTGTTCGATAGACGCATACTCAGCATATGCTGGTAATAAAATTTCCTCTTCTTCTCTAAAATGTTCTTGTCCATTAGGATTCCAAAAGTCATCAACATCCCTTTTAATCTCTTCTAACGTTAATCGACTTTCCTCTGTTCCAGCACGTTTTAACTTTAAAGCTACGTGCAACCCAACCATATGGTGACGAGATAATGGTTTTAGTGATTCATGCCTCTTAATTCCTTTATGCTTTGCCATGTAAATACACCCTTTCCTACTACTGAAAACAAGACCGTAGTCTCAATGTTAGATTCTAATTTTCATTTCAAAATTTCCTTTACCCTACCTACTGTACCATCTTCCAACATGACCTTAATACCATGCGGATGACTACTGGAATTAGTCAATATCTTTGAAACAACGCCTTCCGTTAACTCTCCTGAACGCTGATGCTGCTTCTGTACTACTTTCACTCGAATACCCTGTTTAATGTTTACTCGTTTTGTTCCCGGCATCTTTTGTGGCCCCTCCAATTCATTACTATTCACTAGGATTCCCAATATTTTCTTTAGTATAGCAGAAAAAGGTGCCTGTCACTCCCCGACTTTTGTCGATTCGACAATTTTCGGGAAGTGAAAGGCACCATACATTCATAATTATGTCAAAAAGTCTTTACTGATTTGTGAACGAATGAACATTACACATTATATTAGTATTTATCATGCTATAATTTCTACTGTGTCAATGTTGTTTATCATCATGTGAAACATTGAGCATTAAACTACATATAAGGAGTTGGAACATTATGTTTATGAATTTTATTCGTTCTAATAAAATAGTTGCTGGTCTACTGGCACTATTAAGAATATATATCGGTTATCGATGGGTTACGGCAGGTTATGCCAAAATAAAAAGTGGAGGCTTTGATGCTGGTGGATTTATCCAAATGGCATCAGAAAATTCAGCAGTTCCAGGTTGGTGGGCTGCTTTTCTAAAAGCAGTTGCTCTTCCTAATCAAGAGTTATTCTCCTTCATGGTAATGTGGGGGGAATTGTTGGTTGGTATTGCCCTAATCACAGGGATCTTCACAAACTTTGCTGCTTTAATGGGAGTAACGATGAATTTATCTTTCTTATTCAGTGGATCAGGTATGTTGGACGCACAAATGGCAGTCGTTACAGTGTTTATAGTCATTGCTGGTAGAAACGCTGGAAGACTTGGATTAGACCGTTGGGTTCTTCCAATGTTATCGAAAAAAATAAAACAAACCTTGCATAAAAAACCAAAAGAAAAACATGTGGCACTAGCTTAAAAGGTCAGCCTCCTATCATAATGGAGGCTGACCTCTTTTTTAATTATCCGTATTTCGTGCTGAAGACCTACCTTTATTTCGTCTTTGTTCATCTGGTCTTTTAGCTTTATTATTCTTTTTCTTTGGTGCATGTGAATCTTTTACCATGTACTTCCCTCCAATGTTCAAAGTATGTTTAGTTTTATCGGATTTTAGTGGAAATATTCAAGCCTAAATTCATGAACGAAATACCAATATATTACGAGCATTCCTATCTTAGTATTGGGAAAAGTACTAGCGACGACACATTTTTATATACTGGAGGATAAATAATGAAAAAACTTCTATCCATTCTAATATTAATATTACTTGTAGCATGTCAAAGTAACGATACACAATCTGACTTGGAAGAAAGTAATAAAAGTGAGAAGGAGAGCCAGCTTGAAGTAGACAAAAACCTCTTAAATGTAGAAGTAACTTTACCACCTTCCATGTTTGAAGGTGATGATATTGATGAGGTAATTGCTAATGCAAAGGAAAAAGGGGTTAAGGAAGTCACCCAAAATGATGATGGCTCACTTACCTATAAAATGTCAAAAGCAACTCACCGAGAAGTATTGGATTCGGTGAAAGACGAAATAAATGTAGCTCTTGATGAAATGGAGACAAGTGAGGACTATCCTTCTATAAAAGAAGTTAGTGCCAACAATTCCTTTACAGAGTTTACCGTCGAAGTGGAAAAGGAAGCATATGAAAACAGTTTAGATGGCTTTGCCTTATTTGGCCTTGGAATCTATGGAGGTTACTACCAAATTTTTAATGGTGTTGACCCAGATGATTATAAGGTAACAATTTATACGATCGACCAAGAAACGCAAGAAGATATTGGTACACTTATCATTCCAGATGACTTAGAGGATCTTGAGAGCGAAACGGGGGATGAAGAATAAAGTTAAACTTTAATTAGTGGGGGTCTTTTTTCAGCCCCCACTTACCCTCTTCTCTAAATCTTCTCGTTTAAGGTATTACTGCTCGTTAGGCCCTATTTTTAACACCTTCAAAAATGAGTTCATTCAGGATAAAAAATAATTATTTTTTTATTGACAGTGCAAACTTCTCCTATATAATTGATACATGTAAAATGAATTAAGAAACGAATTATGATAACGGAATACACTAATACTAGCGGAAGACTGCTGTGGGAGAGAACGTACTTCACGTCACCGAAGGGGCAAATCGTAACCGATGAATCTCTCAGGTAAAAAGACTACAGCAGGACGCTTCTCTGGAGAGCGCTTCATCCACCCAAGGGGTACACCTTCTACTTATAGGTAAAACTCTCAGGTACAAGGACAGAGACATTTACTTAGTTATTAGGGGGGGACGTATATGGTTTGGGATGTATTAAATATGATTGGAACTATTGCCTTTGCAGTGAGTGGAGCAATTGTGGCCTTGGAAGTAAAATACGATATTGTTGGTGCCTATGTTTTAGGCTTAATTACCGCATTCGGTGGAGGAGCAATTCGAAATCTTTTTACTGGTATACCAATTATTGAACTATGGCAACAAACAACACTATTTATCATTGCTATTATCACCATAAGTATTGTCTTTTTATTACCTAGTCATTCAGTATATGTATTACAAAAATGGAGTATTTTTGACTCGATCGGTCTATCGGCATTTGCCGTTCAAGGGGCAATGTATGCCCATTCTGTCGACTTACCCCTCTTTGCCGTTATGTTTTCTGCTGCCATCACTGGAGCAGGTGGAGGAATTATTCGCGATGTATTGGCTCAAAAAAAGCCTATCGTCTTGCGTCAAGATGTTTATTTGTTATGGGCACTTTTTGCTGGTTTTATTATAGGAATGGGCTGGTTAACAGAGTCATATCACTTCTATCTACTGTTTGCTATAACTTTAACCCTACGAGGAATTTCACACCGATACGGATGGAGTTTACCAACTAGAACTATTCAAGAACCTTCTAAAAAACGTATACGTAATGTAGCATAATGGGCAGCCCTCAGACTGCCCATTTTTATTTTGTATTAGGAATAATGATTTGATACCCAGGATAAACAACATCCGGTGATAAGCCGGGGCGGTTCTGATTTGCCATAAGTAATGTTGAGGTTGATACCCCAAAGCGCTCGGCAATTTGGAAAAAAGCATCACCTGGTTCAACCGAGTAAATCTGGGCTGGAATTTGAAGCACCTGATTGTAAAAAATGACGTTTGGATTCTCAATCTGTGGATTCAGTTCCAAAATCTTCTCAACGGTCGTTGAATAACGCTCAGCAATTTGATATAGTGCTTCTCCAATATCAACAATATGATTTACTTGTTTTTTCCCAGGTGTCGTTACAACTAATACTTGACCAGGAAAAATTTGATACAGATCCATTATGGGAGGATATACCGCATTTGCTTCTACTAATAGTGGAACAGTTCCACCAATGTTGGAAGCTATATTAAATAATGTATCACCAGGTTTCACGGTATAAATAAACGATTTCCCGTCTACAATTGGCATTGAAAAATCACTCCTACATTCTTTTAATCTCATCCTATTCATCTGCCTATGGATGGGTGAGATACAAAATGTAAGAGTAAAATTATGAATCTAACTATTCTCCGTACTATAATGTGCTTTTAACTATTTCAATTAAATTATCAACGATTTCTTCAGATACGTCCCTTCCTTGCCCTTGAAAGAAGATTTTATCTTGATTAATACGAATAATTGAACTTGGATAATGTCCTTTTTGAACAAGATGCAACCCCAATATAGAATCATCTGCAGGTGTTTTTTGTTCTATTACAAGTCCATTTAATTGGTGTAAGAAGTTCATTATTTTCTCAATAGAATCTGGATCACTAATATTAATTGTTTGAGCCTGTCCTATTCCAACAACCTCAATGTAATCGATTTTAGAGGTATCTAATAAATCATTACTAATAACTAGCTTGTCTTCTTCACCTATATTAAATAAAAATATAGGTGTTATTATTCCTAAGACAAGGACAATCGTTAGTATTTTTTTATTCATCAATAAATCACCTCGATTTATCAAGCCCTTACTACAATACTAACATAATATTCAAAAAAAACGGCAACCGAAATTTTGGTTACCATTTAATCATGAACAACTATTAATAGTGCTGCATTCTTGAATTTAGTGTCACTGCAGAATCTGAAACATTAGAAGCTGTTTCTGTAATGGCTTCTACACTAGTGAAAATGTTTTCTAAGCCACTCTCTATATCGATCATCGTTTCTTTTGTTTGCTTTAAAGAATTTAGAATTTCATCAAAGCTTGTTTCCATGCTGCTTAAATCTTGTTCACTTTTTTCAATTAAATCAGTCGTATTTTTAACCTCTTCGGCATTTTTCAAGACTTGATCATTGGTATTTCCGATAATACTTGAAATATTTTCTACTGACTTCTTCGTTTCATTTGCTAGTTTTCGAACCTCATCTGCAACAACTGCAAAGCCTTTTCCTGATTCTCCTGCTCTCGCTGCTTCAATGGCAGCATTTAATGCAAGTAAGTTCGTCTGTTCTGCAATCGTCTGTACAATCGTTATCACTTCTCTGATTTCACTAGAGTATGACGTTAATACATTCATGTTCTGTGAAATGCTGAAACAGCTCTGCTTCACTGTATCCAACATCATTCGTAACTGCTCTAACTGTTTACTTCCTTCATCAGCTAATTCCTCCGTCTCCAACATACTTTTCGTTCCTACTTTAGATTCAGAGGAAATCACTTCCGTTTGTGACCTTATTTCTTCGATGGAAGCTGTTGTCTCTTGTGTTATCGCTGCTAAATCATTCGCTGTATCCCCAATATGGGATTTGATTTCATTACGAATTTCCTGTTCCTTTTCCTTTTCCACTCTTTTGGTTTCTTCTTCAAAAGCTTGTATTACTAATTGAATTTCTAAACTAATAATCTTTGTAACTGTATCAATGGCTTTCATTAAAAACTTGTTATCCTCAATTTCATTAAATAAAAGATGGTTAATATCGGTTTGAATACTTTGGAAGGAATTAATGTACCATTTGGAGGGAAGTTTAATTTTCACGTGTCTTCTAGCGATGAATAATCGTTTCCTTACATATTCTTCGTCAATTGTTCCTTCAAACATCTCAATTAGATGTCTTCTCAAAGTTTTTGACAATCTTTCCAAAGAACTATTCTTTTCAATGATTTCTTTTAGGGAAGATTCCTGTAAGATCCGATCATAGAAGTTATTAACAATTTTTTCTGAGTTCTTCTCGATTAAAGGTTTTAATTCAATAGTTTTAATTCAATAGATACTTGTAAATGTTCTTTTGAAAAATTCATTAACTCAAGCTGTTTACTCAAGTCTTTATCAAAATTTACAGCTAACACGACCTTGTGAGAACTTACATCATAAATTTTTTTAGATTTCTTTCTTAGCATCATTATCCCCCTAGTCAATCTATAACACTATTTTACTAATTAACTATGGGGAATACGGTCATAATAATGACAAATAAAGTAAAAATATGTAAATTCTTTGTAAATCAGACATTTCGCTTTCTACTTAACTTTACCAAATGAATAGCAGATAATAATAAGGGTCCATTCTCTCAATTGATGTTGAGAATGAACCCTTTTTCTTAGATACAACTATAATGATTGATGCAACGTGTCCGAATTAGCAATCTCTTGTTTCTTCATGGGCTGAATCTTTAAATAAGTGAGCGTTCTCCAAATCCATTCAAAAGGTCCAAAACGAAAACGTTTCATCCACAGTGTACTAAAAACTATTTGACCTGCAAAAATGACAACGCAAATGAGAGTCCCCATCGCTAAACTAACCTCTCCGTAATATCCAAACCCTACAAATATTGTTAGAGAAATGACAGTTTGCATTAAATAGTTTGTTAGTGCCATTTGACCAGTATAGGCAAGTGGACGCAACATTCTTTGCCATTTTCCATTATGAAGAAAAACAGTCAAGGCTGAAATATAAAACAAACATAATGGGATGCTACTTACACTCGTTAATACTTCCGTAACATATGTTTGTTTTACACCCCAGTTTAAAATATCTAAAACAAATAATGCTAATAGAACTACAAATGGTAGACTAATTAAAAATGTAATTAAGCGAACTTTTTTAAATAGCGCTAAATGCTCGGTTATATTTTGGAAAATACCAGCTTTCCCTGCAGCTAACCCAATGAGAAACATAGCAAAGATGGGAATCATTGCAGGAACAAGGTTCAGTAAGATGAGTGGTAATTCTGTTCCAAGTCGGTATGTAAGCCATTCCCCATACCCAGCTTGTTGATAGACGGATACGTACTCTGAAATAATCCCTGCTATAGATGGAGATGAAGCTTCTATTTCCGTTAAAATTTCACTCGGTATTAATAGCATTAGACCAATAAAGGCATTATACACAACGATAAAACTGATGGCCCATATTAGCATCGTTTTAATTTTCCTTTGATAGAAAAATAGTAAAAATAACCCTGCAAGTGCATATGTATGGAGAATGTCCCCAAACCAAAGAGAAATTAAATGGATCACCCCAAATAATAGTAATGCCAATGCTCTTCTAACGAATAAACCATTTGCACCAATTCCTTTTTGCTTTGCACGGCTTATGAAGATATAAAACCCTAGACCAAATAAAAAGGAAAACATCGTAAAGAACTTCATATCAACAAATACGGTGAAGAAAGCATCAACCCAATAATCCAATCCAGTATATTCCATCTTGAATCCATGAATGACTTTCATAAACTCAGGGGAATGGAATGATGGCATATTCACTAAAAATATCCCAAACAACGCAAAGCCTCTAATAATATCAATGGTTCGTATTCGTTCATTGCCAGTAACTGATAAACTATTCATAGCATCCTCCTTTAATGTGTAGTTAACTATACGAATGCAATCTTTAAAAGTTTCAAAGTCTATTATTTAATTTTCAAATAAGAAAAGCTTAGTGCTATAGAAAATGTTCCTCCTAATGCTCCCGTCTCGTAAAGGGTCATACATATACTGGACTTATTTCGTGGATAGAAGCAACATCATAATGGAATGATAAATCCGAGGTGATCGTTATGAAAAAGTGGGTAACCGTTATCCTAATAAGTTTTTATTTTTTATTTCCTATTACAGTACATGGAGAAGAAAATCAAGCCGTTGCTCAAGATTTTGATATCGACTTGTCCGGTTATGAATTACATACAATTGGTACATTTAATCAACCAGGTGGAAAAATAACACCACGTTCTCAGTTGTTTTTCCATATTCTTGAGCGCAAGCAGGAGTGGTTAGATGAGCCACGTTTTTACACAAAAGACAAGAAAGGTTACGTGCATCTTTGGAAAAAGGATGGGACAAATGTTCTTTATCATGTAACGAAAAAACCAACTGGTATGTGGGAGATTATTGATATTAAAAGAAAGAAAATAGACAGAATACCTGTATCAAAAACACATTTGAAAGAAATCTTGATTGAACAATTAGTAGACCCAATTAGTAAAGCAATTGAAGAACACTACGAACCGAAACTTTGGTACAGGGGGCTAGAAAAGATTACAGCAATCAAAAAAGTGGAGACGGACAATGTGTTTTACGTGACGGTACAGGTCCAAACGTTTGAAGGGGCACACAATCCTCCATATGGTGAAGAAACAATAACCTTCAGAATCAAAGGAGACGAGATAAGTGTTACTGAGTATAAGCATAGGGATATACCTGAGGAGGAATGGTCTAAATTAAAGTTACGCTAAAGAGAGGTCGGGGTATTAGATGAATCGTAGTTCCGTTATTTGCCCTAAAAAATAGATGAAACGGTTGGAGTCGGTCCCTGGTTCCGTTATTTAAGCAAATAGGCTAGAAATATAGGTTAAATTGGAGAATAACGGAATCAGGAACCGTGAACATATGAAAATTAGGTATATTTGTTAATATAACGGAAAGAGGATCCACCATTGAAGTGGATCCTGCGTTACAGAGGTAATATTGAATTACTAGTTTGCTAGTTTCCCAATATTCTCTATTTCTGTTACCTCATTCTCGTCGACTGCTCCGTTCAAAATTTTTTGCACGTCTATTAATGTGTCTTGAAGGCTTACTGATTGCCCTGATTTTTGGGTAAACGGTTCAGCTACAGAAAAAGGCTGTGTTAAATATGCCTCGAGTCTTTCGCCTCTTTTATAGGTTTGTAATTCTGGTTTTGGGATTCTTTCAATTCCTCTAACATTTACTAATGATCGGAGTTCTCGGTAGCGACGAAGTATTTTTAGGGCTTTTTGTTGAATGATAAAATGCTCTTGGTCTAGGTGGGCTCCCTCAAGAACAGATGATGTTGAACTAAGAGGATTAACAGCTGGGAAACGGTGTCTTGCTACAAGATCAGCATCGAATTGCCATAAAGTTTCTAATTACTGACAATTACAACAGTTTTTTACTTTTTAGGGGACTGTAAGGGACAGTTCATCATCTTCTTCTATGTAGTATGGAGAAGTGAACTGTCCCTTAGATTCACTTATTCTGTTGCTTCTTTTTTTCTCTTGCAGCTCGTTTTCTTGCTTTTTTGCTCTGAGTAAATTCTACTCCAAATTCTGTGTCAGCTGCGTTATTCGTTAATTCTGATGCTTGTGGCTGTTGACTCTGATTTTTCTTCTTTCGTTTCTTAGCCATTCTTTACTCTCCTTTCTTAGCTAAATTTAATAATCAGAGTCTAGTATTCCTCAAGCATATTTTTGTATTCACAAAAATGGAATTTATGACATTTCCTCCATCTACTTCAAAAATAGAGATTCCTAGTAAGCACCTAAACTCCAATACCTTATCCTAAATCGCTACAAACTATTAAAATTAATAGAATTGTAAATGACACTGAAAAGATCACTTTAGTATTCACTTATAACCTTACATATCCCGGTACTAGTATTATTAGAAAATACTACCAACCAAATATAATAGATTTTTTACTAAATGAAGATAAATATCTTGTTTCTTGTCGATTCGTCGCAGATTATGTGGAAAGTTTCCCCAAATAAGAATTATCATTGAATTTTAGTAGACTAACCAGCTGAATTCCAGCTAACTTTCCCAATACAAAGAGTCTTCAAGAAGTGTTACGATTACTTTACAACATTGACAATATTGCAACAGTGAAACTATTTTAATAGAAAGGAGTGAGCCCTCTTGAAGAAAAAGGTATTAATTCTATTCATTGCAGTTGCGGCTATTTTTGCTGGAATTTCATCTACATCAGTTTTAGCAACAACTGAGCAACCTGTTCAGAGAGTCGACTTTAAACATGCTGACGAATCTGAAGTTGTTAAACCTGAATACATACCAGCATTAGTAGCAATTGCAAACGCGGCGAGAGTTGCACAAGCTGGTGTAAAAGCAGCTAAATGGGCTGGTGGTGCATTTGGTGTTGGATTCACTGGTGCTGCTGGTGCTGACTTGTACAACAGAATTACTGGAACTTTTTCAACAGAAGAAGTAGTTCCTGAAGATGCTGAAGTTGTATTTGATCTAAATAATTAAACTATAAAACTATTGGCCTCAATTTAATTATTGAGGCCAATATAGATTATAGGAAAGGACACGATTCATTTGAAAACAAAGAAGTTATTTTTCATACTAATTTCAGTAATTTTTACGTTTCATTTTCTTATGACTGCAATTTACGTTCTACCATTTAATCCGGTTAAAAATAACTTAAGTGCGGCAATTAATACATATATGACACCTTTATTCCTTCAAAACTGGCAATTATTTGCACCGGATCCTCTATCCAGTACAGTTTATATTTATGTCCAAGCTAAAGATGAGCAAGGAAATGAATCAAGTTGGGTAGACATTTCATCTCAACTATACGATTACAACCATAAGAATCGTTTTTCTCCATATAATCGGTTAGTTCGTTTAGGGTCAGGAGCATACTTACAAGCTACCCATGTAGATGAATTGGCTAACCGAGTTGAACAGAAGAAATTGAGTAATGGTATAAGCGAAAACGAGGAAAATCTAAACGAGGAAAAGGATTTATCTGAATATCAAAAAGATGGAATTCAGAAATTATATAACTTAGGTTGGTATTATGTAATGAGTGAAAATACAAATGAGAATGTAGAGTCGATTAGAGTAAGAATTTCTAGAGAACAACCTGTTCCTTTTACAGAGCGTAAAAATTCTAATTATGAACGAGAAGAAACATATTTTACTTTTGACTGGGAACCTGTTAATGAGTTAAGAGGAGGGAGTCGTAATTGAATAGCTTAATACATAAATTTTCTACCAAAAAAGCAACAATAGGTGCTAGTATTCTAAGAATAGGTTTCGGTATATTAATTCTCTATTTATATGCAATTAATTATAGCTACCGTCACCTGTTATGGGGGTACAATAGTCTAGCAAATACGGAGTACTCTCAATTATTTAAAAGCTTCTCCCTATATCAATTTGGTAATTCAAATCTATTTTTTGAGATTATATTCCATCTAGGTATACTTATTGCAATTATGTTTACTTTAGGATATAAAACTAGAATCGTTAGCGTACTAAACTTTATATTTCTTTTTTCCATACATCAAGAAAATCCGACCATATTAGATGGTGGAGACAATATTATGATTATCGTATTAATTTACCTAATATTCGTAAAAACAAATGCCTATTTTTCTGTAGATAAATATTTAAGCCAGGGCAAAGTTAAGAGATATAGTGATAATTTTTATGTGAATATTATTCATAACTTTGGTGTCCTTGCTATTATCTTGCAACTTTGTATCTTATATTTAAATTCGTCCCTTTATAAAGTAATGGGGGAAGTATGGCAAAATGGAACGGCAATTTACTATATCTTACAAGTTAAAGAATTTAATCTTCCATGGGTAACCACCATTGTTAATTCATCCGATTTCCTAATTGTCTTTATCACCTATTTTACAATACTAATGCAATTAGCCTTTCCTTTTATGCTCTTAAATAGAGTAACCAAATATATTGCATTAGCATGCGTAGTTCCTATGCATTTAGGGATTGCTTTTGTAATGGGGCTTATACCATTTTCATTAACTATGATTATAATTGATGCTATTCTAATAAGTAATAATGATTACAGAAGAGTATATCATTACTTCAATGCAAAATTTCAAAAGGAAAAAATTGCACCTTCTGCTATTCCTCAATCTGACTTAATTCCAAAAACGACTAACATAGTTGTTTTATATGATGGATGGTGCCCACTTTGTCAAAAAGTAAAAAGTAGAATAGAGAAAATTGATATTTCTAATAAAGTCTATTTTCTATCTTTTAGAGACCAAGGAGTATTACAGGGTATTGGTATCAGTCCAAATGAAGCAGAGAAAGAAATGATTGCTATTGATATTCAAAAAAATAACCTTTACAGTGGGGTACACAGTTTTTATCAAATATCTCAAAAGACTCCTCTACTATGGTTCCTTTCTCCTTTTCTTTTTATAGGAATTATTGTAGGTCTAGGGGATAAAATTTATAACTTCATAGCTAGTAGAAGAAGTATCGTTCCAATTAATCAATGTTCCGTTGACGATTGTGAGATACAGTTAGATAAAAACAGGGGGTAACATAAGTGAATAGAACCGTAAATGTAGATTACAAATACCATAATACGATTTGTGAAAAAATGAATTTATGGATGATTTTACCCTCTTCTACGATGGACTATAGAAGTGATGTCATTGAACCTAAACAAGTTCACACGCTGTTGAGTGATGAAAAAATGGCTTATTTCGAATTAGAAGAAGGTCAAACATTACATGTGAATTATGATGCTCAAGAATATAAAGCAGACAAGGAATTGTCCTTATCTGAAGAGAAAAGGAAGTATTATCTTAGGGATACTACGTTATCACCAGTTAACAAGGAAATAAGAGAACTTGCATTAGATATAGTGAAGACTGAACAACGTACGGTAGAAAAGGCACGAGCGATTTTTCATTATATTGTTAGTAATTTTAAATACGTCTATCCACCACAAAGTCGGGGTGTCTATCCTTTTTTAAAGACAATGGAAGGTGATTGTGGGGAATTTTCCTTTTTATTTACATCATTATGTCGTTCGTTACAGATTCCAGCAAGAACAGTTGTCGGCAGTTGGGCGAACGGAAAAATGAATGGACATGTTTGGAATGAATACTTTATTGAAGGAGAAGGATGGATCCCAGTTGATAGTAGTATGGCGCGCTTAACTAGAAGAAACATCTTTAAATTTATCGATAGCGACATCCGAACCCTAAATTGGAGGAAATACTTTGGGTATACAGAGGGACAACGAGTGGTATTCGCGAAGGATGCCGATATGGAATTAATTCCATCCTTTCAAGAAGAGAAAAATGAAAAGGTTTTTTATAACATGGAAGCAATGTACATCAATGACGAAGCCTTTTACTGGGGGCAGCAATCATTACATGAGAATGCTCCTTATCTTCAACCAGTGTATGTACAGCTAGATTCAAACGAAGAATTTCAGCAACAAAAACTGACTACGACAGATTTATTAGGATTTTGGCAAATTCGGGAACTAGGGACCTCCCATATTCTCTCCCGATTAAAAATTTTTTCCATTGTACTAGGGTTAATTGCGCTACCTATCGCGTTTATTTTTGATAATATGTATGCTGAAATTTTGTATAAAGGCTTCTTTATTATCTTTTTTATTAGTTCTATCCTGCGTCGAGAAAGAATTGGAATATTTTCGTTTCTATTGCTGTTGATGATTATGTCTTTATTATCATCCGTTTCATCCTAAAGTAAAACTGCAATCAATGGGGGTATTCTTTTCCCCACTGATTGCAATTTTCAAATCATCCATCTCTACCAAGTACTATGAAACTAATTTGAGTCCTACGGCTGCACTTAATACCATCGCGATGAAGAACAGCCGCTTCCAGTCACGCGATTCCCCGTACAGGACCATTCCTAATATCGCACCACCTGATGCTCCAATTCCTGTCCAAATAGCATAAGCTGTAGCCATTGGGAGTGTTTCCATTGCAAGGGATAAAAATAGAAAGCTAGCACCAAAGGCAAGAGTCAATAAAACTAGTGATTTCCAATCGCGATCATTATGAAGTTTATTTATCATTGCTACTCCACACATTTCAAATATTCCAGCTAAAACTAAATAAAACCATGCCATTACGACTCAGCCCCTTCCTGTACATCATCTTCCGTGACCAGCTTCAATCCAATCACACCTGCTAATAAAAGTAAGATAAGGAGAATTTTACTTATTTTAAATGGTTCATCAAAAAATAATATCTCTGAAATGACCGTACCTGCAGTACCTAGTCCAACAAAAACAGCATAAACCGTTCCAACGGGTAGTTTTTTTCCTGCCATAATCAAGCCGTAGAAGCTAATAATGATTGCAATAACGGTTCCAGTCCATGTCCAAAAGTCATATGCATGCTTCAAACCAATAACCCAAAACACCTCAAACACAGCCGCTATTATAACTTGAATCCAATACTTATTCATTGTAAACTCCTTCCCCAATTCTGTTATCAAAGCAAAAGTTAATAGTAAAAAGCCCAGGAGATACTATTCAATAGTAATCTCCCGGGCTTTTATCCCTCCGTGCCATAGCAATGCTATGTGTTTTCTCTCGGTCCAGACCAATACAAATTGCGGAACCCTAGAAAACGATAGATATGCAATTATTTATTAGTATACTTTAATTTGGAGTTGTTGTCATCCTTTCGACAAAAACCGGGAAGTGACAGGCACCTCTGCTACCGGACGACTAAAGTAATAACCTTGGCCTACCTGGCAATGTAGTGTATTCAAGAATTGCAGCTGATCTTCTGTTTCAATTCCTTCTGCGACGACACTCAGTTTTAGATGGTTAGCCATATCAAGTATAGTTTTTACGATGACTCCCTCATCTTCTAGCATTTCTTGGATAAAGGACCGATCAATTTTTAAACAGTCAACCGGTAATTTTCTCAAATTAGATAACGAAGAATATCCTGTCCCAAAATCATCAATCGATAACCGTACACCGATTTCTTTTAACTTTTTCAAAATATGGATAGCATAATCTGGGTCTTGCATAAAACTCTCCGTAATCTCCAAATCCACATACTTGGCTTCTAATCCGGTTTTCTCTAATGTCTTCTCTACCATTAAGACTAGTTCTTCTCCAATCATATAAGGAGAAATATTGACACCAATTCGTAATGGGGGTATTCCTTGTTGTTGCCACTCTTTCCCTTTTAAACAGGCAGTTTCCAATACCCATTCGGTCAGTTGGCCAATTACCCCTATTTCTTCTGCTATCGGAATAAATTCTCCAGGAGAAATGAATCCTAATTCTTCATTTTCCCAACGAATTAGCGCCTCGACACCAACCATCTCATTGGTGCGTAAATCAATTTGAGGCTGGTACAATAAATGAAAGTCTTTATGTTCTACTGCTTTACGTAACTCATTTTCCATAGTTGCTCGTTTTCTTATTTCATTATATTTTTCTGATGAATAAAATTGTGCTCCCTGTATATGTTTATTTTTTGCAACAAACATAGCACTGTCTGCTTTTCTTACTAGAGATTCAATATCCTTACCATCATCCGGATAGATACTTACCCCAATACTAGCTGTTAAATAAAGTGATTCTCCGTCTGTTGGGAATGGGTTAATTAACAAATGATGTATTAAATCGGTCAATTCCTCAATTTCATCGATTGAACAATCTTTAATCGCAAAGATGAACACATCCCCACTAAAACGATACAAATCAACGTTCTCTGGTTTGTGAATTTGAAACCGATTTGCTACCCCCTTAAGGATTTGATCGCCGATTGTATGCCCTAATTTATCATTGATTGTTTTGAACCGATTAATATCAACAATCAATATTGCCATCCGTCTTTTTTCCTTGTTCTCTATAACCCAGCTGTTTAATTCCTCATACAAATACCAACGATTTCTAAGTCCAGTTAATTGGTCGTGATAGGATTGGTGCTGGATTCTTTCCTGGTTTTTTATTTGCTCCGTTATTTCATGTCGAATTGCTATGTACTGATAGGGTTTTCCCTCTTTGTTGAGAAATGGAACAATTGTCGTACTGACCCAATAATAGGAGCCATCTTTTGCCTTGTTTTTAATATTTCCTCTCCACACCTGTCCACTTTGAATCGTTTGCCACATTTCTCGAAAAAAAGATTTCGGGTGGTAACCTGAATTTAGAACACGATGGGTCTTTCCAACTAATTCATCTTGACGATATTTAGATATCTCGGTCAGTTTTTTATTAACATATGTAATCATGCCACTAGGTTCTGTTATAGCAACAATAGCAGATTCATCCAGCGCATACTTAATATCTTGTAACTCTTTGTCTTTTACTTCTAGAATCATTTCATTTGATTTATGAAAAGTGATGTCTTTCCCTAATACAACTAGTTCTTTTCGGGTACCATCTTCTTGAAAGAATGGGATTTTAACCACTTCAAAAACATTCCACTTTCCATCATTATCTTGTATACGTTCTTCAAACTTAGATATACTACTATTCGACCATGTTTGTTCATCAGATTGATGGCTATTTTCAAAGAACCATTTATAGTCTGGGTAATCTTTTTCTAATTCTTCATCCTTCTTGCCTAATACATCTAAATTTCGTAATTTTGCTAGTTTATGGTTATTGCCTAAGATATTTACTTTAACCCACTTACCTTGTCCATCTTTAATACACATGAAATCCACTAGCTTTTCCATGATATTCAAGATAGAATAGTTTTCCTTTTTCAACTCATTCAGTAAATCAATCATAGGTATTATCTCCTGTGCATCTAGGTTCGTTTTCATTTAGCTGCCAATTCGACAAAATCCGGGAAGTGACAGGCACCATTATAATAGCATGAAAAGTGCAGCTTAACCAACATCATTACCGTGCCTATTAACACTATTTACACGTTAACTATAGTAAAAACAAGATAAATAGGGATAAAGTCTGTTTAATTACGAAATATGCAATATATTCCGGTTTGTCCTATTAATTTATAATTGTTATAGTTATAAAGTCGTCCTTTTAAATGATGCTACGTAATTCAACATAGAAAAGGAGATGATGTTTATGGTAGCCTCTCAATCGAAAGAACTACAATCGGTTGAAAATGTGGACAGTGATTATTCACTTGATCGTGTTCCACGCGACAAAAGAAACATGGGTTGGTTAAGTATTACGAACATTACATTTGGAATTGCAACTGCTATTTTCTATTTCCAAATGGGAAGTGTGATGGCACTTCAATTCGGAGCTATTAATGCTATAATATCTGCCGTTTATGCGATTATCGTCGCAGGAGTACTAGGTACATTTATTGCTTATTTATCAGCAAAATCAGGAATGAATGTCAATTTATTATCTAGAGGTGGTGGATTTGGCTATATCGGCGCATCCTTAACCTCTTTTATTTATGCAACAAATTTCATTATGTATTGTGCATTGGAAGGACTAATTCTAGTCGCTGCAGTGTATGAATTCTTTCCAGCTATTCCAAAATGGGCACTTATCTTATTCTTTGGCTCTATCGTTATTCCTCTAAATTGGTTCGGTATCAAGCAGTTAGACAAACTTCAAAAATGGTCTTTACCTTTATTTTTCGTTTTCTTAATAGCTGCAATTATAATGGCTGCACTAAAACCTTCAAGTTATGATGGAAGCTTTTGGTCCTATATGCCAGAAGGTGTCCAAGTTGGAGGAACTGCATTATTACTCTGTATTGGAATGCAACACGGAATCATGGGTCTTACCCCACTACTTGCCTCGGATTATGCTCGCTTTTTAAAACCAAAAGACACAAAAATAGGTATCTTTGCGATTGGATTTATCCCACAAATTTTCTGCTTTGGAATAATGGGTGGTCTTGGAATTTGGTTTGGTGTTCGCTTAGGTGAACCAAATCCTGGTGTATACATCGTATTATTACTAGGTATCTGGGGAGCATTATTCACTATTTTAACTCAGGTCCGCATTAATGTGACTAATATTTATAGTGGTTCCTTATCGTTATCTAGTTTCTTTGAAAATATCTTTAAATTTAAACCCGGACGACGTTTTTGGGTAGTCGTAACTGGTGTATCTGCTATTATCTTAATGCTATTAAATATTGTGGATCACTTAGAAGAGGTTATGACATTCCAAGGTGTCTTTCTACTGACTTGGGCAACTATCTTAGTAACAGATGCTGTTATTGTGAAGAAGGTTTTAAAAATTGGTCCTGGATATTATGAAGCTAGACAAGGACATTTATTTAAATGGAACCCAGTTGGTGTAGGTGCCTTGATTATTGCAAGTGGACTTGGAACAATTGCAGCATTAGGCTTTATGGGAACTTTCCTTGCTAGTACTGCTGCATTCTTTGCTGCCATTCTTGCTGCAATCTTAACCGTAGTATTGGCAGTGATGACGAAAGGAAAATATTATATTAAAAAAGAAGCTCATGATATAGATAACGATGACTATATCGTGTAGCACGAACTTGATAAAATGTTCAAAAACAACCCATGTTAATTAAGAAAAGGTATTGCTATCTGTGGTAGCAATACTTTTTTTGTTCGACAAAAACCGGGAAGTGACAGGCACCACAAAATCGTGTACAATTAAATCGTACACGATTAATTAAATTTGGGAGGAATCTTGATGACTACTGTTTATGATTTTACGGTTAAGAAGACGGATGGTTCGGAACAATCTTTGAAAGACTATGAAGGAAAACCTTTACTTATTGTGAACACTGCAAGCAAATGTGGATTAACCGATCAATTTAAAGAACTTCAAGAGATTTATGAGAAATATAAAGATAAGGAATTCGTTATTTTAGGATTTCCGTGTGGCCAGTTTAATAATCAAGAATTCGACAATATTGAAGAAACTACTGAGTTTTGTCAATTGAATTATGGAGTTACATTCCCAATGTACGGTAAAATTGATGTCAACGGTAAAAATGAGGACCCGCTATTCAGTTATTTAAAATCAGCAAAAGGTGGCCTCCTTTCAAAAGATATCAAGTGGAACTTCACCAAATTCCTTATTGACAAAAACGGTCAGGTAGTTGAACGTTATGCACCAACTACAAAACCAAGTAAAATAGAAAAAGACATCACGAAACAACTATAAGAGATTGAAAGGGGATGAATTCCGTGAATGACTTTCTATCACTAGATAAACAGCTATGTTTTGCCATTTATGAGGCTAGCAGTCAATTCACTAAATTATATACTAATGTACTTCATCCCTTTGGTATTACCTATCCCCAATACCTAGTCTTACTAGCTTTATGGGAAAAAGATGGGCTTTCGGCTAAAGAATTAGGCAATCGTTTAAATCTAGGTACCGGTACACTTACACCGATGATCAAGCGAATGGAAGTTAATAACTGGGTAAAAAAAGAGCGCTCAACGACAGACGAAAGAAGAGTTAGTATTTTCCTTCAACCAAAGGCTTTGAGAGAAAAAGATGCCATTAATCAATCCATCGCTAAAGCAATAGACACCTGTAATATAGAATTAAAAGAATATGAAGCACTAATGAAACAGCTAAAAATGCTTCGTGAAAAACTAGAACTAAGACATGAAAAAGCTTGAGAAATGTTATCTCAAGCTTTTTGTATATTTGCTAATTCAATAACCAAACCCTTGTTATTTGAGAAAAATCAATTATTTTTCCGTGTCCACGGTGTACCTAGTCTTGGCAATGCCCATCGGTCAAGACCATACCATCCTGCTACTTTCCATGCTAGTACTAACCATGATGCGAGTATAAATAATAATGGGTTTGAGCTTAGTGTACCTGCGAATAAAAAGGTAACGTTCATGATACTTCCAAAGAAAGCAGCAATTCCAGTTAATAAACCTAAGATAAGTCCTAAACCAACTGCAATTTCTCCAAAAACGACCAAATAAGAAAACACCGTTGCATTAGGAAGTACAATGTTCTCTAAGAATGATGCATACCAACCTGCAACGTCTCCACCAGTAGCTGATTTTTCAATTGCACCACCTACAAAACCTTGGATTGCTGCACCTGCATTTTCACCTGTCCATGCTGGTGAACCTAATTTCCCCCAACCTGAAGTTAACCACACATAACCAACATACAAACGGATGATTAACCAAATCCAAGCAGAGCGAGTATTGTTAAATAGGTACCTGGATACAGGGTTTTCACGGATAATAATTTCATTTTCTGCTACTACGTTTTCTTTTCCCATACTACATCCCCCTCGTTTTAGTAAAACATATTTTTAGCTGTTTCCAAGATGTACTTAAATTATCATATGGTATTTATTTCCTTCAGCAGATACTTGTGAGTTCTGTACCCTTTATTTAATTTCCTGAAACTCCTTTTGTTTAACGATTTTTTTCTGAAAAGGATGAAATAAACATACCTACTATCTTTAGATCCTGTAATTTCTACCGTTCCATCCTCAAGACATCTCTAATGTCTAATTCTAAATAAGAACTAAAATACCAGGAATCACTTTAATGAGTTCTTTCAATACAATCTGATATACTAAATACTGGATAATAATGAAAAGGAGCCATATAGATGAAGAAGAAATTTATTAATGCAACCATTTATGGAAATCCAGAATCTCATGAAATACTCGTAGAAAATAGTCAGTTTAAAGCCATTGGCAGTGGTGTAGGAGAGGCTGATGAAGTGATTGATTTAGAAGGACGCCTCGTACTTCCACCTTATGTTGATCCCCATTTGCATTTAGACTATATCTTTTCAGGCCTAGGAGAAGGAAACGCAAATATTTCTGGAACATTATTTGAAGGAATCCAGCGTTGGAGTGATAATAAAAAAACCTTAACTGAGGAATTAGTCCGTGACCGTGCCATCAAAGGAATTCAAAAAGAAGTAAGTAAAGGTGTTCAATTTATTCGCACTCACGTTGATATTACAGACCCTAATTTAACTGGAATGAAAGCACTGGTTAAACTGCGAGAAGAACTAAAAGATGTTGTAACCTTGCAACTTGTTGCCTTTCCACAAGAAGGATTCTTCCGATATAAAGGTGCAGAACAGTTAATGGAAGAAGCACTTGAAATGGGAGCTGATGTTGCAGGAGGTATCCCCCATTTTGAAATTTCCTATGAACATGGTGTAGAATCATTAAAACGAATTGTAGACATGGCTATCAAATACAACGTTATGATTGATATCCACTGTGATGAAAATGATGATCCGAATAGCCGATTTTTAGAAGTTTTAAATGCACTAGTTATGGAAAAAGATTATGGGTCTTACACTACAGCTAGTCACACGTGCAGCTTCGGTTCTGTTGAAAATAGTTATGCCAATAAAATGCTTGGGCTATTTCGTGAATCACAGATTAACTTTATTTCTTGTCCAACTGAAAATGCGCATTTACAAGGGCGTGGTGACACGTATCCGAAGCGCCGTGGCTTAACGCGTGTAAAAGAGTTACTAGCAAACGGCAATAGTGTCGCATTCGCTCAAGATTCCATTGCGGATTACTGGTATCCTTTAGGCAATGGAAATATGATGAATATTTTAGATAACGGAATTCATTTAGCGCATTATACACATATTGATGAAATTAATAAGGCTTTGGACTTGATAACATATAACGGTGCCAACATTTTACGAGTTCAAGATGAGTATGGAATTGAAGTTGGAAAACCAGCCAACTTTATCGTCTTAGATGCCAAAGATGCTTATGAAGCAATTCGCGAACGCGCCGAAGTACTTATGTCAATTCGCAATGGAGAATATTTATTTAAACGACAACCAAGAAAAAATGAAATAGAGGTTGATTTTCTAAAGCAATAAGCTTTCTTCCAAAAATAACAACTCCTGTAATCCCCCGTGACTACAGGAGTTTCTTTTTTCTTCCTTTCGTTACCTAACATAATAAATCTTTGGTAATCAAATAGTAAGGATGAGCCAACTTTAAAAAACACTCTACTCCAATATAAGGAGGATTTATTATGGATACAACTACAAATGAAACTTCATATAAAGGTACCAATAAAATGATTATTGGGATTGTCTTTGGGGTAATCACCTTCTGGCTTTTTGCTCAGGCAATGGTAAATATTGTACCTGCTGTGCAAGAAGACTTAGGAGTTAACCTTGGAGCACTAAATATCGCAATAAGTCTAACTTCATTATTCTCTGGAATGTTTATCGTTGTAGCCGGTGGATTAGCAGACCGACTGGGACGAAAAAAAATCACTTATCTAGGATTGATTTTAAGTATTGCTGGTTCGCTATTACTTGTGTTAGCACAAGGTTCCGTGCTCTTAATTATCGGACGTGTGTTACAAGGATTGTCAGCAGCATGTATTATGCCAGCAACAATAGCTTTAATGAAGGCCTATTTTGAAGGGGCAGAACGACAGCGTGCTCTTAGTTATTGGTCAATTGGATCATGGGGTGGCTCTGGTGTTACATCGTTTGCAGGTGGGGCCATCGCAACTTATTTGGGTTGGAAATGGATTTTCATTTTTTCCATCGTCTTCGCTCTACTAGCGATGTGGCTAATCAAAGATGTTCCAGAAAGCAAAGCCCAAACATCTGGTAAATTCAAATTTGATTACGGCGGCTTAACCATCTTTATTATTACGATGCTGGCTTTAAACGTTGTAATTACACAAGGGGCAGAATTAGGGTGGACTAGTCCACTAACGCTAGTATTAGCTGCAGTAGCGATTGTCGGAACCATAATGTTTGTTCGCTATGAAATGCGATTAAAACATACTCCTTTAATCGATTTTAAATTGTTTAAAAACAAACCATATACAGGTGCAACCATTTCTAACTTCTTGCTAAATGCAGTTGCAGGTACACTGATTGTTGCTAATACGTATGTTCAAGTGGGACGTGGATTCTCTGCCTTTCAATCGGGTATGTTGTCCATAGGATATCTTGTTGCCGTTCTAGCTATGATTCGTGTTGGTGAGAAAATCATGCAACGTGTTGGTGCAAGAAATCCGATGATTTGGGGTACATCCATCACTTTAATTGGTGTTGCGATTATGGGATTAACCTTTTTACCAGATACACTATATACCATCACTGTATTTGTCGGGTTTATCTTATTCGGATTAGGTTTGGGGATGTATGCGACGCCATCTACGGATACTGCAGTAGCTTCTGCACCAGATAATAAAGTTGGTGAAGCATCTGGTGTTTATAAGATGGCTAGTTCATTAGGGAATGCATTTGGTATTGCGATATCAGCCACTGTTTACAGCACGGTTGCAGCTTACAGTACTGTTAATATCGCAGCGACTACAGGTATAATCACAAATGTAGTCTTTTCCATTCTATCTCTATTTTCCATAATTATCCTTGTTCCTAATAACGTTGGTAAGTCGAAGAGGCGAAAACAAAAAACCTCTACACGACTTGCGGGGGCAAGACATTAATGGAATCAATAATAGTGGGGGATTTACTCCCCCCATTAATACAAGTGAAAGGAGTGCGCCTATGAGAGATGAATTAATAAAAATGCTTGAATCTCGGCAAGAAGAAATGATTGAGATTCGACGTTATTTACATGAAAACCCGGAACTTTCTTTCAAAGAAGATAAGACAGCAAAATATATCGAGGATTTTTATAAAGATAAAGATGTAACAGTGGAAACAAATGTTGGGAATGGACATGGAATCATTGTAACCATTCAAGGGGCACAACCGGGGAAAACGTTAGGATTACGAGCAGATTTTGATGCTCTTCCAATAACAGAAGAAACAGACGTCCCTTTTAAATCCAAAAATGATGGCGTCATGCATGCGTGTGGACATGATGCACACACTGCCTATTTACTTGTCCTAGCTGATTGTCTGATCCAATTAAAAGACAACATCAAAGGAACTGTAAAAATCGTTCACCAACATGCCGAAGAAGTTCCACCTGGTGGAGCTAAAAGCATCATGGAAACAGGAAAATTGGACGATGTAGATGCCATTTTTGGAATCCATGTGTTACCACTAGCTCCTGCAGGTACGGTTGGTTACCATAGTGGCTATGCATTCAATGGAAGAACATATTTTAAATTAGCTATTAAAGGAAGAGGTGGACATGGTTCCTCTCCTGATAAAGCCAATGACTCCATTGTTGCTGGTAGCTATTTTGTAACAGCTGTCCAAACCATCGTAAGTCGTCGATTAAATCCAATGAAAACAGGCGTTGTTACGATCGGATCATTTGATGGAAAAGGAACGTTTAACGTCATCAAAGACAGCATTGAAATTGAAGGAGACATTCGCTACTCTGATGATGAAGCACAAGAAGTAATTGCCAAAGAATTTCAGCGAATTGTTAGAGGAATTGAAGAACTTTTCGGTGTCACCTATGAATTAACCTATACTCCTGATTATCCACCATTGTACAATGATCCAGAATTAACCGATTTCGTTGCAGAAACTTTAAATAACATCGAGGATCCAGATATAACGAAAGTAGAAGAATTTCCTAAAATGGCTCCTTCCGATGATTTTGCTTATTATTTGAAAAAGATACCTGGCTCGTACTTTTACATTGGTTGTACACCAGAAGGAGTGGAAGAACCTTACTTTAACCACCATCCTAAATTTGATATTGATGAAAAATCAATTCTTGTTGCTGCTAAAGCAGTTGGACACGTTACTTGTACCTATTTGGAGGAATAGTAAATAAAAAAACCTAGCACTTTATGGAGAATTTCCATCAAGGTGCTAGGTACATTTTATCCCACTGCTCTTTCTTCCTGAAGAACGTGGTGTTTTTTCATGGATATAAGTGCTGTAACTAGAGATAGCGTGACAAGTACCCCACCTATTGTTGCCGTTTGCTCAACAGAACCATGTTCAATTATCAAACCACCTAATAAAGAACCAAAAGCAATTCCAAAGTGTAAGGATGAATTATTCAGGCTTTGCTGGATATCAGAGGTTTCTGGTGATGCATCGATTAAATAGCTCTGCATTGCTGGTGTAATCGCCCAGCTCAAAATCCCCCAAATAACAATACCTAGAAGAAATAGGGATATAGCTACTGTTGTGTACGGAATCGCAAATATCGTTACACTAAAAATTACAATCGACACTAGAATTATTTTGTTGGAACCGAAGCGATCGGAAAGTGTGCCACCAATTCCTCCACCACTTACAGCTGCCACACCAAAGACAAAATAAATGATACTGATCCAGTTACCATCTAGACTTGTCGTAGATTGAATAAATGGCTTTAAATAAGCATATATTGACGTGTGTCCTGCTATATATAAAAATGTGGTTATTTGTGCAAAAAGAATTTTACTACTTTTTAATGTCGCTAATTGCGTTCGAATCGGAACAGAGGGCTTCGGTTCAACTCGTTCCATTAACAAGGAAACACCTATGATAGAAAATACAGTCAGAATTGTAATGAAAAGAAATGGTGCTCGCCAACCAAATGCATTACCAAGCATTAATCCAATCGGAATTCCTAATACAAGAGAACCACTGACACCCATCGATACAATCCCAATTGCGCGCCCTCGGTACTTTGGCTCGACGATTGTTGGTGCCATAACAAGACATAGAATAATCAACAAGGCACCACTTGTAGCTGTAATCATTCTCCCTAAAAACAAAATACTATAATTTGGACTCAGTACTGTAACAATATTTCCAAGTAAAAAGATAATTAAATTAATTAACGTTAACCGTTTCCGTTCTATTTTTGCTGTTGCTATTAACAGAATAGGTGATGCAATAGCAAAGATTAGTGAAAAAATTGTTATTAAATACCCTGCTTGTCCAAGGGTTACGTTTAAATCCTCTGCGATTAAATCTAGAATTCCACTTATAATTAATTCGACCATCCCAATAACGAAGGATATGATCATAAGTAAATAAACTCGTTTATCCATTCATAGTTGTCCTCTCTAAGAAAAGATGTTCTTATCTCTAAAAAATTATCCAACATTAATAGTAAACCTATTTAATAGGTTAAACAAGTTGATTTTTTCGAGTATATTTAACCATTATCTCATTCCATTAAAAAATTCGCACGGGAAATATGAATTACCGTGCGAATTTATAAGTCCATATATTTTTAGGAATTAGCTCTCCTACTTTTAATTATAAGGAGTCGATATATTGCTCTAACTCTTCAGTTGTTTGTGGAACTTCCACATTACCATCAAGGATTTTTTCTTCCCATTCTTCAACAGCTGTAATTATTTCGTCTGTCATTGCTTCTTCATTAGTTGTTGCGATTGTTATTGCATTTTCTTCAATACCATATTCAAGAAGTTCTCCAGCCGGGAATTCACCTTTCATTCCTCTTTCAATAACATCTTGAACAGCAACATCTACACGTTTAACCATAGAAGTTAATGTTACATTATTCTCATCAATTTGCCCTTCTTCATACTGATCACGGTCTACACCGATTACCCATAGTTCACGGTCCGGATCATTATGCTTTTGGTCTCTAGCTTCATTAAAAATACCATTACCTGTTCCACCAGATGCATGATAAATTACATCTACACCATTTCCATACATATTTGTAGCTATCATTTTACCTTTTGCTGGTTCAGTAAATGATTCTGCATATTGAACTTCGACTTGAATATCAGGGTTGATTGATTTCACTCCAGCGATAAAACCTGATTCAAATTTCTTAATTAATGGAGATTCAATTCCTCCAACAAATCCAACTTTATTTGTTTTTGTTTTCAATGCTGCTGCTACCCCAACTAAAAATGACCCTTGATGTTCCTTAAATGTAATACTTGCAGCGTTTGGAGCATCAACTACTTCATCAATGATAGCGAAGTTAGTATCAGCGAATTGCTCTGCAGATTTTTGAAGGTCTTCTTTTAATTTGAACCCAACACCGAAGATAAGGTCATAATCATCACGAACAAAACGTGAGATATTAGGCATATAATCTGCAGATGAATTTGATTGTGCGTAATCAAATCCTTCCCCTTTAGATAGCCCGTTGTTGTCTCCCCAAGCTTTAATACCTTCCCAAGCAGATTGGTTGAATGATTTATCATCTACTCCACCTTCATCTGTAACCATACTAACTTTATAATCAGAAGCCTGTTCACCTTCAGAAGCAGTATTTCCATTTTCATCTGTATTAGCATTATTTCCTTCATTATTCTCATCTGCTCCACCACACGCTGCTAGGAACAGACCTAAAGATAGAATTGCAACAAGTAAAAATAAACGATTTTTCATTAGTTTTCCTCCTATGTCTTATACATTTCTGTGTAATTACCAATAAAAATATAGTGATTTTTCTTAGTTTTTCTCATTTATAACAAAACATGTAACCCTATTTTTTCCCTAACAACCTCCCCACTTACAAATTACTCAATTTTTCATACAAGACTAAAAAAAGCCCGAAACACATGCTGATATGTAAAAGCATGTATCTCGAGCTCATTCCATCGAAATCAGAAAAACAACTATTAAAAACATGATACATCGTCAAGTGTATGCGAACATCGATGTCTTAACTGTTTACTAGTAAATAGTAAAATAGAAGTAATTCCGTACGCTTTTCATAGTCAGTTTATTTGAGGTAAACTGGTAGAAACTTGCAGGCCGTATTCCTGCCGTTATATGAAAAATTATGTTATGTTCGTAATTTAGTTTATCATCATTTGTTTAAAAAGTAAACATTTGTAATCAAAATTATTTTTCAAAAGAGTAAACCCTTAATAATAATATGTTTTTCATTGTAGAACGGAGATTTTTTATTATTATTTTCCAACTTAAAAATATCTATATACGAACTATAATTTCATTTTTAATTAAATCGTTCGTTAATTTATTAAAGGGAATATCATTATTTTTGCATCATCATCCAGTCCATGGTAAACTATAAATAATTCAATACGGTTATCAAGAGTGAACGAGAGTACTGGCTCAATGACTTCACAGCAACCTACCCTAAAAGGTAAGGTGCTCCTACCAGCAAAGCTTGCTTTGGATGATAACGAACGGTGCTATTTGCCCTTTGTCTGCATTCAAATGCAGCAAAGGGCTTTTTTCATTATTCTTGATACCTATTGAATAAAAATAATAGGAGGAATGCTTAATGAATACGACAGGTTTTATTCGTGGTTACATGTCCAAAAACCAAGAAGGAGAAAAATATTTAGATCACGTGGTTGGGGTGATTGAACAGCAACTTCAAGAAATCGATGAGAATTATGAAGCAGAGGTAACTAAGATAGAAGAATATAAAATATCCGTCCGAAACAACAATCAAGCTATCCATATAAAAATCTCAAAACCTCAGTTATTAAAGTTACAATCTCGTTCACCTTATTCTCTAGATAAGTATATTTGGACAAATTTAACCAAAAACGGGGTAGAAGTGACTAATGCGAACGGCAATTATTTAGATTACGTTTTTAGGTAAATATATCAATCCACCTTGGCCGGTTAAGTCCAGGTGGATTGATTTTTTGCATATACAATTTTAAAATCAGCGTTATACTTCCAATTTCTCAAGAAAAGGTGCCTGACGCTATGGTCAGACACCTTTTAAATTCTATGAGCAGCCACATCTTCTGCGTCTTCTTCTACGATTATCCATCGCTCCTAATACATCATCGTCGTCATCTCTTCGTTTTCTTCGACGATCATCCACTACTCCTAACACATCATCGTCATCTCTTCGTTTTCTTCGACGATCATCCACTACTCCTAACACATCGTCGTCATCTCTTCGTTTTCTTCGGCGATCATCCATTACTCCTAACACATCGTCGTCATCTCTTCGTTTTCTTCGGCGATCATCCATTACTCCTAATACATCATCGTCATCTCTTCGTTTTCTTCGGCGATCATCCATTACTCCTAACACATCGTCGTTATTTCTTCTACGGCCACCTCTTTCAGCAAGGACACCAGTATTTCTTCCTGTTCTACAACTTGACATAATACTTCCCTCCTTTCTTAATTACGATTAATATATTCTTTTTAAGATTGAGTGAAACGTTATTTGTCCACAATAAACTGTCTAATTCTAATGGAAGAGAAAAATATTCTTAGTGAAGGATAAAATGGATTTTAAAATAATGAAAAATATTTATTTAATAAATGTATTCCATTTGAAGGTACACCTGGAACTGTCTCTCTTCGTATAACCACCAATCTCTTCAGAATAAATAAAGAGTACTAGAGTCAAGCTAAAAATTATAATTGTATGTAAGGAGCATATGAACATGCAAAAATTTGAAAAACTTAGTGATCGCCTCTTTTATTTACCTCCATACCAAAAAACAGATCGGCCAATATTAGCTGCTGTTGTTGGTGAGAAGCAGACACTTATCATTGATGCTGGGAATTCTTCTGACCATGCCAAACTTTTCAACGAGCAATTAGCTGCTCATCAAGTCTATGGTGATATTCTCATACTTACGCATTGGCATTGGGACCACGTATTTGGCTTATCCGAAATGAACATGCCATCTATTGCGAATTCTTTAACTTACGACAACATTAAAAAATTGCAAAAATATTCTTGGGATGATGGGGCATTGGAACAACGTGTGGAATCCGGGATTGAAATTCCATTTTGCGCAGATGCGATAAAGCTAGAACTAGGAAAGAATAGAGAGATTTCCATTCCTGATCCGACCATTCTCTTTGACCATCAACTGAAACTAAATCTTGGTGGGATAACTTGCCATATTGAGCATCTTGGAGGAGATCATTCACCTGATTCGAATATTGTTTATATCCCAGAGGAAAAAGCGCTTTTCCTAGGGGACTGCCTTTATTCAAATATGTACGCAGAAAAATGGCACTATACTTATGAACAGATGAATAGGCTTTTAAATAAAATTGAAAGCTTTGAAGCAAATATCTATTTCTTGTCGCACCATCCCGCACCTTTGACGAAGCAACAATTTTCTTCCTTTGCCAATTTATTAAGAACTAGTGCGGAATTAACTAAAAAGCACCAAGGAGAATTAAATGCAATTACAAGTGAGATGTCCTCACAGTTTGGCCGTGAGTTAAATGAAGATGATCTAGAAATAATTACGTATTTTATTAATGGGTTCTTTCAGTAATTATTGGCATCGGTGATAAATGCACCGTAACTTTCAATCACCAGAGCAAGTGGCTCGATTACCGTAGAACTCTTTCTGCTTCGGCTTCCGGCATCGAG
>NZ_FQVW01000037.1 GCF_900129485.1 Ornithinibacillus halophilus
TTCCTCGGCGTGGCGAGCGTTTTCCTCGGCGTGGCGAGCGTTTTCCTCGGCGTGGCGAGCGTTTTCCTCGGCGTGGCGAGCGTTTTCACATTAAAGGAGGGGCATGATGCCCCTCCTTTAATGATTTACCTTTATGGATTTTTTCAAGGTACCTAACGACTCCACAACTGATCTCCCCACAACGCGACCGGAGAATAGGCATCCTCCTAAAAAGGTTCCCTCCAGCGCACGATATCCATGTACTCCTCCACCGCCGAATCCAGATACTTCTCCAGCAGCATACAATCCTGGTACTGGTTCTCCATCTATTCCTAAGACGCGTCCAGATAAATCTGTCTGCAATCCCCCCAATGTTTTCCGACTCAAAATATTAAGCCTTACAGCAATAAGTGGGCCATTTTTAGGGTCCAAAATTTTATGAGGTTTAGCTGCACGTATTAACTTATCCCCTCGATAGTTTCGAGCAACTCGGAGCGCTGCTATTTGTAAGTCTTTCGTAAAAGTATTATCCATTTCACGATCACGCGCTTCCAGTTGCCTTCTAAGCTTAAAAATATCAATTAAATCCGTCCCAGTCAGTTTATTCATACCAACTACCAATTCATCCAAATTCTTTGACACCACAAAGTCTTCTCCGTTATCCATAAATGCTTTAACCGGTGATGGTGGACCTGGTAATACTCGAGATAACAATTTTTTTATACTCTTCCCTGTTAAATCAGGGTTTTGTTCCGATCCTGATAATGCAAATTCTTTTTCGATTATTTTTTCGGTTAAGATAAACCATGAATAATCATAACCTGTCTTCATAATCGTCTCTAGGGTTCCTAGTGTGTCATAGCCTGGAAAATTTGGAGCTGGAAATCGGTTTCCCTCTGCATCCAACCAAATAGAAGAAGGCCCAGGTAAAATACGAATCCCGTGATGCGGCCAAATAGAATCCCAGTTTTTAATTCCTTCTGTATAATGCCACATTCGATCACGATTAACGATTCGTCCACCAGCTTTTTCTGTAATCGAAAGCATCCTTCCATCAACATGATGAGGCACTCCCGATATCATATTTTCCGGTGGATTTCCTAGTCGACTTGGCCAGTTTTTTCGAATAAGTTCAAAGTTAGCACCAATTCCTCCACTGGTTACCACAACAGCTTCTGCATCATATTCAAAGCTCCAAACAACATCTCGTGAGCTTTTCTCTCCACGTTTCACATCATCAGGCGCCAAGACAGATCCAATAGCCCCAACAATAGTACCGTTACTTACCTTTAATTCGTCCACACGATGTCTAGGACGATAATCGACTAGTCCATTCTTCATATGTTCCCGAACACGTTGTTCAAACGGTTCCACTAGACCCGGTCCTGTGCCCCAAACAATGTGGAATCTTGGGACCGAATTGCCGTGTCCCTCTGCAAGATAGCCTCCGCGTTCAGCCCAACCAACTACCGGAAAGAAACGCACACCCAATTTTCGCAACCACTCACGTTTTTCTCCTGCAGCAAAATCAACATAACTTTCTGCCCATTTTCTTGCCCAGTAGTCTTCATCGTTTTCTCTATCGAATCCAGCTGTACCTAACCAATCTTGCCATGCCAACTCTTTAGAGTCCTTGATTCCCATACGACGTTGTTCAGGTGAATCAATTAAAAACAAACCTCCAAATGACCACCATGCTTGTCCACCAAGAGAACTTTCTGGTTCTTGATCTAGTAAAAGCACCTTTTTCCCTCCATCAGCTATCTCTGCTGTTGCCACTAAACCAGCCAAACCTGCTCCAACTACTATCACATCAAATTTCATTCCAAGGCCTCCTTCCAACTTTTGTAATAATTTTCTGAATAAACTACCTATTTTTATTATATTAGTTGCAATTTTATTAGTCAAAGAATCAATTTTTCTTGAATCCTACTTTAAATTAAATATTACTAATATAAAATTGGATAATTGATGCTACAATATAAAGAAAAGCTTAGAGCTAAAACATCTCCGAATTCTTATCCTTCTTACGTCGTAAGAAATAAGACCGTTCGATGTGACTCTTAAAAGTCTACATTATTAAGCTAAAAACTGTTCTAATAGTTGAAACATGACGAGGAAATGTAACGTCTTACTATTGAGCAGACAGTTAGGAGGAAACAGAGTGGGACGCTCGAAGTCTTTCCACTCACCCTACGAGATAGATGATCTATATGTCTTGCAGATGAATCCAGAAGAAGCAATAGAAACGATCATGGACGCGTACGGTGATGAAATTAAACGATTAGTGTTTACGTATATGAATAACTCTGCTGACACCGATGATGTCACACAAGAGGTTTTTGTCACGGTTTATCAAAAATTAAATACGTTTCAAGGTAAATCTTCATTAAAAAGTTGGATCTACTCCATTGCTATAAATAAATGCAAAGATCATCTAAGAAGCTGGCAATCTAGAAATAAGCGCTTAAAAGAAAAACTAATGCAGTCAGCACAACCTGGTGAGCAAGATGTAGATACTCCTGAGGAACAAACCATTAAACAGAGTGAATCCAGCAAACTCCTAAAACAAGTGATGGAGTTGCCTGTTCGATATCGTGAAGTTATTATATTATTTTATTTTAAAGAGCTATCTACAAAAGAAATTAGCAATGTTTTAAATACGAAGGAAGCAACCGTAAGAACAAGATTAAATCGTGGAAGAGAAAAGTTAAAGAAATGCTTATCTAATGAAGAAGGTGGTGTTAACCATGGATAAGCAGTTAAAACATCTTAAAAAACAATATGAATCTGAAATAAATTTGACCTTTACAGAAAGTGATAAAAAAGCCGTTTTAGCTAAGATTAAAAAAGGAAAACAACCTACACGAAAAAGGTTGCATCTGAGACTTATTCCAGTTGTAGCTGCAGCTGCCTTATTTGTCCTTTTAGCTATTACATTCAACAGTATCCCTGAACTGTTTTCAAAAATGAGAAACTCTGCTAGCGACTATTCCATTGAATCACAAAATGACTCAGATACGATGGTAGAAATGGATGGGGCATACGAAAATGAAAGCTTTAATATGAAAGATTCTGATGTGGATATTGCCGAAGATAGTGAATCTTCAGATGGTGACCATAGTGGGAATGACCAAGCTGCTCATGACCGAGACATTAGTAGTGATGGTTCAAACCTCTTATTCAACCCTGATTCCGTGGAAAGTGGTCTCACATATGGAAATATGGAAGTAACAGATGTAAAAAAACAGGGCGATGAAACGATTATTTCATTTAAAGGAAACACTTGGCTTTCTGGGAACTTTAACTATAGAAACAACCAGATTTCATTTAATCCTGATAATCGAACATTACTGGACTTTCCATTAGCACGATCTGATAAACATGGTGACATCCCTTTTTACTTTCAAGATGAAACAATCGTCAAGGTGATGTACGGAGCAGCTAGAGGTGGTACTCCAATTCAACAAGCAAACGACGGCTTTATGTTGGATGTAATTGGTGCCGAATATGTATTTACTCCCAATGGTTCTCAAGTCCATTTGGATATTAGAGATACCCTTGAAGTGAATAAGGAATCGTATATTTCCACTATTAATTTAGATGAAACATTAAATGAACTATACACAAACTATGCTGATACGTTAGATGATCGTCTTCTCAATGAATTAAGGCCAATTGAAGTATTTAAGCTGTATCATCACGCACTTCAAAATAATGATGTAGAAGTACTTTATAGCTTATACATTAAAGGAGAGACGTATGGGACACCAGATAAGGAGACTTATTTTGAAAAACGATCAATGTATGAAGCTGATCAGCAACAAATGAACGATCTATATGTAGAACTTCAAAATAGGGAAACAACATTTGAGGAGATTTACACGAATCAAGGTAATGAAGAAATGGCTTTTGTTATGTTCCCATCTGAAGAAGGTCATTGGCCAAACAGTTTTTCACTTATCAAAAACGAAGAAGGTATTTGGAAAGTGTATCTGTTACCTTTAAATTAATGGTTAACCCGTACCCAGAAGGAGTACGGGTTTTCACTTTTATTCATTTGCTCTCGGTGCACTTTCAAAACCGATTTTCTTATGAGTTCCATCACAGAATGGTTTATTCGCAGAATGACCGCAACGACAAAGAGAAAAGGACTTTTTCGTTTCAAACACGTTCCCCTCTTTATCAACCAATTCCACATCCCCCATTACACGATACGATCCATTATCATTAACCTTGATTTGTACCTTATCACTCATATTTATCCCCTCCATCAACATTATAGTTATCATTATATAGCCAATTATCAAAAAATAAAAGGTGTTACCGGTCTCTTTTTAAATGAAAACCCGTTTTAAATAAAATGGATAATCATTCATCATTAGATTTAAACTATCACATGAGTACACATAGAAGGGTTGTTACACATTGGATTTATCCATTCAATCTTTAATTTTACTATTTGCGCTAATGCTTATTGTTGGTGTTGTTTCAACAAAATTCTCTAACCGCCTAGGCCTACCTGCTTTAGTACTGTTTTTATTAGCTGGGATGGTTCTTAACCGAATTATTTTCTTTGATAATGTTGAATTAACCCAATTGATTGGGATTATGGCTTTAATCATTATTTTATTTGAAGGTGGAACACAAACAAAATGGGAACATATACTTCCAATTATAGGTCCTGCTAGTTCCTTAGCAACAATTGGTGTATTAATTACTTCCCTCATCACAGGATTAGCTGCCATGTATATTTTAGGATTCACGTTGCTAGAAGGTATGCTTTTTGGCGCTATTGTTGGTTCTACGGATGCTGCAGCCGTTTTTTCCGTATTAGGTAATAAAAATATAAAGAAACGTCTTACATCAACATTAGAAGCAGAATCAGGTTCTAATGATCCAATGGCTGTTTTCTTAACGATTTCATTCATTGAATTAATCCAGATTCCAGATTCAACCATTTGGTCTGCTGTTGGAGATTTCTTTTTACAAATGGGGCTCGGTCTAGTACTAGGTCTAGTCTTTGGGAAAATTACTGTTTCTGTAATTAACAATATAAAACTCGACACTGCTGGACTATACCCTGTTCTTGCAATGGGACTAGCTACATTAACGTATATCACTGCTGATATTTTTGGTGGGAGTGGTTTATTAGCTGTTTATGTTATGGCTGTATTTGTAGGAAATAACGATCTAATGTATCGCTTTACGATTTTACGATTTAATGAGGGATTCGCTTTAATGATGCAAATCATTATGTTTATCCTATTAGGACTACTCGTTTTTCCAAAAGAGTTAATTGGGGTATTTTGGCAAGGTATCTTACTATCTCTTATCCTTATGTTTATTGCTCGTCCAATTGCCGTATTTATTAGTATGGTATTTATGAAATATAATCTAAAGGAAAAACTTTTTATCTCTTGGGCAGGTCTAAAAGGAGCCGTTCCTATTGTTTTAGCCACATACCCAATTTTAGCCGGAGTGGAAAATCACGAGTTAATATTTAATGCCGTGTTTTTCGTCGTGTTGATTTCAGCCTTAACACAAGGAAGTACATTATCATGGTTAGCAGAAAAACTAAACCTAAACAGTGGGAAAGAAAAGAATATATTTCCAAGCTTAGAACTCATTACATTAGGAAATACCAACTCAGAAATTATGGAAGTAGCCATTACTGATTTATCACCAGCAGTTAATATGAACCTAATTGACTTAGAGCTACCCCCAGACACACTAATTATTGGGATTATCCGTAACCAGCAATTGATTACACCAAGAGGGACCTCTATTATTACACAAGGCGATACCCTATATGTCTTAAGTAAAAAAGAAAATCGCGATAAAGCAAAAACAGTACTAATGGGAAATAATCATCTAAGAAAAAAAGAAGCTAAGGGGTAATACAACACCCCCTTAGTTTTTAGTTCCTACAGTATTTTCCATTTGACCTATTTTTTCTATTTCAAGTGTTATCTTGTCTCCTACTTGTAAAAACTTCGGTGAATCCATTCCCATTGCGACGCCTTCTGGTGTACCTGTCAAAATGATATCTCCTGGTTGTAAGGTAATTAACTCAGAAATAAACTCAATGAGAAATGGAACATCAAACATTAATTTATTCGTGTTTGAAGACTGTCTTACTTCACCATTTACAGAGGATTGTATGGCGAGATTCCCTGGGTTCCCTACTTCATCTGCGGTTACTATCCATGGACCAATAGGAGTACTTCGATCAAGTGATTTCCCTTGTAGCCACTGTGGTGTTCGTTTTTGTAAATCACGTGCAGAAATATCATTTCCGATCGTGTAACCTGCTATATAATCTAGTGCCTCTTCTCTTTTAACATTTGATGCTTCTTTCCCAATCACAACAGTTAGTTCTACTTCATAATCCAATTTACCCGTTTGATTTGATTTCTCAATCCTATCTTCTGGACCAATTAAGGCATTTTGATACTTTGCGAATAGAACTGGGTAATCTGGTATGTTGCTATCCATTTCTGCAGCATGTTCTGCATAATTTTTGCCAATACAAATAATTTTAGATGGTGCAGGTATAGGTGTTGAAAGATATGCTTCGCCTAACTGAACTGCTAATCCGGTGACTTCTGTTTGACCGAGTTTACTCTCAATCTTTTTAGCAACCTCAATAGCTTTATTTCCTAGCTTATAAAATTGATTTGGATCCGTTGGAAGTACTTCGACAGGTAAACGAATGGATGCTTCATGTAAATCTATTATTTCTTCTCCACGTACATATCCTATTCTTAGTGAACTAGGTTTTCCTTTTAATTTATAGCTAACTAATTTCATCTAAACACCTCTCCCCTATCTATTAATATTGTTTATTTAAACATATCATTATATTCCGACTTTAGCATGGAATATACAACTGTATCATGATAATTCTCTCCATCAAAATCCGTTTGTCTAAGTACTCCTTCTTTTGTAAAGCCGTATTTCTCTAATAATTTCCGGGAACCTTCATTATCTGCAAAAATATCTCCCACAACACGATTGAAATCTAAAGTCTCGAAAATAAAGGTTAGAACAAGTCCCAATAATTCTGTCATTACACCTTTTCTCTGATAGCTGTCGCTTATCACAACACCTAGCTCTGTTTTCTTATGCCAATAATTTAGTTTATGTAGCCGAAATTGACCGATAACCTGATTTGTCTTAAGGTCTGTTATTACCCAGGGAATTTCTTTATGGTTATGAAAATTATCCAAATATCCTTGAATATTTTTCTGCAATTCTTCTACAGAAGTAACTGGATTTGGTGTTATATACCTCATGGTTTCCTTCTGTTTCATAAAGGAAAATAGTGCTTCCGCGTCGCTAATCTTCATTCCCCTTAACCTAAAATTATCTGTCTCTATAACAGGGATTGTCGTTAATTGCATACTTTTCTCCTCCATTCATCTCAAATAATTTATTTTTTATAAGATTAGTATAACTTTTACACCCCTTTTTCGTAACTTTTTTCGAATGTATTAATGAAAGGAGGTATTATTTTATAATAACCACCTAAATTATTAAAGAAAGGATGATTGTCCAATTTATTTATTTCTAAAAACATATGATATACCAGTTAAATTAAAGGAGGAGATTTTTTGAAATTATATTTGGACCCTGGACACGGAGGTACTGACCCAGGTGCTAGTGGAAATGGGCTTCTAGAGAAAGATATTAACTTAGATATAGCTTTACGTATACAATCTATTTTACTAGCAAACTATGATGATATTCAAATCCGTATGAGTCGGACAAGTGACCAAACGAAAAGCCTACAACAACGTACAAATGAAGCAAACCAATGGGGAGCGGACTATTATGTTTCTATCCATTGCAATGCATTCAACGGGCAGGCACGCGGTTACGAGGATTTTATCCATGATCGATTGTCTGATAACTCTCAAACTGCAAACTATCGTAATACTCTACACCAAGAGATTACTAAGGTAAACAAATTGAGTAACCGTGGAAAGAAAAAAGCTAACTTCCACGTACTACGTGAAACAACTATGTCTGCTTTTCTATCAGAGAATGGTTTTATCGATAATAGTCAAGACGCGCAATTAATGAGTAGTTCAACATGGAGACAAACGGTTGCACATGGGCATGCAAATGGAATAGCCAAAGCCTTCGATCTTCAACCAAAATCAAACGGTGGAAACCCAACACCAGATCCTGAACCTGGAACAGTATATCGTATAATAGCTGGTTCGTTTAAATCTAAAAACAATGCAGATAAGAGAGTAGATTTATTAAGAAATGCTGGGATCGAATCATTTGTAGACCGTCATTTAATAAGTGGGGAAGTTTGGTACCGCGTTCAGGCAGGTGCCTTCAGAAGTCGAAACAATGCAAATCAACGCTTAGATGAAGTAAAAGATGCAGGAATAAACGATGCATTCATAACTGTAAATTAAAGGGGCTGGACAAAAGTATTTTAGATAAACCAAAATCCGAACAATAGAATTTGTTCGGATTCTTGAAGTTGCTAGCAAATTTTAGTAGAGCGTGGGTTCATCGCTACGGAAAATACACTTCGCTTTCCGCGGGCGGCTGGTGAGCCTCCTCGGACTTTCGTCCTGTGGGGTCTCACCTATGCCTCTGCTCCCGCAGGAGTCTTCGTGTATTTCCTTCGCTAGTTTTGGCGTCAATATCAATTTAAAATGTTGCATAATAAATTGTTGATTGGAGAGATGGCAATCGACTCCTTGAAAATGCATTTATATGTGCATTTTCTGCGTGCGATGCGTCGCTAGAGTATCCTTCCTTGGGACTGTGCCTGTGATTACTCGCCACCGAAAACATTTGTCGTGTGGGAATAGCTAGTTTCTGAAGACCCCAGAGATGTACCTGCATCTACTAGAAATTTTAAGAAGACAATTCCTTGGTACAAGGCAGCAAAGAAGTTTATTCAAGTAGTCGCCTGGCTGAAGCCATGTCCACGGCAAAAAAGACTCTTTGAAATCAACTAAGCTCTAACTCTGAGTTTTCTATTAACTTTAGAAAGTAACCAATTCTTAGAAAACCTAACATTGATAATCTTTTTATTGTTATTATTCGTTTTTAGGTTGCATATAATTAGTTATGTCCCTGCCTCTCTTTCACTTAGGCTAAATCCACTTCCTGTGGTTCATTCCCTACTTGATTAGTCATAAGTCTCACCGTTTCCGGCTTAATTTCTAAAATAATATAGTTTGGATCATCCGGACCTTCAAACCAAGGCTCCATTTTCTCTGTCCATAATTGTTTCTTTAATTCATCGGAATCATTAATTGCAACTTTTCCATGGTAGTCGATATACTCATCGCCATAACCTTCTCCATCATAGCCAATGAGAATATGTGTATGTGGATTCTGCTCAATTTCCTCCACTTTATCCGTTTCCTTCGTTGTTGCTGTATATAAAGTTAAGTCCTTATGAAAGAACGTCATAAACCTTGTGTGTGGTCTGTTATTTTTAATAGTAGCCATCGTACCTACAGAACTACTTTCCAGAATTCTTTCTACAGCTTGTCTTGCGTGCTGACTCAATAAAAACACACCTTTCTATGTATCGTGATGCTTTTAGTATGTCTTATTAAGCCTAAAATAAACAAAGAAACTACCTAATTGCTCACTTCAAAATGCTGCCATTCATATGGCAATAGTTCCTGATACTTTCGTTGTAAGAAACGATCATCAATTAAGGCAATTACACCAGTATCGGAATCCGTACGAACCAATCGTCCACCAGCCTGTAATACCTTATTCATACCAGGATAAACATAGGCATAATCAAACCCATTTTTTCCAATGGATTGAAAATAATCTTTAATAATGTTTCGTTCTAACCCAATTTGTGGCATTCCCACACCAACAACAATGACTCCTTGTAGTCGATCTCCTTTTAAATCCACACCTTCAGAAAAAATACCACCCAATACTGCAAATCCCACTAATCTGTCGTCTCGATTCGATTGAAATGCTGCTAAAAATTCCTCGCGTTCCACCTCTGACATCCCAACATCTTGAACAATAGTTTTGATGTCAGCATGTTCTTCATAAAATCGCTCATACACCATTCTCATGTATTGATATGAAGGGAAGAAAACAAGGAAATTACCATCATTTTGTGCCAACACATCTGTTATAAAATGCACCATGGATTCAAGTGTCTTTTCACGATCGCGATACCTTGTTGACAAAGGCTTTACCAATACTTTTGCATTCTCACGTGCAAATGGGGATGGAATAGAAACTACATAATCCTCTGCTTGCCCTCCTAATAAATCTTTATAATAATCAGCTGGAGTTAAAGTTGCTGAAAAGAAAATCTTTGCTCGAAACCCTTTCCCCATTTTTTGAATCTGTTTGGAAGGATCCAAACAGAAAAGCTTAATTCTTACTTCACTTTTTTGAACTTCAACGTATGTAATAAATTTATCATCATAAAGATTAGAAATTTTGACAAATGCCTGCGCTGCAAAGTATGTGTCTAATAAGAGGCTATTACTATCTCCATTTCTAGCCAACTCTACTTCCGAATCCATTATAAATTCTTCTAACAAACCTATTAATTTATTATCGATTTTCTTTTGTAAAAAATCCTCTGATTTCTTTATCTCTAGTAGATGATCATTTATTAGTTTTGACGTTATTGAAAGCGATGGGTGGTCATCTTTTAAATCTCTTTTTAGTTGTAGAAAGCTAGATTTATTTATTTCGGCAGAATACATTTCTCGAGCACGGTCTACTAGATTATGCGCCTCATCAATCAGGATAGCTGTTTGCTTCTTCTGTTCTTCCATTAGTCGCTTTAAGGAAACTCTTGGATCAAAAATATAATTATAATCACAAATAATTGCATCTGCAGCATAAGCTAATTCTAATGAAAACTCAAAGGGACAGACACGATGCTTCCGAGCATAGATTTCTATAGTTGACCGGTCCATCAGCTTTTCATTTTTCAATATATCAATTACTGCCCCATTTATTCTGTCATAAAAACCTTCAGCAAATGGACAGTTTTCACTATTACAAATCGTCTCCTCTTGAAAACAAATCTTATCTTTTGCTGTTATAGTAACAACTTTTATATCTAAGCCATTTTCGATTAATAGACGAAAGGCATCCTCTGCGGCAGTTCTAGTAATCGTTTTAGCGGTAAGATAAAAGATTCGTTCTAAGTTACCTTCCCCAATCGCTTTTATAGATGGAAAAATAGTAGAGATTGTTTTCCCAATCCCTGTTGAGGCTCTAGCGAATAACGTTTTTTTATCTAAAATAGTTTTATAAACAGAACCTGCCAGTTTTCGTTGTCCCTCACGATACGCGGAGAATGGGAAATCAAGTTCTTTGCACGTATCATTCCGATGCTCTTTATGGTGAAGGACTAATTTAGCAAATTCAGCATATTTCTCAATTACATCATTAACATAATCTCTCAATTCTTCATATGTCATTACCCGTTGATACTGTTTTTTCTCTTCCGTCTTAACATGTACATAGGTTAATTGGATTGTTATTTCATTTAGGTCATGATCGCCGGCGTAAATATAACCATAAAAAATAGCCTGCGCCCAGTGAACAGGATGTGTTTCTTCTGTAATATGTTTAAGTGGATGAACAGTAGACTTAATTTCATCGATAATGATTTTGTCACCTCTATGTAAAAGTCCATCACACCGGCCGTCCACTCTAATGATTATGTCTTCAAATGGAATCTCTGCTTCTACAAAAGCTTCCTTTTGGTCGTTTTCACTATATGTTTTTTGGATTTGTTGATGTATCCTTGTTCCTTCAGTCATAGTAGAAGCAGTACGAAAACCCGTTTCTATGCTTCCACTTCGATACACATATTCTACTAAGTTTCTAACAGAAATCTTAACTACATTCGCCATCATATCACCTGTCATTTATCGTTAATCTAAGTTTAGCAGGTAATGATATATAATGGAACTAGGCCCTTGAGAAGTTAGCTACTTTCACGATTATTTTTTACTTTACTGAACCGTTGTATAATAACAAAGCCTATAAAGGTTCCAACAACTCCCATCACTCCTGCTAAAGTAGGAGGTGCTGGAATTTGAAGATTTAATAAAGAAAAAATGGCACCTAAAACAACTCCTGCAAGAAAGGTTTGAACGGTTAATTTCATAACAACCACCTCTAAAACAATGTATTTATTAACAGAAACCCTGTATAGACACCAACAATCCCCATCACTCCAGCTAAATTCGGTGGTGCTGGAATAGGCAGTTTGAGTAGCGAAAAAACAATTCCTAAGATAATGCCGGTTAGAAATGAAATGACAATAGTCAATTGACTTCCTCCTTATTAGAGAGAGCATTACCTTTAATTTTCCTTAACTGAGACATTCTATTCTCATTCTCATCCAATTAGCCAAGTTGAAAAAATTAATAAATCGTTAAAGTAATAATCCGCATCAACTTTTTCCTTATCACGATTACCGACAAGCACTGTTTTTGTCCCTGCCTTTTTGCCTGCTTCAATATCAGGTTCACGGTCTCCCACCATGTAGCTCTCTGATAACTCAATGTCATATTTATTAGACAGATCAATTATCATTTGTGGTTCTGGTTTACGACAAGCACACCCTTCATGTGGCTTATGTGGACAATAGGCAACATCATCAATTGTTGCACCATACGCCGATAAATCACTTTCCATTTTTTCATGCACTTTATGTAGCGCTGCTTCTTCCATATACCCTAAACCAACTCCACCTTGATTAGTAACCACAAATACTTTATAGTCCATTTCATTCAATCGTTTTATTGCTTCTCCTACTCCGTCTAACAAGTAAAAGTCACTCGGTTTATTGACAAATTTTACACGTTTACTTAAAACTTCATTAATAACACCATCGCGGTCTAGAAAAATGGCTTTCTTTTTAATCATCAACACCACCCTTTCCCCACGTATTATGTACATTATTGTTAACCTTCAATCACTAGGATTTCATATGAGATATTTGTGAAAAAATGGTAATATGAATAGTGAGGGGGGATGCTAATGTCTAAAAATAATCGAGCAGTTGTTATTGCTGTTGCATCCGTATCTGGCGGTGGAAAGACTACTTTCGTTTCAAAATTAGAGGAAACATTGCCGAATGCTAAAGCAATCTATTTTGATGATTATACGTTTAATGGACCAGAGAGCATCATAGATTGGTTGGATAATGGAGCAGACTACAATGCTTTTGATTTATCTCCTCTAAAACAGGATATTGAAGTATTGCTGAAAGAACGATACAATTTTATTCTTCTAGATTATCCTTTTGCATACCAAAATGCACAAATTAGAACTTACATTGATTTAGCTCTTTTTATTGATACTCCTTTAGACATTGCAATGGCAAGGCGTATGTTAAGGGACTTTCATAATAAGACTGCTTCAGACATCCTTTCTAACTTAGAGCACTACTTATCATATGGCAGAAAAGGCTATACTGAAATGCTACACTCCATAAAACCTAATTCAGATGTCATTATCGATGGACATCTGTCAACTATGGAAATGGTACATAGTTTAATAGAAAAACTAAAATCAAATGACCTTTTTAAATATTAGAAGGCCATTTGATTTTTGATTGTAAAGAAATGAAATGCATTTTATTTGAAGAAGACTGCTATTCTGTAGAAAAGCAAGACAGTGGAAATTCATTAGAAGACTCAAGAGTGGATACTTTAACTAAATTGATAATATCGTTACTTTTTTAATAATCGTTTTGCCTTAATAAAAGCCACTACATCAGTTAACTCTTCTTCACTTAATTCAACCCCATCTATTAGTAACCTATGACGATTCTTATTCCTGTTTTCTAAATCAATTTGTAATGTAGGTTGTTTTTCTTCAATACCATTAACAAGATAATCTGTTGATACATCGAAAAAATCTGCCAAACGCTTTATATGACTTACACTCGGCTCCTTTTTTTCCAATTCATAACTCCAAATGACACTCTTCGTAAATTGAAGTTGTTGAGCCATTTTCTCCGGTTCAAGTCCTCTTTCTAAGCGTAACTTTCGCAATCGGTCACCAAGTCCACTCAATAGCCACCACTCCCATATCTTAATTTTCAAAATATTCTATTCTAATCATATCATATGCACCCTTTTTGTCTATGGTGAAAATAAAAAATTATTCATAAGTACAAACGTGTTTCTTATAGGACAAATTTAAAACATTATCTTTTTCATATTTCTAAAAAATTTTTAACTAAATACACCCCCTTTTTCCTTTTTATTTCGAATGTATAAGTGAAAGGAGCATAAGGAAAGGAGGGAAAAAAATGAAGTATGCTACAAATTTTGTTGAACACGTACACATCCATCACCTAATATACCCCTTATCATTGCCTGCAGAAAAACTATTTGAGAGCATCGTGTTAAAAGCTGATAATTTGTATTGTCCATTTTCAATTCCAGCAAAAAGAAGGAAAGAATTGGACATATCCTATTTTTCACTTATTCTCGCAAAGAGGGAGTTGCTGAAGAAAGGGTATATTTTGTACAGTAGCCATAAAGGCAAGTATATCCTTAACATTTTTGAATAATCCAAAAGGCAAATTCCTAGCCCTCTATTGATTGGTCTAGGAATTTGCCTCTTTTTCTAAGCATTTTTTTGGAATCCACCCAACGTCTCCAATTTCTTTTTTAATGAGTGTATAACCACCACAATCTTGATCGACAATCCAAACTGTTTCCCCTTTCGTTACACTAAGAAAAGTAGTACTAAGGTCATCTTTTGAATAATAAAGACCTTGTTCATTTTCAATTAAATACTCATTCTTCACCCATTGTTGGATTCCTAGATTAATATTCTCACAAAGCGTGAAATAAATGTCTTCTTCAATTTTGCTTAATTCATAGTTTGGATATGTAATCGTCCCTACTCGATCTGTAGTATCAATATGCTCTTGGTGTATCGTGCATTCATGTTCTAATTGATCTACAAATTCAAATTGATAATCTCCACCCTCAATTATTAGTGCATTAATTTGTCCCTCTTTTTTAATTTGGTTACCTCCATCAATGGCAATAACCTGTTTCTCTAAATCGATTATCGGGTTATTAGAGCAAACTAAGTCCTCTCTATAATTCACAACTGGCCAATGTCCTACAACTACTGTTTTACCAGCTTGATGGTTTTGGTTATAAAATGCTTTCATTGATAGTGCATTTTCCTCGGTTGTTTTTTCCCAGTCGATTCTATTTTCTATTCCTGCATGAATAATGATATGATTATCTGTTTCATAAGCAATCGGTAAGGAATCAAGCCAATTAAGTTCCTCATGAAAATGTTGGTTGTAAAACGCTGCTAAATCTTCTATTTTCAGAAAATCCTCTTGGACCTTACCATGCTCACGAAGCATATCGTTTAAAATGGAGTAAGGCTGTTTTTTCATATAATTTCTTATTCCATCTACTCCTTCGAATACGTAGCGATGGAGAATGTCACAGTTGCCTTTATTGACATAGACTTGTTTCGATTCTATCATTATTTCTCGTATATATCGTACTACTTCCAAACTATTGGGTCCTTTTTCACAGAGATCCCCATTGATGAATAAGTAATCTTCTTTTGTATAGTTCACTTTATTTAGCAGTTCGATTAAAAGAGGCAAATTCCCATGAATATCCGAAATGATAATAGTTCTTTTTTTATTATCTAGACTAAGTTTCTGTACGTTAATCATTTGGCTCTCCCTATTATCCTAATAATCCCTCTAGTATTCTTTGAACTTCATATCCTTCTTTAAATGTAATAAGTTTGGATGGCTTCCCAGATACAGCATTAATTAGTTCATCAATTAACCCTGGTTGCTCGTTGTCTCGGATCGCTATTGTTTCATTTTCCTTTTCCATCGTTGTATAAGTTAATTGTCCCCAGTTTACTAACGACAACACACCATTTTCTCCAATCATTTTATAGGAAAGTTCTTCTTTTTGACCTACTCCACTTAAACCATTGACTAAGATTGGTGTACCAGCTTCTAATTGCAAACGTGCAATAACTCCTGTCTCACAGTTCTTTTCATTTTCTGGATATTCCACAAAGGTTTGTACATTACCTACTTTTCCAAACAATTGTTGCGTTAGCTGAATAAAATGTGGCGTTATTTCACGAATGAAACCACCTTGTTCCCGACGAGCAATCCATTCATTTTGTTGCCAACTTCTCGGCCATTCTGGAAACTTCATCGTAAGTTCAATCCGTCGCAACTTACCAATCTCATCCTTTTGTATTAAATTGGATAGTGTATTAACTGGGTTACTATACGGTAATGGGAAATTTATTGCATTTACAACACCTGCTGCTTCTGCTTTCTCCTTCATTTCTATTGCTTCCTCTAACGAATTGGCAAGTGGTTTTTCACACAAGATATGTTTTCCAGCATTTAGAACATCAAGTGCTATTGAATAATGAAATTTAGGTGGCACAGCTACATATACCAATTCTACTTCTTCATTAGCAATAAGATCTTTATAATTATTATATAAATTTACCTCGCTAACTAGTTCTTTCATTTCTATCATTCTTTGCTCATTCACATCACTTATCGCTACAATATTAGTAGATGGATGTGTATGGAATTGTCGTAATAATCTTTCCCCAATTGCACCAAGCCCGATGATTCCTATGTTTAACTGTTTCATATGTATTCTATCCTCTCCACATGCATAAATTATTAATTTAAATTATACTAGATTGCTATTATAAACAATACCTATAAATCTTTTTCCCTACTAATATCGTATTCGCGTGTAAACTTACTTTCAAATAATTCGCAAAGGGGATACAATTAATAAAGTGAATCTTTTGCATATGAGATATCGTAGTAGCATCTAGGAGGAGTTTAATGTGAAGATTACTACAAAAGAAATATTTACTATTCCAAACATCTTATCGTATATTCGTTTAATCCTTATTCCTGTATTTATCTATTATTACTTAACTGCAACGGAACCGTTGGATTACTATATAGCAGCTATTATTATACTAGTATCTGGATTAACCGATTTATTTGATGGTTTAATTGCTAGGAAATTTAATCAGATTACGGAGCTTGGGAAGACGGTCGATCCAGTCGCAGACAAACTGACTCAAGCTGCTATCTTATTCTGCTTAGTCATTCGCTATCAATACATGTGGATACTCGTCGTATTACTGGTTGTGAAAGAATTATTTATGGGAATAAATGGATTAATACTACTGAAGAAAGGGAGAAAACTTGATGGTGCGATGTGGTTTGGAAAAGTATCTACTGCCGTCTTTTATGCTGCCACATTTATTCTGATCGCCTTTCCAGAATTGAGTCCAGAAGCTTCCGGAGTATTGATGACAGTAACAGGTGGATTTTTGGCATTATCATTTTTATTATATATACCTGAATTTATAAAATTATATAAACATGTATGAAAAAGGTTTCCAAATAAAAAATCAGCTGCTTATATAGGCAGCTGATTTTCAATGGTTAATTATTAATATATTTTTCAAATACATCTCCAAAGTCTTTTTTATGATATTCTTTTCGTACTGACTTTAACCAATCAAAACCATATTCAGTTAATAATTTATATTGATCGGCAAGATTAGCATCAGATGTTCTTGAGTTCTGTAGTACGGTAACTGCTTTGTCTAAACTCTGACTTGCCATTTCCAGCATGACATTGTTTTCATTTGTTTCCTCAGATATGTACACCAAGGCTTTGTAAAGATCATTTAACTTTTCCAATTCCCGTTTATCAACATCAATGCTATAAGCTTCTTTTCCTAAGTGAAATTTAATCTCAATATCCAAATCTACTTTTCCTGCGGTTTCTAAAGCAACGTTTGACATTTTATGTTGAGAGTAAGGATATCGTTTTAACGTTCTTTTAGAGGATACAGCATTTTCCCCATCAACATGAATCAAAGCCAAATTAGTAAAGCAGTACTCATCAGCCTTTGTTTTTATTAGAAAATAGATCTTCTCTCCATCTTCGTGTCTAACATAATCATCAGCATCTGTTTTGTCGTAATCCTCAGGTCCGATAATTTTCCCTATGTCTGACAAACCTAGTGCGTCAGAGGCAAACTTTTTTAACATAGAAATCGCTCCTTTGTTTTCAACATTGTACTTCAATAGTATATCATTTAATTATGAAAATTATTACAAGTAGTTCTTCTTATTAATTGGATAATTTATGCATTTTTTGTAGAAATTTGGAAATGGTAGTAATAGCATATAAAGGAGGTGCATTTGTGGAAGATACTTCAGAATTTGTCGCAAGGTTCAATGAGCGAAAACAAAAAAATGAACAAGTAAAAAGGCGACAAGGAGGTATTAAGCGAGGGAAAAAACTACCAAGCAAACGCCATTAATTCACCCGTATTGCCTAAAACAAACCCTATACCAAAAACAAAAAGCGCTCAGACGGCGCTTTTTGTTTTATTTAATCTTGACGATCAACAAAAATCGTTAATACTTTCGCTCCATCATTGTCTATTGGAATGAATAGATGAGGATTCTTACCTTTAAAATAAGCGGTATCCCCTTTTTCCATTAGATGTTTTTGTTCATCATAATACAAATAAATGGAACCTTCAATTATGTAAATAAATTCATCTTGAGAATGTGTATATGGTTCTTGCCTATCGTTCATATCTTTTGGTGTAACGTGAACGATTGTTGGTTCAACATTTGAAAAACGTGCTTTTGCAAGTAATTCATAAGAGTAGCCCATATTATCATCGTCTACTTGAAACTGTCGCTTTGCTTTTGGCTGAAGTACCAAATCTGATTCTGGATGATCGTCTAATACCCAAGAAAGAGGAATTTCTAATGCATCACTAATTTTTGATAAAGTAGCAACGGCTGAAGCAGTTTGTCCATTCTCTATCTTGGATAATAAGCTTTTAGAAATACCACATTGATCGGCGATTTGCTGTTGTGTTTTTTTACTTTTAAGTCTAGCTTGTTTAATTTTTGCTCCTATATGTCTTAAGTCTATTGGTATTCTCTCCCTTCCCACTAACCAAACGACTAATGTGCCTTAATCATAGAATACCGTTAAAATTGCGTCAAGCATATTAAGAAAAGCTAGAGAGCGCCCGCTTTGCGACGTACGGACTGCGCCTGGCCATAACAGATGGTTCAATGTCTTTTTAAAAAAATTAACGCCACCTTTTTCTATTTAAAGTGGCGCCAATCTAATTATTAGCCTTGTGCAACAGCATAAGCCAATGATTTACTCGGGAGAGACTTCCCCAATTTATTTTGAATAAATAATGCTGCTTCTTGTATCTTCTTCTCTTCAATTCCAGTCTTAATCCCTAATCCATTCAATAAGTAAAGGACATCATTAGTAGCCACATTCCCTGAAGCACCTGGTGCGTATGGGCAACCACCAAGACCACCAATCGAACTATCAAATCTTGAAATTCCATATTCCATTGATGTCATAATATTTGCTATAGCCATTCCTCTAGTGTCATGGAAGTGCATAATTAATTTATCTTTTGGATATCGTTTTAAGAGTTCTTCTAATAATGCTTCCACTTGCGAAGGAACTGCTGTCCCAATCGTATCTCCTAGGGATAAATCATCTACTCCATCTTCCATCAACTGATCACAAACTCGGATAACATCATCAGGTCTAATTCGCCCTTCATATGGGCAATCAAAAACGGTGGAAACATAACCTGTCACAAGTTTACCAGCACGCTTTGCATCTTTTATAACTTCCCCTAATATTGGATACGTTTCTCCAATGCTTTTGTTAATATTTTTCTTGTTATGCGTTTCACTTGCAGACATGAATACCGAAGCACCATCAATACCTGCTTCCAGAGCTAATTCTAACCCTTTTCTATTTGGAACGAGTGCAGAGTAACGAACATTTGGATTACGTTTAATTTTTTTACCGACTTCATGTGCATCTGACAACTGTGGTACCCATTTTGGATGTACAAATGATGAATACTCGATTTCCGGTACGCCCGAATCAGATAACATGTTTATCCAGGAAATCTTGTCTGCTGTTGCTACTCGATTCTTCTCATTTTGCAACCCATCACGTGGTCCAACTTCTTTAATCTGCACAAATTCTGGCCAACGTCCCATCCTTATCCCTCCTAAATATTCTCTTTCCTACAAGAAACCGACATTTTGAATGCGTTTACATAGTTATTGTATTAGTAATATGATAAAAAGGTTATTCCGAATGTATTCAACTATATACTATTTATATTCACCTTGGTTAACTTTCATTCAACTTAGTTGAATACAATATATAATAAATTTTCTAAAAACGCAAGTGTAAATGATTGTATACAACCTATGAATAACACCTGTTTTTAACTAACCCTTGTCATTAATTCTAATTCTAAGACATAGAATGGACTAAGGTAATTAGAATGGAGGTCTTATGATGGACAAGACATTAACAGTTACAGAAGATGACATAAAACGCTATTATGAATTAAATAACCAGAAGAAGGATATCCAACAAGAGATGAATTACTTAAAAAAGAAATTCCATCAACTTCTAGATGAATCATTTGGGAAAGAACAAAAAGGAGAAATCCAGCGAGGGAACTATAAACTACAAAGACAAATACGATCTTCGGTTAAATATGATGACGAAAATACGGTTAAAAAACTTGATGAACTGAACTTAAATGATTTTGTCGTGGAAATTAGACAACCTGATACGGAAAAGTTAGAATCAGCTATAAAATTGGGTTTAGTAGAAGATAAAGATTTTACTGATTGTAAAAAAACAAAAATAACCCAAACAATTGTAGTGAAAGAAACATTTTCAAGATAACCACAAGGGAAACTAACATAACTATTATGTTGGTTTCCTTTTTTATCTCTCTAGAATCAGTTATATGTGTTAAAATATAATTGATTTTTATTAACAAATTTCTACAGGAAGTGAAATTATGAGTATTGAAAAAAAGCCTGGGAAATTGGCTCGATTAATTCTACTTTCACCGATAAAGGCATTTATTAATAGTCGATCTAAAATAATAATTGAGCGAAATGATACTTTAGAGATGGAAGGGCCATACATTATATTAGGGCACCATGTCACGAATTGGGACCCATTAATATTGAATAGTTATGTAAAAGAACCGATATGTTTTATTGCTGGAGAAACATTATTTCGCCATCCACTACTAAAGCGCCTTCTAGACTTCACTGGAGCCATTCCAAAAATGAAATTTAAAAATGATACGCGTACAATTAGAAGTGTAATAAAAGCAAAAAAACATAATCGCGTTATCGGTATTTTCCCAGAAGGAAATCGTAATTGGGATGGAACAACAGAGCCATTAATATTCTCCACTGCCAAGTTAGTTAAGCTATTGAATATCCCAGTAGTTGTTGCAACAATACGTGGTGGATATTTAAGTCAACCGCGTTGGGCCAATTCTTTTAGAAAAGGTATTATATCTCTTTCTTTTGAGAAAAAGTGGGATATCAATACGTTAAAAAACAAGACACCGGAACAAATCCATCACATGTTAACAGAAGCATTAGCCTACAATGAAATGGAATGGCAATTAAAAAATAATTTTCCTTATAAAGGAAAGAACCTTGCACATTATCTAGAGAGACTATTATTCATCTGTCCTCATTGCCAAATGCCATCACATCTTCAATCACATCAAGATCAATTTCAATGCTCCTCCTGTGATTATACTGTCAGATATACACCAAATGGAACATTAGAAGCAGTAAAACATCCTATCATCTTTAATACAATTCATGAGTGGAATTCCTGGCAACTAGAATTTTTAAAGGATAACTTACTACAGCCTGAAAGTGAGGAAGTCTGGAAAAGTTCGATGCAAGATACGATAGAACTGTCTATTTCTGATGAAGTTACTCCTTTTAAAACCATATCTAAAGGAAAAATCGCTTGGAGCCCCAATGACAAATCTACCATTCACTTTACTGGACATAATCGAAAGAAACTATCCTTTCCTTTAGCTAATATGGAAGGAATTAATATTCACTTACATCATCATCTAGACTTTTTTATTGAGAATAAATTGTATCGCTTTACTTTTTTCCAACCAAGAACATCAGCATACAAATGGTTAAAAGTAAGTCAGCATATACAAAACATGTTGAAGCAAGAGGAGGTTAAACGCTCTAAATGAATGATTCATGGGCACTAGTCATTGATTTCATTTTGATTTCTTTACTTATTGTTATTGCTGCTGTATTAAAAGCAAGGATCCCTCTTCTTCGTAAAATGATTGTTCCAACATCCATGATTGCTGGATTCCTTGGTTTAATCTTTGGCCCTGAAATACTTGGCATTCTTGAATTTAACAAAGATATGTTGGGAGATATTGTTTATCATTTAATGGCCATTGGATTTATTGCATTATCTTTAAAAGAAAGAGAAATGGAAAATAGCCCTGGAATAATTAATTCAGGAATGGTGATTGTATCTACTTACCTTATTCAAGGGATTGTTGGTTTTAGTCTATTTCTTTTATTGGTAGGGACTATTTATCCTGACTTCTTTCCTGGAATCGGCTTATTATTGCCACTTGGTTTTGGACAAGGACCAGGACAAGCTTACTCAATTGGTACACAATGGGAAGAGCTTGGGGTTACTGGTGGAGCTAATATTGGATTAACTATAGCTGGTTTAGGTTTTATTTGGGCAACTGTAATTGGGATTATCGTAATGAATATGTTAACACGTAGTAAAAAGTTCAATTTTCAACCTCATGATGACCAAGAAAAGTTAGGTCAAGTAATAGAGAAATCAGAACCGAAAGAATTCCCATTAGCAGACGCAATCGATAAACTAACGTATCAAATTGCATTAATAGGACTTATTTATTTAATAACTTACCTAACTATATTCGGTTTTGAAAAACTACTAACACCTTTAGGGACTTTTGGTGCTACACTAGCCCAGCTATTAATAGGTTTCCATTTCTTAATAGGTAGTCTTTACGCTATTCTATTTAGATGGATGTTAAATAAGCTTCAAGCAAAAGGGGTTAAGTTAGAACATTCACCGAACAACTTTTTATTACAAAGAATTTCTGGATTTTCCTTTGATTATATGATTGCAGCTTCTATTACAGCAATATCTATCTACGCACTACAAGAGTATTGGATTTCCATCTTAATTCTTACGACCTTAGGTGGTATTGTTACTATCTTTTATTTAGTATGGATTATTCCACGTGTGTTTCCAGATGATAAACTTGCAAATGTACTAGGTTTTTACGGAATGAGTACAGGGACAATCTCGACTGGAATGGCATTAGTTAAAGCAGTAGACCCAGATTTTAAATCAAATACAACAGACAACCTTGTCATGGGTAGTGCAACTGCTATTATGTTTGGTTTCCCTTTGCTACTTTTACTAAATGTTCCTGTGGTTGGGTTAATTGAAAATAAACCGATTATGTATGGTTACACCTTAATTGCATTAATACTCTATTTTGCTGCTTTATTAGGTGCATTGTTGTATCGAACTAGAAAATCATAGAAAAAGCAAAAACCCGACGTTTTGGGTTTTTGCTTTCTACTCATATTGTCCGTTAAAATTACTTTATAAATCCACCTTATCCTTATTTAATATATGAACTTGTTTGATGGAACGTCCTTCTATTGCAGTAACTGTAAAAATTAAATTGCCTCGTTCAAGCTGCTCTCCTTCTTCTGGAAAATAATTAAATGCTTTTAGTAAATACGCTGCTAATACATCTTCCTCTTCCGGAATGTTCGTATGGAAAATAGAATTCAGTCTATGTAATGGAATTTTCCCATGGCAAATCAGTTCACTTTCTGTGAGCTTCTCTACTAACGTTTCCGTTTCCAAATCCGTTTCATCTTCAATTTCTAATCCAATCATTGCTTCAATTATATCTTCATGTGAAATGATCCCCTCTGTACCACCATATTCATCCAACACTATTGCCATATGCTTCTTTTGTTGCATCATTTTCCGGAAAACCTGTTCAATCGAATGAAATTCATAGACCATTAAAGGATCCATGTCACTATAGGACTCTAATGTTTGATCTTGTTCAATTGACCACATAATAAGGAATTTCGAATGAAAAATACCTACAATATTGTCCAGATCGTCTTTATAGACAGGATATCGTGTAAAGGGATAACGAATGACAATGTCTCTTACTTGTTCATAGGAAGATGTAATTGGTAACGCAATAATATCAACACGAGGAGTTTTCAACGCATCATTAACATTTAAATTATAAAAGTCCAGTACCCCTTTAATTCTGTGGGACTCTTCTTTTTTAAACGTACCTTCCGTTCCGGCGATATCAACCATTGCACGTAGTTCTTCTTTAGAGAAAGTTGTTTGGTCTTCTTCTCCATTTGATAACCATTTCACAATTAATCCTGTTAAGCCATTTAATAAGAAAGTAAATGGCTTAAAGATAATCGTCATAAATTGAATCACAGGATATACAACGTAGGCGATCTTATCTGGGAAGGCAACAGCCACTGATTTAGGAATGACCTCAGCAAAGACAATGATAGTTATTGTTAAAACAGCTGAAGCAAAAGCAACATTAAAACCGTACTCAAGAGCCACCATTGTAACTAGAGTGGGTAACAATATATTTGCAATATTATTCCCAATTAAAATTGTCGTAATAAATTCGTCTGGCTTTGATAAAAGTTTTAGAAGGTTCTCTGATTTTTTGTCAGCGTTGGCTGCTTTTGTTTGTAATTTTACCTTGTTTGTTGCTGTTAATGCTGTCTCACTACCTGAAAAAAACAAGGAAACAAAAATTAATAATATAATTGCAATAACCACTAATAAATCCTCCTTATAACAATACGATGGAAACATTCTTATTTAGTTTTCCTCTAAAATAAGATTCTATAATAATCTTAGCGTTATTAGTATTTATTTGTCCTGAATGATATATGAAATGTGCTACAAACTATATTAAGACAATCTTACAATTGGATACCTTTATTTAGGAGGAACACTAAATATGGAGGAATTTTCGGTTTGGGCACTAATGATGGATATCAGCATTATTTCGGGGCTTTTGTTAGTCGGAACCATCCTACGTGCCAAAGTTAAATGGGTACAATCATTATTTTTACCTGCAAGTATGCTAGCTGGGTTTATCGGACTATTCCTTGGTCCAAGTGGAATTGATTTAGTACCTTTTTCCAATCAATTTAGCTCATACCCTGGACTATTAATCGCAGTTATTTTTGCCGCCTTTCCAATAGGTGCTGCAAAAATTAACTTAAGAGAAATTATTCATCGAGTAAGGAATATGTGGTCTTATTCTATGTTGATTACCCTATTAATGTGGGGTGGAGCTGGGTTATTTGGATTAGTCGTTTTAGTTCCTCTTTTTGCTGACTTACCAAGTGGGTTTGGAATTATCTTAAGCGCAGGCTTTGTTGGTGGACATGGAACGGCTGCTGCAATTGGAGATGGTTTTGCTCATTACGGTTGGAATGAAGCAATGGATTTAGCCATGACATCTGCAACGATTGGTATATTAGTCGCAGTTTTAGGTGGATTATTTTTAGTTAAACAGGCTACTGAAAAAGGACAAACAAAATTTATAACTAGTTTTAAGGATTTACCTGACGAATTAAGGACTGGCTTAGTTGATGAAAATAAGCGATTAGCGATGGGAAAAGAAACAGTCTCACCGAGTTCCATTGACCCTTTTGTGTTGCATTTAGCAATTATTGCGTTTGTTGTAGGTGTTGCATACTGGCTAACTGAATTACTAAATGATGTCATTCCAGCTGTTACCTTTCCATTATTCAGTATCGCCTTTGTAATTGGTTTACTATTCCAATCTTTAGCAAGAACTGTAAAAGCAGATCCTTACATTGATCAACGAGTAATGGAACGTATTGGAGGAACGGCGACAGACTTTTTAGTTGCTATAGGTATTGCCTCTATCAATTTAACGGTAGTACTTGATTATGCGATTCCACTACTTATATTATTTGCATTTGGAATAACTTGGGCTTATTTAATGTACCGGTTTGTAGCTCCCAATATTTTTCAGCAATTTTGGTTAGAAAAATCCTTATTTGGTTGGGGCTGGAGCACAGGAACAGTAGCCATGGGGATAGCTTTATTACGTATAGTAGACCCTGAGCTTAAAAGTAAAACAACGAGTGATTATGCACTAGCTTACATTGGCGTAGCCCCATTTGAGATAGCGATTATCACTTTTGCACCCATATTATTCTCTATTGGTTACTCATGGGCATTTCCTATTGTGCTACTAGTTGGGGCAGCAATGATTATAGGGGCTTATGTAAAATCAGGGTTATGGGGTAGTAGGACTAATTAATCTACTCCAATTTCATTCCTCCACATCCATTTTATCCCTAGTATAGATACACCTCTCCGACAGAAAATAAGTATAACCCGTTATTAAAGGAGAGGAAATAATGGATAAACAACGTGCAGAGGAGATTATCAATGCTCCTAATATGATTAACGTTAAGTACCATGGGTTTCCTGTTTATATACAACAAGTTAATCAAGAAAAAGCAACCGTTTTTCCACTTGATGAGATGCATCATCAGCAAGAAGTAGACCTTAATGGGCTATACGAAGAAGGCCCTTAAAATATAGAAGTTGGAGGTGTTTTTTCATGCACAGACTCAGAGCAGAAGAAATCGCCCAGTCTCCAGAGATGAAAAATGTTACTTATCAAGGGAGACAAGTTTATATACAACAAGTTAATGACCAAAGCGAAACAGCGAGAGTATACCCAATTGATGAACCATCAAATGAATTCGATGCACAATTATCTAGTTTAATGGAGAACCAATAATGATAAGATCCGAACTATGAGGATAGTTTGGATCTTATTTAGATTCTTTATCTAATTTAGAACCCTTCGTCCCATCTGTGATAATGCGTAATGGACACCATGTTTTAAAGAATGGTAACAGTCAAATTCGGATAAATTAATATGTAATTTTGCAATCAGTTTACTTAATTCCGGTGAAATACCGGTTAATATGGTCTTCACTCCAATTAATGTTGCAGACGATACAATTTTTTCGATAAGTGTAGCTGCTGAATCCGTTAAATTGTCTTTCATACCCGTTAAATCTAAAATCAAATAATCGGCTTTGTAATCTGGCAGTTGGTCAATCATCTTATGGAAAAGCTCTTGTGAACGATCTTCCCCATATTTCCCTAATAGCGGAACAACTACAATTCCTTCTAACACCGGTATAATCGGTGGCGAAATTCTTGAGATTATATCATTCAACTGTTTAGATTTTAGTTCCATTTGTTCCTCTAGTTCCGTTATCCTATTTAATTCATTTTTTCGAGTCAACTTGTACATGTCTTCTACGATAGGTATTTCTGACGGATAATATTTAACTTTTGTATAACTATTCCTTTCAGATTGGCTATGTACTATCTCATACCATATATTAGTCCCAAAAACACCAGTTAATACACCGGCGAAGTGTGCAGGTATAAAGGATTCATTTTTCCCTTTAGTTTTATTTATTTTATAGTCCCAACTATCTTTAATACAAAACACAGCTGTTTTTTGTTCTTTACAAATCTCTTCAATAACAACATGTCCCCATCCACCAGAAGCATAAGTCTTTGTAACATAAGTAGTGGCTTCTGAAACACTCACATGATTAAGCTTTTTAAAAAAATCCCCTACTTGTAGGCCCTGCTTAAAACCAGTAAATTGTAGGACTAATTCAGATACTCCTTCACCTGATATTTCCTCAATCGTATCCAATAGCACACTTAAATCTTTAGTAATCCAAAAGACTACAGCATCTTCGTCTTCAAAAGAAAATGAGCCATTTTCCAAATCCCAATTATAATTAAAACCATCAAGTGATAATCTTTTCTGATTTTCCACAGTACTTTCTCCTTTACCAACTATTAAGCTAATTATCATATAAAACTATCTAATATAAAAAAGCACATGAAATCATCTCACTGATTACATGTGCTCAACTCATTCGATTTTATGCCATCCATTTTGGAGGAGTATTTTTATCCCAGTATATCTCTCCAATAGTATGGTGAGTTTCAAAGTTATCTTCACTTAAGTGATAATGAAAATTAAACCAGTATCCTTCTTGAGGTCTGTTATCACGACGAACATGGAATCTAGCAATCTCTTCTTCTGCTTCATTGTCATATAAATTAAAGATTCTCTCTCCATATCCATGAGTAGGTTGCTCTGTAATCGTGTAATGTATAATTTTATCTTGATCTACACTTGCTAAGATTGTTTCAATTGCTTGCTCAATATTTGGAAGAATAATAGAGGTAAACTCATCTTCTACCTTCTCGACAATTCTTGGTCCTAGTTTTGTATAAGTATAATCAATGGCTTGTTCAGTGATTACATCTGTATAATTTTGTTCCTCATCTAAAAAAGAATCAAATTCATCCTCAAGTACAGGACTAGATATCTGATCGTTCTCACTATTATTCGTTTTTGGTGAAATTACTTCATTGTTTTCTTCTTCAGCTATTAAATAGGTAGGTGTATAAATACCTAACGTTAAAATCGCTATTAAAGCTACTGCTATTTTCCTCATCCAAAGCTTCATCTAGTTTCACCCTTACCAATATATACTTATCTAAATTTTAACATGTTTAAGAAAAATGTCTATAAGATTATTATCCTATTCTTTAAGGAAAGCTAGAGAGCACCCACTTTGCAACGTACGAACTGGGGTTACTCGGCACAATGGCCAAAAAATAATTCTTCTCTAGTCGGCAGGTGCTCGGAGCTAGACAACTCTGAAAAATTTATATTCGAATTTACACTTCTTTTACATTCAATACATAAAGGCTTAATACTAACCTACTATACTAGCAATTGAGAGAGGGGTCATACTTCTTTCCATAAAAACAAAATTTAGGGAGGAAACTTTTAATGAATTTCAAAAAGTTTATCATGATTTTATTTGTAGCAGCTCTAGCTGTGCTAGTTGTAGCTTGTGGATCAGATTCAGAGAATAACGCTTCAGGTAACAACGGAAATTCTTCCGAAGAAAACAACTCAAGCTCTAATAACAATGAAGAAGAGAATAATGAAGAAATTGAAGAATTAGAAGGAAGTGTTGTCATTGATGGTTCTGGTACAGTATTCCCATTAATGTCTAGACTTGCTGAAGAATACATGTTAAACGAACAAGAAGGAGTTTCTGTAGAAGTTAGTCGTGCTGGTACAAGTGCTGGTTTTGAGAAGTTTTTACAAGAAGATGGTACTGACTTCAATGATGCATCTCGTTTCATTAAAGAAGAAGAACAGCAAAAAGCAGACGATCTTGGAATTGAAGTAAAAGAATTAAAAGTTGCTTTAGATGGATTAACATTTGTTACTCACCCTGATAATGATTGGGCAACTGAAATGACTCCAGATGAATTAAAAAGTATTTTCTTAGCTGACGGTGGTATTGAAACTTGGTCTGATATTAATCCTGAATGGCCAGATGAAAAAATAAATACGTATGGTCCTAACGAAAACCACGGTACTTACGAATTTTTCTATGAATCTATTTTAGAAGAACAAGACCTTGTAGATGACGTAAACCTACAACAAGATTACTCAACTCTAGTAACTTTAGTATCTGAAGATGTAAACGGCATTGGATTCTTCGGCTTTGGTTACTATGTAAACAACCAAGATAAACTAAACGCTGTACATGTCGACTTCGGTGACGGACCAGTTGAACCATCATTAGATACAATTGCTGAAGATGGTGATTATGCAGGATTTACTCGTCCAGTATTCACTTATCTAAATGTAAACAATGCAAAAGAAAAACCACAAGTACTTGATTATGCAATCTACGTAATGAATAGTGTGAATGACTTTGCTGGTGAAACTGGCTTCGCTCCAATTCCTGAAGATGAAGCTTCAAAACTAGTTGAAGAATTAGAAGCACTTAAATAAGTTACATTGAAATATTAATAGAATCAGTAAAAGATGAGGGCATGACCATGCTCTCATCTTATTCTGACTTAAGCCTGGGGAAGGAGTGCACTTTAAATGGCTGACAATCACACAAAACCATCAAACGCTGTGCACGTACGAGAAATGATACATCAAAAAAAGAAGGTTAAGAATTTCTCGCAAGTATTGGAAAAATCTATTCCTGTCTTTCTATTTCTTTTTGCATTAATTTCCATACTTACTACAGCTGGTATCATTTATACCCTTTTTATAGAAACCATTGAGTTCTTTAAAATAGTGCCAATTTGGGAGTTCTTTACTGGCACTGTATTAAAGCCAATGAGCCAAAATCCCGAATTCGGTGTTTTACCATTATTATCTGGTACAATCATATCTTCTGTAATTGCAATGCTAGTTGCAGGACCAATAGGTATGATGGCAGCCATTTACTTAAGTGAATATGCATCGGATAATGTACGACGGACTCTAAAGCCTTTATTAGAAGTTCTAGCGGGTATCCCTACTATTGTTTATGGATTCTTTGCGTTTACTTTTGTAACTCCACTCATTCGCTCCATATGGCCAGAAGTGGAAGCAACCAACATTCTTAGTCCTGGTATTGTAATGGGGATTATGATTATCCCAATGATCGCTTCGTTATCAGAGGATGCAATGACATCTGTTCCAAATTCCATGCGTGAAGGTGCCTTAGCACTTGGAGCAACAAAATTAGAATCTACCTTTAAGGTGGTCATTCCGGCAGCACTTTCTGGTATCATCGCATCATTTGTACTAGGAATCTCTCGTGCAATTGGGGAAACCATGATCGTAACAATAGCTAGTGGTAGTTCGAAAAACTTTACGTTTGATATTACTCAATCCATGCAAACGATGACAGCCTACATTGTGGAAGTATCTGGAGGAGAAGCACCAGCTGGTTCAACCATCTACTATAGCCTATATGCAGTTGCCATGACTTTATTTGTCTTCACACTTCTGATGAATTTACTAGCTAGATACGTCTCTCGCAAATTTAGGGAGGAATATTAATATGAAATACGTTGATGCAAATACCGTTCAAAAAAGAATGAATACCCGCATTTTGAAAAATAACATTCTTAAGTACCTCTTCTTAATTGCAACATTATTCGGCTTGTTTGTATTAGCTATTCTAATAATCCAAGTCTTAAGAGATGGTTTACAGTGGATCGATTGGAATTTTCTTACTGGAAAGCTTTCAAATGATGCTGAAAGAGCAGGTATCATGGGAGCCATACTCGGTACATTTTGGATGATGATCGTTGTAGCACCTGTAACATTAATCCTCGGAATCGGTACTGCTATTTATTTAGAATTATATGCAAAAAAAGGTGTATTCCAATCATTTATTCAAACCAATATATCAAACTTAGCAGGAGTTCCTTCCATCGTTTATGGAATTTTAGGATTAACCATCTTTGTTCGAGCAATGGATTTGGGAAATATAGTATTAGCTGGAGGTCTTACCCTCTCATTATTAATTCTTCCGATTGTCATCGTTGCAGCTCAAGAAGCCATTCGTTCCGTACCACAGCACCTAAGTGAAGCTTCTTACGGAATGGGAGCAACTAAATGGCAAACGGTAAAAAACATTATTCTGCCAGCAGCATTACCTGGAATATTAACTGGTGCAATCTTAGCCCTATCAAGAGCAATTGGAGAAACAGCACCATTGACTGTATTAGGTATCCCAGCACTAATTCTTCCATTTCCTGAAGGGATATTTGATAAATTTACAGCATTACCAATGCAAATTTATTATTGGACATTAGATTCATCATTAGTTGCAGAATATGTAAACCTAGCAGCTGCAACGATAGTCGTATTATTATTACTGTTATTCCTATTAAATTCAACAGCAATTATTATTCGTAACAAGTTCCAACAGCGTTACTAATCTGCGTTTTTTACAAGGAGTGTAGAACAATGAGTGTTTCTATGACAGAAAAGAGTAATATAAATTTGAAAACTACAGTTTCCTCCAAGAAAACTGTTCATACTGATAAAGATAAAGTATTCCATACAAGAGATTTAAACTTATGGTATGGCCAAACCCACGCCTTAAAAGATATAAACTTAGATACGTACGAAAAGGAAGTAACGGCTATCATCGGACCTTCTGGATGCGGGAAATCAACCTACTTAAAAACGTTAAACCGTATGGTTGAACTTGTACCTAGCGTTAAAATTACTGGTGAAATTAATTACAATGGCAGAAGTATTTTAGATAAGTCCTTTAAAGTGGAAGACCTACGTACGCATGTTGGAATGGTATTCCAAAAACCAAATCCATTTCCAAAATCAATCTATGACAATATTGCATACGGACCTAGAATACATGGGATTAAAAGCAAAAAAATCCTTGATGAAATTGTGGAGAAGAGTCTCCGTGGTGCCTATATCTGGGATGAAGTAAAAGATCGCTTAAAAGAAAATGCATACGGCCTATCCGGCGGGCAACAACAACGACTTTGTATTGCACGTACTTTAGCGATAGAACCTGATGTTATTTTAATGGATGAACCAACTTCAGCATTAGATCCTAAATCAACCTTGCGTATTGAAGATTTGATTCAAGAGTTGAAAAAGGATTACTCCATTATTATTGTGACTCATAACATGCAACAAGCAGCTCGTATCTCAGACCGCACCGCATTTTTCCTAAATGGCGAAGTGGTTGAATATGATCAAACAGATGATATTTTTACAAACCCTAAAGATAATCGTACAGAGGATTATATTTCCGGTAGATTTGGGTAATACTATAACTAGTAAGTACTCCTCCCTAGTTATATATATTAAAAGACTGGCTTTATTGGCCAGTCTTATTTTTTTGCTTTATGGTGTATTAAATTTGAAGCGTTGATTTTCTTAGTTACTTTAGGATCTTGGCTCCCTTGCTATGGGCTTCGAGAGTTTCTCTCGATTACCGTAGAGTTCTTTTTCCACTTGCTACCGACATCGAGACACCTTATCGATTACCGTAGAGTTCTTTTTTCCCTGGCTTCCGGCATCGAGACAGACTATCGGTTACCGTAGAGACCTTTTTCTCCTTGTTTCCGGCATCGAGACACCTTATCGGTTACCGTAGAGACCTTTTTCCTCTTGCTTCCGGCATTGAGACACCTTCTCGGTTACCGTAGAGACCTTATTCTCCTTGCTTCCGGCACCGAGACACCTTCTCGGTTACCGTAGAGTGCTTATTCCTCTTACTTCCGGCATCGAGACACTCTCTCGGTTACCGTAGTGCTCTTGACTCTCTTGCTTCCGGCATCGAGAGCCTCTCTCGGTTACCGTAGAG
>NZ_FQVW01000029.1 GCF_900129485.1 Ornithinibacillus halophilus
CAGCTCCAGCGCCCAGCGACTAGTGAGACTTCCTTCACCTCCGTACGATAAGTCAACATCGACTCCCTCTGGTCGTCGTGTTTCCTTTATCTCCTACGGCTCAGTACAGTCCATACGTCGCTAACCGGGCGCTTGCGCTTTTGTTCAATCATGGAAAAACTTTATTCTATTCAAGAGGTTTCACAAAAACTAGGGATATCCAAGGATACACTCCGATATTATGATCGGATTGGGATCCTCTCACCTACTCGCGATGACAATATGTATCGCAAGTATTCGAGGAATGACCTCATCACTTTGATGAATATTCAAATCATGCAGTATGCCGACTTTTCTCTTGAAGAAATCAAGGAGAAATTAATTGGCATCTACAAGATGGAAACTATTGATTTCGCTTACTGTGAAGATGTTGCTTCGTTCCTCGATGCTAAAAATGCAGAAATACGGAAGAAAATTACTCATCTAGAAAAGGTCAGCCAGTTGCTCGATATGGCAGCCGAGACGTTAAGGGACTTTAATAAAGAAAGTGACCGACGATTGGCAGAATTCGTTCTTGAGCTTTACAAGGATATCCGAGAGAATGAACCAGAAATTGCTGAGGAGGGTTGTGATTATAATTAAGATTAGGAATTACTATTATCTAATTGTTGGGGTTCTTGGGATTCTGTTTGCCGTTACGCATGCTTGGAATGGACATTCTGTTGTGCTGCCTACTCTGGACATTAAGTCGATGCCTATGGAAACCCAAACGGTATTTACGTATGTTTGGCACATCATTACGGTAGAAAATCTTGTCTTCGGCATTGCATTTATTTACATGTCTTTCCAATTGGACCAACCTAAATTCCGTATTGCTGCTTGGATAATTATTTCAATTCTGATCGTCCGTCTGATTGTCATTCTAGGAGTAACTGCAATACTTGATGTTTCTGCTCTTACGGATACGATTGTAGATTCTATTGCCATCGTAATCTATATTGCCTTGATTATATTGGGCACGATAAAAAAATGAAAAGGAGGATAACTGGGGGGTTCTTGTGTTTCCATATAAGTTTAACAGAAACTTGAGAATCGCCCCGAAATTTCATGAAATTACAAATGGAGGGTTAGATAATGCAAATGCCAGTACATATTGTTGCTGCAGGGGGCTTTGTTGAAAATGACAAAGGTGAAATATTATTAGTGAAAACTCGCCGAGGTGGTCACTGGGTATTTCCAGGAGGTCAAGTGGAAGTCGGGGAGAATTTAATAGATGGGTTAGTCAGAGAAGTTAAAGAGGAAAGTGGAATTGATGTTGAGGTATCTCATTTAGTAGGAGTTTTCTCTAATACAGCAACATATCCAGGACATAGTGGAGTAAAGACAGTACCCACCAAAGTTATGTTTGATTTTGTATGCGAACCCAAGGGTGGGGAATTGGCAACTTCTGATGAAACATCAGACAGTCGTTGGGTTCGTAAAGAGGAAGTTTTGGATATGGTCTTAGCACCTGCACTACGAACACGCTACCAAGCTTATTTAGGTTATGACGGAAGTATCCATTATATGGACTATGTTACAAAGCCACAGTTTGAATTAAAGTTAGATAGAAAAATATAAGAAAACTACATTAACTATTAAACTACTTATTTCCCTTTCAACTAATGATGATAGAATGGTGGGGTCACATGAATATTAGAAGAGCTGTTCCGGAAGATGCAAGTGGTGTTGCAAAAGTTCAAGTTGACAGTTGGAAAACTACTTATAAAAATATTGTGCCTGATGAGTATTTAAACAAAATGACATATGAGAGCAGAGAACAAAAATGGAAAGAAATAATATCTGAAAAAACGGTATATGTAGCTGAAACGGATGATGGTGAAATAATTGGTTTCTCTAATGGTGGTAAAGAAAGAACAGGCAAATATCCTAATTACAACGGTGAATTATATGCAATATATATATTAGAATCCTATCAAAGAAAGGGATTAGGAAAATTATTGCTTGAACCTATCATTAAAGAACTTAAACAAAAAGGGATATATTCCATGACGGTTTTAGTGTTGGAAGAAAACGGTTCTCGATTTTTTTACGAGTCTTTAGGAGCAAAAAAGATTGATACAGTTGAAATAGATATTTTAGGTAAAAAGCTACATGAATTGGTATATGGTTGGGAAGATATTAGAACAATCGTTTGATGAGAATCTGGGGTCGATTCATTTTGTTTCCATATAAGTGAAACACGAGAACCGACCCTTTATCTCTCACGATAAGCTTCCTTAATCTCAATAAACTCCTCAATATGTGTTAAAAATATATCAATTAACTTCGGGTCAAATTGCTTTCCTTTTTGTTCCTGAAAATACGTAATGATATCATCCATTTTCCACGCTTTTTTATATACTCGGTCTGATCCTAAGGCATCAAAGACATCGACAATCGCAACAATTCTACCATAGAGGGGAATCTCTTCTCCCTTTAGGCCCCGAGGATATCCGGTCCCATCAAATCGCTCGTGGTGGGTATAGGCAATAACGGCAGCAGCTTTCATCAGGTCGCGCTTCGAATGTTTTAATAAGTCATATCCGATCGACGTATGTGCTTGGATGATTGTATATTCCTCTTCTGTTAACTTCCCTGGTTTAAGTAAGATATCATCAGAAATCGCAACTTTTCCCACATCATGCATAACGGACGCAATCTTTATTTTATTTGCTTCCTCTGATGACATCCCATGTTTTAATGCTAGTAATTTGGAGTATTCAGCTACTCTTCTTACGTGATATCCGGTTTCATTGGACCGAGATTCAATAATTTGTCCAAGCGTAAAAATAACATTACTTTGCGTAGTTTCTAATTCTTCATTTAGCGATTCAGCTTTGATATTTGCGTCAGAATACTTGACCGATATGACATATGCTTGTGCACCACAATAGGCAACTAACCCAATGGGCATCAATATCATCGTTTGAACGATTTCCTCATTATATAACAGGTCATTAATAACCGTTCCAAGTAAAATGACTAAAAAGATTCCGATGAATTTTGCACCAACCTCTTTACGTAAAATAGCCTTATATAAGATGTATAGAAGATAAGCAATGACCATCGCCACAAGAGGGTACATAATGTAAGCGGTATTCGTAAATAGGTGCACGTTAGTAAAGAAAATAAAAATTGTACAACATACAGATGTGATGAGGGCAATATAGTAGATTTGTTCTTTCCAGCGATGATTAGGAAATAGCAATGCAAAATATTTTATGAACAGTGGAATAGATACGAATATAAAACTGTAATTCAATTTTTGTACAATTCTCCAGCTTATAAAAGGGAATAAATGAAAAATATACGACTGCCCTACTAGTAAAACTCGTAACCCAATAAATAGGCAAAACAACCCAAAATATAAGAAAACCGTATCCGTCTTTCTATACCAATAAACTGTGATATGCATGAGTGCAATTGCTATAATGGCTCCAATACTAAACCATTCTAATATTAAATTGCTCTCTGTTTGTTTTTCTATTTGCGTCGGATTACCGATATATAAGGGATCAGGAATACCTGCTGAACGATTATGAAAATTAGATACCTGGATTAGAATGTCAGTTTTGGGATTGGCCACAGTAAAATAAACCGTTGTTGGAATACCCAAAGGTTCACTACTTCCCTCTGTATTACCTACCGTTCCATTTTCCAAAATGAGTTCCCCGTTGATAAAAAGTTTATAGGAATTAAATATCTGGGGAATATTCATTGCTTGAGGGCTTCCAAGGCTATGGTCTGGATAATGAATATGTAATTGATAAGTGCCATAATCAAGATTTTTCTCCCAAGTGCCTGGAACAGATATTTTTTCTGCAGGTAACTTTTCCCCCGTTTGAAAATCACTAGGTTCCACCAGCTCGTTAGGATAAAAGTGCCATTCTCCGTTTAAGCTAGTAATAGTTTCAGTGTCTAGTAATGTCAATTGACCACTTTTAATATGGGCATCTTGAACGTTCTGGCATCCTACTAAAAAGGTAATGATGATTATATAAAGTGAAAAAATGATATGATTTCGTTTCATCGTGACACCTCGGTATATGGTCATATCGGGTAGTTTTCCACAAATCGCTCAAAAGATGTGCTATGTAGGAGGAAGTGTTAATGGAAGAAATAACGCTAACAGCTAAGGATGGTTTGGAGTTGTCTGTTGCTTTATGTGAGGCTAAAAAAACGAGGGCATTAGTTCAGTTGATTCATGGTGCCAATGAACATAAAGGTAGATATTATAATTTTATGGAGTTCTTGAGGGAGAGTGGTTTTTCCGTCATCATTTCGGATAATAGGGGACATGGTGCATCGATTAATGAACAGTATCCACTCGGGTATATGAATGGGGTAGAGGAGATTATCGCGGATCAACTCCTTGTGACTAACTATATGAAAAATCGATTTCCGAACAAGGATTTATACTTGTTTGGACATTCATTGGGCTCTTTATTTGCGAGATGCTATTTACAGGAACATGATGATAAAATACAAAAACTGGTGATGAGCGGCACGGCCAATTATGTTCGGGGTGTATGGGCTGGTATTTTGCTCGGGAAGCTAGTAACACTTTTCTCTGGAAAGCACGGGTATAGTAAAATACTAAGTAATTTAAGTGGCAATAACAACGATGATTCATGGCTAAGTGCAAGTCAGACGAATATAGAAAACTACCGGAATGACCCACTATGTCAATATGATTATCAAAATGGAGCCCAGTTAACGGTGTTTATGGCTGATTACAATTTACAACGCTACCACAAATACGAGTGCAAGAATCCGAGTTTGCCGATATTAAGCGTGGTGGGGGAGGGGGATCCCATCACTGGAGGAGAAAAAGGGCTTAAGGATTCGTTTGCTTCCTTACGTAAAATAGGGTATCAGAATATTACAAGCATCGTTTATCCGGGAATGAAGCATGAAGTACTTAATGAGGATGATAATGAATTGGTGTATAAGGATATACTAGAATTTTTGTTAGGTGGTTAGGGAGCATCATTTTCATGTAATGAATAGTAAATTACATAGTTCAACATTTTATGTATGCTTTTACCGTATCCTTAATCAGCAAAGAAGTACATATATATGATATTATATAAGAATTTTTAATGAATTCACTGTTTAGATTATAAAACGATGGAAATATAATTCTGAGGGTATGACCCAGGACTGTCTTCATTGAATATAAAAAGTTAAAAAAGTGTTAAATAGTTAACAGCTTTTTCATGAAATCCCTGTTATAGTTAAAGCATAGTAACAAACCCAAGCAAAAAGTTAAGGAATAGGGAACTGTTTCTGTATTAGGATTTATATTTTTTTTGAATATGAATGTGAAACACTTCACAATAATATGATGCAAAAGTTAGTTCCCGTACTGAAAGACTTAGCGAGTATTCTATATCGCGTTTGAGATTATTTATTTTTTTACTTTTATTTGTGAAACATCTCACATTAATATCTAGTATAATTGGTATAACCAATTCTAAATGATGTTAAGTTGTGAATATATTCACATATAAAGGTTAACTATCAGCCTTCAAAAATATAGTCATGACTAAAGGAAATTTAAAGAAACCTAGAAGACCTGGAGGAACCTTATGTTACTAAAGAATAAATTTTTGCAGCTACCTCATCAAATCGAGAAATTACAGCGTGGTCAGGTTATTTATCATCAAGGATCTAAAATTGATAAAGTTGGGTTTATCTTAGAAGGTGTTCTGAAATGTGCTAACTATACGAACTCCGGCGATGAAGTTAATCCTCATTATTTTTATGAGGGAGATATCTTTCCTGAATATTTGTTACTAGCAGGGGAGAGTGAATATATTTACACATTAGTTGCAGAGAAACGATCCACAGTTATCTTAGTAGATTTTCAATGGTTTAAAAATGTTATCTTTTCTGATATAGAATGGTGCCAAATTTTAATTGGCTGTTTGGCCAAACGAGGATTGATGGCAGAGAAATGGAAATTATGTAATTGTTACGGCGACTTACGAACGAAGATTGCTTACATGTTGTTGGAGATATACGGTGTTTCCGATGAAGATTGGACTGAATTAAAAGATAATCAACGCATTATCTCCAGCAAGTTAGAAGTATCCCGTACCGCCTATAATCAGGAAATGTGCAAGCTTGAAAAAGAAAATGTAATCGAAAGAAATAAATCTAAGATAAAAATCGTCAACCGTGCGAAGTTAGAAGCTTATTTATAAGTGAAAAATCTAGAAGAAGTAGGTGTAAGTGAATGAGGAAATATGATTTAGTAGTGATTGGTGCCGGTCCAGCTGGGATGACAGCAGCCATTTATGGTGTACGAGCTAATCTGAAGGTACTAATGCTTGAGAAATTAGCTCCAGGTGGACAAATGATTAATACGAATGAAATTGAAAATTACCCTGGAGCCGGTAAAGTAAACGGTTCTGAATTAGCCTTACAGATGTTTGAGCATGCGCAAGAATTAGGGGTGGAATTTGATTATAAAACCGTAACTAAAATTGAAAGTATAGAAGATAGTAAACGAATTTACACCGAAGAAGATGACGAGGTTATTGAAGCTTTAACGATTATTGTAGCGACAGGGACCCGTCCAAGAACATTAAACATTCCTGGCGAGGAAGAATTTAAAGGCTCTGCAATTAGCTGGTGCGCTATTTGTGATGGGGCGAAATACCGTGATAAAGATGTCGTCGTCATCGGAGGCGGGAATAGTGCCGTCGATGAAGGAACTTATTTAGCGACAATTGCTAAATCATTAACGATTATTACTGATTTGGAATTAACGGCTGATCCTGTTTCCTGCGATTATTTACGGTCACTACCCAATGTAAACGTATTTCCTTATAAACGAGTCGTAGAGTTTGTAGGGAAAGGAGGGGAATTCACAGGCATCAAATTTGTAGATAAAGAAACAGGAGAGAACGAGCAAGTTATCGAATGTGATGGTGTCTTTGAATATATAGGGGCGATTCCTTATACCGATTTTCTTGAAAAAACAACGATTCTTGGAAGTGGTGGTTTCCTAGAAGTAAATGAGCGAATGGAGACAACAATCCCTGGAGTATTTGGCGCTGGCGACTGTAATAGTAAACATTTGCGCCAAGTCGTAACAGCAACTGCAGATGGTGCCATTGCAGCTCAAGAAGCAAGTGCCTATATTAAAGCATTAAGAAGAAAAGAAGTTTAATAGGAGGAATTACTATGTTAAAAGAATTAGTCAAAGAAGAATTTACACAAGATATAGCAAAAGGTGCTGTTTTAGTTGATTTCTATTCATCTACTTGTAGTCCATGTAAAATGCTTGCCTTCATTTTAAAAGATATTGAAAAAACATTGGGCGATCAAGTAACGATTATTAAAGTGAATTTTGAAGAAAATCCAGATTTGATTGAAGAACATAAAGTGGAAGGTTACCCAACATTAGTGATGTTTAAAGATGGGGAAGAACTATCTAGAAAATCAGGGTTACAACAGAAACCAGTAATCATAAAAATGATTGAGGAGGCTTTATAATATGACAGCTACAATGGTCAAAGAAAAAATCGGTTATCAATTCCAAGAGCACTTAATCGAGAAACAAGCAAAAGCAGAGTATGCGATGTTAAATGAGTTTGCAAAAGGTGAATTTACAATGGAAAATCCATTAATTAAATATAATCCGTACATTGTAAATGACTTAGCAGCCGTGATCTTGTTTAGAACGGAAGAGGAAACAGCGATTACTGTTCGGGTAAAAGGGAAAACAAAAGAAGGGGATTTTTATCATACTTTCCCTCGAGCGAAAGAACATGTCCTTCCAATTGTCGGTTTATATAGTGATTATGAGAATAAAATTGAAGTATATCCATATCAACAATCAGATAAAAAAGTGGTTCATACGATAAAAACACCGGAAGTGGCTGGTGCAAAACTAGTAGAATCAATGGATACAACACCGGAATTTATGCAGGATAATGTTATCTTCCTCTGTCCGGCCGTGAATGACTTTGCGATTGCAGTTGATTATGCAGGAGATGTACGGTTAAACTATACGGTTCCAATGGTTTGGGATATTAAACGAAATCCTAATGGGAATCTTCTCCTTGGATCCCAACGGTTAATGAAAATGCCATACTTTGTGTCAGGAATCTATGAAATGAGCCCAGTTGGGAAAATTTACAAAGAATACCGTGTGCCACATGGCTATCATCATGACCAAATTACATTACCAAATGGTGATATTGTCGCACTAAACTGTGACTTAGACAATGGGACAGTGGAAGACAAAGCGGTTGTGATTGATAAAGATACAGGACATGTGAAACGTACCATTACATTTTCAAACTTTATTAAGCCAGGTTCCCAAAAGTCTGGTTCATGGTCTGATGAAGACTGGTTCCACTGTAATGCGGTTTGGTATGATGAACATTCCAACTCGTTAACATTCTCAGGTCGTCACATCAACGCGATGGTTAATATTGATTTTGATACCGAAGAATTGAATTGGATTATCTCTGACCCAGAAGGCTGGCCAGAAGAATATCAACAATATATGTTTAAGCCAGTAGGTGACGGGGACTTTGAATGGCAGTATGAACAACATGCCAACTTAATTACACCGTTAGGCGATGTGATGTGTTTTGATAATCACCATTTTGGAGCACAAAATCCGGATAACTATCTAGCAGCAAATGACTCTTACTCTCGTGGCGTGAAGTATCGTATTGATACAGAAAAAATGGAAATTGAGCAATTATGGCAATATGGAAAAGAACGTGGCAAGGAATTCTTCTCCCCATATATTTGTAATGTGTTGTACTATAATGAAGGGCATTACTTAACCCATTCAGGTGGGATTGCCTTTGATGGGGAAGGAAATGCATCAGAAGAATTAGGTCCATTCGCTCAACTCGATGATCCAAATGTGAAACTAAATTCGATTACAGTAGAAACGATTAACGACAAGAAAATGCTAGAATTAAAGGTGAACTCTAATTACTATCGTGCGAATAAATTCACCCTCTATGCAAAAGACGGTAATAATCTTTCTCTTGGAAAAGGACAACTTTTAGGTTCATTAGGAGAAACACCGCAAATGGATTATGATATTCCAGCAGAGGATACAGGGGAAATGTTACCAGCGAAACATGAAGCTCATATTACCGATGAAGTGGATATGTTTACTTTTGAATCTAAATTCGAAAAAGGACAACTCGTTATGTTGCTGCTAGAATCCGATCAAGAGACTCGTAGATATTTCATCTCTACTTCGAAAGGAAAACGTGGCGCAATGTGTACTGGAACCTTCTTACCAGATGACGACCGTGATACAAGAACGATTGTCACCAAAGAAGGATTACATGGGGAATATCAAGTGAAACTCATTATTGATGGAATGAAATATGATACAGGTATTACCATTAGAGCATAAAAAAGCTTAGAGTGATTTTGGGTTGGTGGGAAGCTGGGACAAAACTTTGATAGAAATACAATTACCCAGCCTCCCCCTCCATCACTGAACATCAAGAATCAAGCTAAATCTTATCTAATGAAGATTAAACGCCGAGTCGTTTAATGACTTCAGAAGGAGTAAATGATGAAAAGTAAGATAATCACATTATTAATTATTGGACTTGCTACTTGGTTAGCTACATTTATTGGTGGAACTGTTTTTCCACTTTTAGGAACTGCGATTTCTGCAATTATATTAGGTATGATTATTCGACACACCCCACCAATATATAACCTGCTTGATAAAGCTACCAATAAATTTATTACGTCCTATGTCTTAAAAGGCGGAATTGTTTTATTAGGTTTTACGTTGTCCCTACAAATATTAAATAAAGTAGGAATGTTGCTTATCGTTGTTATGGCCACTGTTATTCTCGGATCAATTGTAACAAGTATCCTAATCAATAAATTTGTCAAAGCAAATAATAAATTGAGTTTAATGATCGGGATTGGAACATCGATTTGTGGGGGATCCGCGATTGTAGCTTCTGCACCTATTATCGAAGCAGAAGATGAAGATGTTGCAGTAGCGATTACGACGATGTTTGTTTTTTCCATGACGGCCTTGGTCATTTTACCGATCATTGGTACGTTGTTTAATTTCTCGGATCATTTTTACGGAGTAGTTGCAGGTCTTGCGGTAAATGATACACCATCTGTTCTTGCAACGGCTTTTAGTTGGAGTGATGAAGCAGGCGAAATTGCTACCATTGTAAAAGTAGCTAAAACACTATTCATTATTCCTATCACACTTGGTCTTGTTTATTTGAAAATTCTTCAACAACGAAAAAATGCGGTTACCAATGACTCACCTAAGGTAGGAATTACGTGGGCTCAAATTAAAAGTGTCATCCCGATGTTCGTCGTTTACTTTACATTGGCATTCATCATCGCAAGTGTTGTAGCAATCCCTGCCGAAGTTACAAGTTTCATTAAGGATACAAGTAAATTAATGTTTACCTTTGCCCTTGTTGCCATCGGTTTAGGTGTTCATGTGAAACAGATTAAAAAGGCTGGCATAAAACCAATTCTAATCGGTGCAGCTTGTAGCTTTGTCGTAATTGGTATTAGTGTTGCTTCGGTGATGGTGATTTACTAGAAACTCAGATTTAAGGATTTTGTATGAGAGGGTGGGATTGTAAAGTTCCACCCAACTATAACGTTTATATTTGTTTTATTTTTTTTAGTATAACAAGTGAAATGGTGAGCAAGTGGATAGTCTATTGTTGATTTTAGAAATATTCACATATGAAGTGTTGATCAGTTCACCTAAGGCATTTTGGGTACTTCATTTCTACAGGTGGTTTGGGTAAGTGAATAAGGAGGATACATCATGACGAGACATTCGGATAGAGGTAAGATTGGGTTATTTGGCGCAGTTAATATTGCGATTGGTTCTTTGCTTGGGGCTGCGATTTATATTGTTCTACCTGATATGGTAGGGGAGGTAGGAAGCGCAACTTTTCTCGCATTCCTTCTTGGTGCATTACCCGCCCTGTTTTGTAGTGTGTATTATATCCAGTTAAATGCTACTTTCCCATCATCAGGTGGAACTTATTACTTTTCCAAGCGATTGCTAGGGCCTTATGCGGGATTTGTCGCAAGCGTTAGTTTAATCTTTGGAATCATTGGTGGGATTGCGATGCTTGCCCATGGTTTTTCACAATATTTTTCGATTTACTTTCCTACTATTCCAAATGAACTAGTAATACTCGCTGTTGTTGCAACTTTTCTCATTCTTAACACGATCGGAATTCAAACAGTACATGTTATTCAAAGTATGATGGTAGTATTTATTCTCTTCGTCATGGTGTCCTTTATTGTTCCAGGATTAGTTTTTAAAGTAAGTAGTTCCGGATTTGAAGCTGTTAATGAATTTTTACCTGGTGGAGGAAAATCTTTATTCTCTGCATCTGTAACCGCATTTTTAGCTTATGGAACATTTGTCTTCATATCTTCCTTAGGGAGTAAAATTAAAAACCCGAGACGAAACACGCCATTAGCTATGATGATTGCCTTAATCACCGTGATTCTCTTATATATGGGTATCGCTTATACAGCAACTCTAGTCGCACCTGCGGAAATGATCCGTCAGTCAACGACGGCCCTTCCAGATATTGCCGCGTTATATCTGCCATCCTTTTTAGTTCCACTCGTTGGAATTAGTGGGTTACTGGCAATTGCGTCGACCTTAAATATATCGTTTACAGTTGTAGCCACTGAATTGCAAAGAATCAGTGAAGAAGGCTATGTGATGAAGTTCCTAGCAAAGCCGCATAAGAAATATAATACACCGGTGAGAAGTCTGTTTGTTTGTGGAACTTTAGGATTGCTTTTAGTCTATTCTGGATTAGGTCCGGACGTCTTTATCCATATCATCGTATCCGGAACATTATTAAGCACCTTTATTACAGCAATTGCAGCATTACGCCTAAAAACGAAGGCTGCTAAAGAATATGAAAATGCCCTAATGCATATTCCATCCTGGCTTCTATATCCGGCAACGATCATCGGTGGCCTATTAAGTATCGGATATGCGATGTATATATTTTACACCTACCCTGTAATTGGTGGATTGTTTATCGTATCTCTAATCGTCATGAGTGGATTTTACTTTGTTAATCAGAAAGTTAATGTAGTTGCAGAGGTGAAAGTAGTAGAAGAGGTAAAGGAACCGTTGGAAGCGTAGTTTGGGGGTGACTTGGGGACAGGAACTATGTCCCGCTTTCAAAAAGTGCATTTTTGAAGGTCCTTTTTTGTACAGAGGTGACTGTTTTCTGTTAAAAGGGGATGTCAGCATTAATGGCATCCCCTAATGTGAATAGTAGTAGAATTCATAAATAAGTGGAGCTAAGCTAGATGTTCCATTCTTTCCCATCTAACAGATTTGCAATATCTTGAAGGTCCATGTCCTCTTTATAACCCTCGATGTCTATTAAATCAATATAACGACTCCCCATTAATCCACCTTTTGAGGCCTTTTTATAGTTTGTTTTTACGTATTGTTTAACTACAAAAAATCGACGTGGTTCATCTTCGGGGTATCCATATTTTTCTTTTGCTTCTAGTGTCAGTTTTCTAATGTTATCTTCTAAATTCTCAGTAGGTTGACCTTCAATGATGTCAAATAAAAGGAATTCATCATTTCTCTCATCATACTCAACATCCACGACACAACATACTTCACCAATAGCGCGAATTGATTTGTTTTGATACAAGCCCAAATACCTTGTGTTTTGGTAACCGCGATCTCTTGGGTGGAAATATAGTCTATATTCTAAATTTTTCTGTAATGTTTTACCTGTTAAAACGACACGTATTTTTGTGTCAAAGTTGTCTAGGAGATTGGATTCCCTGCAGAAAGCTTCGTAATCATCGATTAAAGCCCTCATTTCTAGGTCATATTCCTGAAGAATTTCTTTGAAAAAGCTGCAAATTTCTTTAAAGGTAATGGATGCAAAGATAATTTCTTTATCATATGTATCATTAAAGTCATTTAATTCGTTTATAATTTCTTGATGGTAGGTATGGGGGACTTTTTCTTTATTAATCAAAAGAAAAATTTGTTTATTTTCGTTACCAAAGGCCTGCCAGTGATTTTTAATTTGATTGATGTCTTCTTGACCGTATAGTTTAGTTTCAATTACTACTTTAAAACTTTCTTGCTCAATCATCCATCAGGTATACTGCTTGTAGCACGTTCCTGTTGTTTAAATTGAACCGTGGTATCAAGTTCAATGCCGCTTTCTTCAAGTATGTTGTTTGTAAAACTCATAAATTTTTGCGGACTATTCTGATACAGGCGGCTGAATAGGAGCAAGGTATTATTTGTAGTCATATTTTCTTTTTGCGAATACCTCGGAAAGTAATGAATATTAGCCAAATGAATCCCACCCTTTTCTTTGTAATTCTATGAATATTGTAAGACAAAGAGATATGAAAGTAGCATACATAGTTTCTATTATATATTTTAACACAATTATATGGGGTATTTGAACGTTATTTATACACAACTAGAGGGCATGCAGTTTGTTGGATGGGGGGGTGTTCTTGTGGAATTGATGGATAATAGTTAGAAAAATATGTGAATATATTAATATCTGGTACACTAATAATTAGGAGAAAATAAGAATAATACAATGAAGTACATGATGGCATGATACTTCCACCTACTTTAAGTTAATATTTGCTGTAATTAACTAATAGCTTACTGAATTTCTAGATGAAAGGGGAAAGGGACTATGTACATTTTAAACAACAACAAAGTAGAAAAAATAGACGCTGTTACTTTCTCAGAACTTTCCATGACAGAAAGTGACCTCGAAGAAATTGTTCGAAACAGTATCGACATGATATGTGATGATGAAGAATCCATGCTAATAGTGGGGCAGCAGGTAAGAAATGAAAAGAATGGTCGAAGTGATCTTACTGCGATTGATAATAATGGAAACATTGTACTAATTGAAATCAAACGAGATCGGCGTGATATTGAGAGTAGAAAGGAAGCTTTTGAGTTTCAAGCTATCCGCTATGCTGCAAGTTATGCAACAATTGAAAATCCTGATGAACTGGTGAAAAAAGTATATGCACCTTATATTGAAAAGCACCGAGATGAGTTTGAACTTGGTGAGCTTACTTCCTATGAATTAGGAATTCGTAAATTAAACGAGTTTCTAAGTGTTAACGAAGCGGAGAATAATTTTAATAAGAAACAGAAGATTGTTTTGGTTGCATCAGACTTTGATGAGCAAACACTTTCGGCTGTTTCTTGGTTGAATAGTAATAATGTAGATATGAGTTGTTATAAACTTATCCCGTATAAGGTAAATGACACTGTATATTTACTTACTGAGAAATTATTGCCTGTTACAAATTATGTCGATTATTATGTGAATCTTATGGATAAAAACTTGCCTGCGACTGTGAAGCGAACAAAAACTGGTGGGACTCGCCGCTCATTGCCTAAAATTGATGCTATGTTAGAGTGGGGAGTTGTGAAAGCGGGAGATGGTATTGTTGCAAAAGATAGGGAGAATGAAGGTGTTCTTTTAGCAAATGGAAATATCCTGGCAGATGATATAGAACAGTCTATGCAGGCGTGGTTAAAGGAGATTTATGGTTGGTCTAGTGTTCAGACGTATGTGTTTGCGATACATAAGGAGAGTGGGAAGTCGCTTTCTAAGATAAGGGAGGAGTATATGGAGCAACAGGAGGAAAATGGATAAGTTCTAAAGAAGTACCACCTAATATGTGCTTGATAAATTCAAATGTTAGGTTAAGGGGTAGAGAGAAATCATAAACGTGGAATCATTTGGAGGGATGGAAATGGCTGAAGTAAACCAAGAGGAAAGAGCTTATGGGGCATGGGATATACTAATTTCTCGTGCAATAAATAGAAAAACGATTACATATAAGGAATTAGGAGATGCATTAGGAGTTCATCATCGAGCTTGTAGGTATTTTTTAGGATTGATACAGGACTTTTGTTTAAATGAGAAATTACCACCATTAACAATATTAGTAGTAAACAGAAATGGTGATATTGGACAGGGTTTTACTGCATGGGATGTGAATAACATTAAAGAAGGTCTAGAAAAGGTTTATTCTTATAACTGGAACAATATATATAACCCGTTTGAATATGCGAGTAATGGTGAAACGAAAGATGGAATAGCTAGAAAGTTAATAAATAAAGAAGTTGACAAAAAGGAACTCTATGCAAGGGTAAAGGTAAGAGGAGTCGCTCAATCTATATTTCGAAAGGCATTGCTAGAAGCATATAATTATAGATGTGCTTTTTGTAGAACTAGAATAGAAGTTTTGTTGGAAGCAGCACATATTATACCTTGGTCTAAGAGTAGCGAAGAACAAAAACTAGATGTTAACAATGGTATCTTGCTCTGTAGTAACCACCATAAACTATTCGATGCAGGGCTTATTAATATTGATAAGGATTATAGAATTCATGCGGATCCAACTATAAAAACAAAATTAATAGGTAGAAAGATGAGACTACCAGAGGATGAAAGGTTGCACCCGTCAAAAGAATCCCTTGTAAAGAGACTGCAACTTATTTAGAAGAATAAATTATTTGTATAGTCATGTACTCAAAGATGTATTTATATTTATTGCAAATTGTAAAAAGAAGGAATTTAGAAGGGTGTAACTTGTTTGGCAACTATTATTAGAATCGATACTATACACATTAGCAAATTCTGAGAAAGGAGGTCTTTAATTATGAATGAAAGGTTTCCTGATGTTGACTGGTATTGTGATCGTTGCGATTCACACTTAAATAATCAGTCTAATTTCGATGATAATAAATACCTTTGGAAATGCACGGAATGTGGACATAAAAACAGTATTTCAAGCACCAATATATATGATTCTAAAAAAGATTATTGGAGTGGCAATAGGTAGTAAAGATATATTGTATAAGGAGTATGAGTTATGTATTGATACCAAAAGCAGCCAAGAATTTCAGTAGAAAAAGTTTTTTGTCGAAGTTAGTTAGTTATAAAGGGGTGAATTTATATGTTTTTGCCTACAATCTATTGGCAAGATGGTAAAAGAACTAAGCAGTTTTTGGAGATGTTAGTAGACGATTTGATGATTGATTATAGTATTACTCAACAAAGTGGAAAATCTAGTAATATAGATTTAGGAGCTAATACTGCAAAGGTTTTGGCTAAATATCGTAGTGGTTCTGAAAATATACAACAAATTGAGGGGAAAGTCAGCAAGTCGGATTCGGCCTTATTTAAAGATTTGTATACGATAATGGAAGAAAAAGGAATGATTCAAAAATTAATTGGGTTCGATGAGAGTATATGGAACCAATTAAAGTTGGGAGAGTTTGTTGAATTAACAGGTGAGTTCAAACAATCACCAGCCGAATTAGTATTTTCAAGTATGATGGATATGCTCGAGCAATTTAAAGGTTTTTTTGAGAGTGCAGAGACTAAAGAAGAATTTGATCTTGCGTCATCGGTGCTTAGATTTAAAAAAGCTACAATTATTATTCAACCTTATATTGATGAAGAAACAAATTATAAATTCTTCACTTCTTTAGATACAGACAATTTTGTAGAGGATAGATATGATTTAGAAGGAGAATTTACAATTCTAGCGAAAATAAAAAGAATATATAAACCTCACCAAAAAATCGATCTAGTAAAATTTTTACCGGGAAAACTAAAAGTTAATAAAAAACAACTTCTTACATTTCTACCTGAAATACAAAAGAGCGATGAGATATTGTTTGAAGTGGATGACATTAATGAAGAGTCCTTTGAAATAAAAGGGCCTGTAATCGAATTAACACCTATTGCTATTTATCAAGAATAGTTTGACATAAGAGTTTCTAAGAGTAAAAACTTATTATAAGGTATTGACAGATATATCGCAACTCTTATTTATGATCCAATTTGTATGTATTTCCTTAAAGGCGCGTATATATAAAATATTTTGAAGAATATTAGTTTTTGTTTTTTAGTCTAGTTGTTCTAAACGAACAAAAAAGAAGAAGTTTCTATTCGGAACTTCTTCTTTTTTAGTTAGAATTTCAAAATTCTGTATTGTGACATTTACTATGAAGACTATAAAATAAAAAGATGGAAAATAAGTTAATAAATTCAATTTTATTTTCCTAATCATTTTAGATTAAGTAACATCCCCCTCAACTCCTCAATCCCATAAGCCGGCTTCCTCCTGTGTAACATCGCATGACAATTCGGGCAGACTGGGCGTAGGTCTTTGATAGGATCCACCTTATACTCCTTACCAATTGAGCTTAATTCGGTTAAATGATGTACATGAATAAAATCTTTGCCAATCTCACCATATAACTCGTAGAAGTTAAAGTCGCAAACGGTGCAGTTGTAACCATAATGGTCTAAACATCTTTTTCTTGCTAGAAGATTTCGTTCATAAGCATTGACTGTCACCTGCTTCTTTGCACCTTCTAATATTACCTCATCTAAAGCAAACTCCCCAGGTAGAGTTTCTTTTTCAAGCAAGCTAATAGTCTCATAACCTCCAATTAAATCAGTAATTGTATGGAAAGTTAATGGATTCAATGGCATAGTGGATGCTTGTTGGCCTCTAACTAAATGTTGATCATACGCATCCGCGGGGAGGTCTAATTCCTCTAATAGAACTGGGTTATCTAATAACGTTTTAACGTAACGGATAGGGACTCTATATTTTTCTTTGTCTCCATCACTTTCTTCTGCCCAATATCCTTTTTTCGTACTTTTCATTAGTTTAGGTTCACCTAGTATTTCAACGATTGCATATACGCCACTTTGAAGGCGATTTCTACCTGCAAGTTCTTTCAAAGTTCGTTTGTCACGCCCAACTCTAATAACTCCAAAATGCCCTTCTTTAAAATAATTACGATGAAAGTCAGAAATAGAGAAGGTATCTTCGGTTTCTCCAGAACGGATAAAGTCGTCGATATACCACCTTTTTGGATTACAATAAAATGTCCAATAACCAGTAGGCTCCTTCAATTTATACTCCCCCTTAAGTTAGTAATTTTGTGATTATTATATCATCTTTTGTATTAGGAGTGTTTTTATGTTGATTTACCCTTATGAACTAAGATGTATTTTTTCTCCAATTCTAGTAAACTAGTAGTAAATACATAATTTTACTATTCAGGGAACTAAATTATATAAAAAAAACACATTTATGAGGTAATACGATGAGCAAAAAGTAATTGCTGAACCACATGATTCGACAGTGGAGAAAATTGAGACGATAGAGGAGCGGATAACTAAACCTAGAACAGTTATTCCGGAGTTTGCTAGAAATGTTCAATCATTCCAAATATCTGATCCTCTCTCATATGTTCTTGAATTCATAAATGAACAAAAGTATTCCCAGTTTCCTATTTATAAGGGAGAAGTGTTTGAAGAGCTGTTGACTACAAACGGGATTTCCAATTGGTTAGCAAGTAATATTGAGGAAGATATTATTTCAATAAGAGATGCAAAAATTGAAGATGTGCTGCCTTTTGAGGAGTATAAATCCAGTTATAAATTCATTAGTCGGGATACTAATATCTTTGAGGCTGAAGAGCTTTTTAAGAATAACATAGATGAAGGTGAACGCTTTGAAGCTCTATTCATTACACATAGTGGAAAACAAACCGAAAAATTACTAGGTATTATTACTTCTTGGGATATTATTGATATTCCTAAGGTGTAATTTTTAGAAGGGACGTGGGGACATAAAAACTGTTTTGTATTTAACGTTATTATTATTAGTATTAGAAACCAATCCCACAGTTCCAAAGTCCAAATATTGGACTTTTCTCAGTTGGTGAATTATAGATATATGGTCTTATGATAATTAAGAAAATTTATAATTAAATTGTTAAGACATTATTAAAAAGTGGTTTTATAGGTAAAAAAATTTAGAAGAGTTTATTTAAGATGTTATTGTTGAATTTGTTAAAAGAAAGGGGTATTAATATGACCAATAGTTTAGGGGGATCTTGGTATTCAAGTATAGTAACATTTAAAAGAGTATCTTATAAATGTGGATATTGTGGGAAAGCTGCTGGGCCATCAAGTGGATATAAATGCCAAAATCAAGATGGGAAAAATACTTTTGCATATATTTATATTTGTCCTAATTGTAATAAACCGACATTTAAAAAGTATTCATCAGATGAACAAGTACCTGGTGAATTATTAGGTAATAATATAGAATTTTTACCTAATGATATAGAGCAATTGTACAACGAAACAAGAAACTGTATTTCTGTTAATGCGTTTACCTCCGCTGTTTTGTCCTGTAGAAAAATGTTGATGAATATTTCAGTATCGCAGGGAGCAGAAGCAGGGAAGAGCTTTGCTTATTATGTGGATTATTTAGAGGAAAATTATTATATTCCGCCTAATAGCAGAGAATGGGTTGATATTATTAGAAAAAAGGGAAATGAAGCTACACATGAAATTCCGAGCATAAGTAAAGATGATGCTGTTGAATTACTGGAGTTTACGGAAATGTTACTTAGATTTGTTTATGAACTTCCAGGTAAGATGATAAAGTACAAAAAGAAATAAAATATTTAATTAATGGGAAAGATTCTAATAAAATAGCAGTTCGCCAAATCGTTAGTATAAACAAAGCAAACTAAAATCAACCTATTTCCCATTTCTTCAAGTAACGACTAAAATAGATAGTAAAGAATTACATAGCACAGATTCTCATAAATGACCTTTTAAAAACTTTGAATAAGAAAGAATGCACAAGCAGGGAGGAAAAGAAATGATTACTTCAGATGATATTAAAAGAAGACTATGGGATGGTGCCAATGACCTTCGTGGTTCTATGGATGCCAGCCGTTATAAAGATTATATGTTAGGGTTAATGTTCTATAAATTCCTTAGTGATAAAACACTTGAGACATTTGTAAAAACAAGTGGTGCTAAGGGGAATGAGCAAGAAATTGTCCAAGCTTATGAAGAGGCTTATGCAAGTTATGGAGACAATCTCATTAATATGATTCAAAATGTCCTTGGATATTATGTTTTACCTAAACACTTATACCAGACATGGTTAAAAGATATTCGTGAAGGAACATTCGAATTAGAGAAGGTAACAGAGAGCTTACAAAGTTTCGAACGTACGGTTGCAACAACTGGAGATATCGATGACTTTAAAGGGCTTTTTTCTAGTTCTACGATTGATTTAACAGACACTGCTTTAGGCAGTAACTTGAACGCTCGAAGTAAAAACATCCGTAAATTAATTGAATTATTCGCCGATCTAAATATGGTTGCTCTCCAAAAAGGTGATGTGTTAGGAGATGCTTACGAATATTTAATCGGTCAGTTTGCGATGGAATCGGGAAAGAAAGCTGGAGAGTTCTATACGCCACGTCAAGTAAGTGAAGTCATGGCACAAATTGTTGCTAAAACTACGAAGGTAAAATCGATTTATGACCCTACTGTTGGATCGGGTTCATTACTTTTAACGGTTAGTCGATATTTAACAGAAGATAATCGAAAAGATCTCCATTACTATGGACAAGAAAAGAATACAGCTACATATAACTTAACACGAATGAATTTATTATTACATGGTGTTCGACCAGAAAAAATGACGGTGAAAAATGGTGATACATTAGGACAAGATTGGCCTGAAGATCCAGAACGTCCTAATGAAGGTGTTCAGTTTGATGCGGTCGTGATGAATCCACCATACTCCGTTAAAAATTGGAATCAAGAAGATTTAAAAGTAACAGACCCACGTTTTGAAATTGCTGGGGTTTTACCACCAGATTCTAAAGGTGATTATGCATTTCTATTACACGGTTTATTCCATTTAGGTCAAGAAGGTACGATGGCCATTGTACTTCCACATGGTGTGTTATTCCGTGGAGGGGCAGAAGGAGAAATTCGTAAACGACTATTAGAGAAAAACTATATTGATACGGTCATTGGCTTGCCTGATAAATTATTTACCAATACAGGCATCCCTGTAACTGTGCTGATTTTGAAAAAGAACCGAAAGCTAGATGATCCTGTTCTTATGATTGATGCTTCAAAATCGTTTGTAAAAGAAGGAAAGCAAAACGTATTACAAGAAAAGGATATCGCTAAAATTGTTGATACATATATCGAACGCACGAGTGAACCTGGGTATAGTTATAAAGCAACTAAAAAAGACATCATAGAAAATGAATACAATTTAAATATCCCACGTTATATTGAAGCGGTAGAAGAAGATATTGCCCATGATGTGGATGCACATTTGTATGGTGGCATCCCATTAAGCCAAATTAATACACTAACAGTTCTACACGACATGACGAAAGACGTTTTATATAATGCGCTTACTGAAGTCCGCCCAGGTTATGTAGAATTAACACAATCAGTTGAAGACTTAACAGAAAAAGTGTTAACAGATGAAAACGTACAAAAACAAATCAACTCATTAACAGAAGTAACGAAAGTCTATATGGATACATATTGGGAAAAGTTAAAGACAGTGGCTGATGTAAATGATATTGAACCGTTAAAAGAAGAAATGTTATCGGAAATTAAACAGCTATTAAAACAATTTAATCACGTTAGCACGTATGATGGTTATCAAATTATTGCGGAATTGTGGGGAAATACACTGTCCCAAGATTCAGAGAAAATTGCGATTAGTGACTTTTATACAGTAGGAAAAACACGTGAAGCGAATATGGTAACAAAAGGTTCTGGTAAAACGAAGCGAACAGAACAGGATGGTTGGGTTGGTGCAATTGTCCCAAATGAACTTATATTAAAGGAACTCTATACAGAAGAACTACATGATGCAGAAACACAAAAAGAAGCTTTAGCAGCTATTAATGATGAAATAAATGAACTCGTTGAAGCAGCAAAAGTAGAAGAAAGTGACGAATCACAAATTTTGGGAGATACATTAAATGCTAGAGAAGACGACTTTACTTTATCAGCGATAAAAGCAGAATTAAAGAAGGTTGCAAAAGATACAGATGAATATGTTTTATTAGATAAGGTTAAAAAACTATTGGATGAAAGATCATCTTTAACCAAAGCAATTCGAGAAAAAGAAAAAGCATTAACTGAACAAGTTGAAGAAAGAATAGAAAACTTATCGAATGAAGAAATCGATCAACTCATGTATAAAAAGTGGTTTGGTCAATTAACTGGAGACATCACAAAACTTGTAGAAGTACCTCTTAAAAATGAACTGGATACATTGAAAGAGTTAAAGGAAAGATATGCTGATACGTTAGAAACAATTGAGAAAGAAAGTAAATCACTAGAGGAACAATTTGAAGCAATGCTGCAAGAATTGGTGGTGACGGAATAATGAAAAATAAGTTAGTTCCGAAGAGAAGGTTTAAAGAATTTAAAGAAGTGTGGAAAACAGTAAAGATTAAAGATTGCATTTATTATATAAAAGGTTTTGCGTTTAAATCAAGGTATTATCGAAAGGAAGGTATACGAATAATCAGAGTTTCTGACCTAGGAACTACTGAAATTATTGATAATAATGAAAAGATATTTATCGATAGAGTTTATCAAAGGAAGTACGAAGCTTACAAATTAAATTTAGGGGATATTATAATTACTACTGTCGGTTCAAAAGCTGAGCTTAAAGAATCAGCCGTAGGAAGACCAATATTAGTGAAGAGGCATAATCAAGGATTATTGAATCAGAATTTGGTGAAGTTATCTCCGATAAATGATTATGATTCTTATTTTATTTATGGAAATTTATTAAAGAGAAGATATGTAGACTATATAAGAAGCATTGAGAGAGGGAATGCAAATCAAGCAAATATTACTATAAATGATTTGTGGGAATACAATATTAATCATGGTTCTACATTAGAACAACAAAAAATCGGTGAGTTTTTTAAGGTTTTAGATGAAAGAATCGCAAATCAAGAACGAAAAGTCGCTAAAGTAAAAGCATTAAAGTCTGCATATTTAACCGAAATGTTTCCACTAGAAGGCGAAACGGTACCGAAAAGAAGGTTTAAAGAATTTGAAGGCGAATGGGTTGAATCAAAATTAGGTGACTTAGTTGAAATTACAATGGGTCATTCACCTAAATCTTCATCATATACAAGTGATAGGTCTAAATATATTCTTGTTCAAGGTAATGCAGATATGAAGAAAAATAGAGTTACTCCACGTATATGGACTACCCAACTCACAAAAATGGCTAATAAGAGAGACCTGATTCTAACTGTTAGAGCACCAGTAGGAGAGGTGGGGAAAACAGATTATGATGTTGTTTTAGGGCGAGGAGTTGCTGGAATTAAAGGAAATGAGTTTATATTTCAGTATTTAATAAAACTGAAAATGGAAGGCTATTGGGAAAGATTAAGTACAGGATCTACATTTGATTCAGTTAATTCAGACGATATCAATGAAGTAATTTTATTTGTCCCTTCGCATGAAGAACAACAAAAAATAGGTCAATTCTTCAAAAACTTAGATAACCAAATTACAACCGAAGAAAAAAAGCTAGAAAAGCTAAAGAAAATGAAAGAGGCTTATTTAGAGGAAATGTTTGTGTAGAGAGGAGGCTATTCAATGAGTAATGGGCGAAAGAATGCGACGGAAAAAGCTTTTCAAGATAAGTTCGTTGCAAAACTACAACAATACAAATGGAAAGCACCAGATTTTCTAAATGGAAATAATCAAAAAGTAACGGTACAAGATTTAGTCAATCATTGGCGTGGGGAACTTAACCGAATGAATGCGGATGTCTTGGAAAGTGTTCCTTTAACAGATAATGAATTTGCACAAGTGATGGCAAAAGTATCGCAAATTGAAAACAGTTATGAAGCGGCAAAGTTATTAGCAATGGAACAATCAACTGGGAAAATTGATGGCATTTATCGAGATTCTCATCCAGACGTGACACGTGAACAGATTACATTGACCATCTTTAAAAAAGCACAAGTACGTGGTGGAGATTCGAGTTACAATATCGCGAGAGAAGTAGAAACACGGAATGGAAATCGTTTTGATATTGTTTTACTCATTAATGGTCTACCACTCATTAATATTGAACAAAAGCGTACAGACAAATCGTTAGAAGAAGCATTTAATCAGTTTAAACGGTATTATGCAGACGGTGAATATGTGAATAATTTCATGGCATTTTCACAAATGATGGTGATGACATCAGAAGTAGCTACACGTTACTTTGCGACACCAAAGTCAATTAAAGCTTTTAATCCAAGCTTTGTTTTTCATTGGGCAGACAAATATAATAAACCGATTAATCATTGGGAAGATGTCATTGGTCACTTCCTAATGATACCGATGGCACATCAAATGGTTGGCGATTATTTAGTCATTGATGAAGCAAGAGAAGAAGAAAATCGTAAACATATGTTATTACGCTCTTATCAAGTACATGCCTTGCAAGCTGTCGAAGGTGCTGCCCTAGGCTGGGATAATGATGATAAAATTCCTCATGGTGGTTTTGTTTGGCATACAACAGGTTCTGGTAAGACGATTACGAGTTTTAAAACAGCTTTATTTTTATCGACTAGAGCAGGATTTGATAATGTTGTCTTTTTAGTAGACCGGAAAGAACTCGACAGTCGTACGAGTGATAATTTCAAAGCATATGCACAATACGAATCAGTAGCCGTTGATGATACATCACATACCTATCAGTTACGTAAACTCTTAACCTCTACTAGTACTGGTATCGTTGTAACGACAACATTTAAATTAAATAATCTTGTGAAAGATTTAATCGAAGCGAAGGATGAAAGTTTAGCAAATAAGAAAATCGTCTTTATTATTGATGAAGCTCACCGAACGACAATGGGTGACATGATGGTATCCATTAAAAATTACTTCCGAAAAAATGGTCTGTTTTATGGTTTTACTGGGACACCCTTATTTGACGAGAATAAGATTAAAGGAATGATCAATGAGAAGAGTGAACTCATTGATACAACAGAAAAGCTTTTCGGACCACTATTGCATCAATATACGATAGATGAAGCAATTGCAGATAAAAACGTATTAGGCTTTCATGTTGACTACATAAATACCGGAGAATTTGAAAGTTACGATACATTACGCGAGCAAATTGTGGAATATAAACTAGCTGAACAACCTGATACACCGAAAAGAAAACTCGAACGAGAAGTATATGAACTTTCTGAGTTAGAAGTAGAAAAGGAAGCAAAAAAACGCAAATTATTGTTTTATCATGATGAGACACATATCCCGAGAGTAGTTGAGGAAATATTAAACAACTGGGAAGATCAATCACAACATAAGATTTTCAATGCCATTTTAACGGTCGCATTCAAGCATCGAGTAATTGCTTACTATGAAGAATTTAAAAAGCAATTAGCAGAACGTGATGATGTTGCGATTAACGTGGCGATGACATTTAGTTTTGGAACAGATGCAGATAGAGAACCTACCGACCCAGAACTAATTAAAACGATGTTTAAAGATTATGCAGCATTCACTGGAATTGAATATGCTTACGGTGATAAACGACGAGGTGAGGATGCATATTATGAAGATGTCGTTGAACGAGCAACACACGGTGGAAGTGGTCGGAATCCGAAAAACATTGACCTTGTTATTGTTGCCGATCAGTTACTGACAGGTTATGATTCTAAATTCATTAATACGTTATATGTGGATCGTTCACTTGCACTACAAGGATTAATTCAAGCTTATTCACGCACAAACCGAATTTATGGGAAGGAAAAGGAATTTGGGACGATTGTCAACTTCCAGTACCCAAGAATAACGGAAGAAACAGTAAATGATGCCCTAATTTTATATGGAAGTGGCGGAAAGAATAGTAAAGCAATTGTAGAACCTTATCCTGAAGCAGTAGATGAATTTGTAAAATCTTCACAAGAAGTGATGGAGATTTTACAAGATCCAACGGCATGGCAAGCCTTAGAAAAAGATGACGAGGCAAAGGAAATCTTCGTAAAAGCTTTTAAAAAGGCGAACAGTCAACTAAATACGATTCAGCAATATTATGAATTTGCTTGGGTAGACGAAGCATTCGGTATAACAGAGCATGAGTGGATGCGTTATGTCGGTGCATATCGTAACGTAACGAGAGATGATAATCCGGACGATGATCCAGAAGATCTACCAATATTACCATTAGGTGAAGCAAAGCTAGCTGGTACCCAAAAAATTGATGCGTATTATATTATTCAATTAATCGGGGATAAAGCCACTTCAACAGATGGAAAACAAACAGTGGATGCAGAAACCTTACGTATTATTTATCAACATATTGAAGAATTAAGTAATATGGGTGATTTTGATCAAGCAGAGCTACTGAAGCAATTTGTTGAAGAGGAATTAGAACCTGGAAATGTATCAAGTGATATGAACTTTGATGTTGCATATGAAGAATGGAAGCGAAGCAAGTTAAAAAATGAAATTTATAAAGTGTCCCGAGAGTGGGGGCTTAATGAAGTAATTTTTGAGAAATCGGTAGAAGCCTATTCAACAGCGAATCCAAAGGATATTCCTTATATCGATGAATTAACAAGTAATGTTGATTATGGTTCGATTGAAACCCCGAAAACTAGTAACCTATTGGAACATAATATGGAGCTCATGAAAATACTACCGGAGATTGTACCGAAAATTAAAAGGAAGTATAAATAGAAATGGATTTCTGATGGTCAGTGACTCCAACTCTGCTAAAGTGGTAGAGAGTTGAGGGACTGATCCATTCTTTCTTTAATTGCGTTTGATTACATGGTAACTATAAGAAGCAAACCAAGGTGTAATTTCCTACTAAGCAAGACAAGAATGTGAACTCAGTATAGAAGCTGGTGTAAACCTTAAGAGGTGGTATGAAAATGTTTGAAAAAATCGATCAAAAAAAAGCTCGTCTTGATTCAAATCGACCTTTGCCTACGTACACCTCAAGAAGCTTACATGAAAAGTTAATACTTGAATGGATATATCACTCAAACGCAATTGAGGGAAATACATTAACAATTAAAGAAACGAAAGTCATATTAGAAGGTATAACCGTTGGTGGGAAAACAATGCGCGAACACTTAGAGGTCATTAATCACCGGGATGCTATTACCTATGTTGAAGAGGTTGTCCAGAATAAGGAACCTCTATCAGAATGGCAAATAAAGAATCTACATCGTTTGATATTAAAAGGTATTAATGATGATTATGCGGGTACATATCGGGACCAGCAAGTCTTTATTTCAGGTGCTAAACATACACCACCAGCACCATATCTTATCAAAGAACAAATGGAGCAACTAATGAATTGGTACGAGCAAGAAACAACACAAATGCATCCAGTTACCCGTGGCGCGTTGTTACACGCAATTTTTGTTGGTATTCACCCATTTATTGACGGTAACGGGCGAACTTCACGTCTTTTATTAAATTTAGAACTCATGAAAGAAGGCTTCCCACCAATTGTCATTAAAGTAGAAAATCGACTTGATTATTATGAAGCATTAGATAAGGCACATACTCAAGAGGATTATGATGACTTTATCCAGTTAGTTGCAAAGGAAGTAGAGGACTCTTTAGATTTGTATCTAAGAGCAATTGGATAGCTAAAATTTCTGAGGGTCAGACCCCCAACTCTGGAGGTACTGATCCTTTTTTTCTGCATTTTTCCATATTGTGCTACCTTCCCAAAATATGTCATAATAAAAGAAGTTGTTATCGTTAACGAACGTTTACCTAAATAAAAAGTTTCTTCCTATATATACACCTCTTGGTAGTTTACGAAGAACCTATAAGAACGATAGGCTTTTTTTGTTTTCTAATGGTAATCAACAAATGTAAACAAGGCATCATTTTTTGCGTTTAATAGTACTTCAATAAGGGAATGTATATATACCTTGGAACCAAGAAAAAATAACATAAAAGGAGGGGCGAAATGGAAAACAGTGAAGAGAAGGTTATTCTTTTTCCTAAGTGGAAGACAAGGCTTGAAGAAGAGAGCTTGGCCGCATTAAAAGACAAACGGTATGAAGAAGCACTGAAAAAGCTAAATGAACTAATTAGTTACAACATATCCAGTCATGAAATTATCATTGGCAAGTTAATTTGCTTAATGGAACTGAATCGACACGATGAAGCACAGAATCTCTGTGAAGACGTGTTAGCCGTTAAAGATAATGACTACTATAAATACTTACATATCTACTTAACGATCTTATTCCAAACCAATCAATACGAGTTATTAATGGAAAATGTGGAATATGAACTAAGCTCTAATAAAATCCCTGCTCCAATGAGACAACAATTTAAGCAATTGTATGAAATGAGTGCAAAGTTAGAGCAAGATAGCAATCAGGAATTGATGAATGAATATATGCAGGACTTCTTAAACGCCGTAGACCTACATGATTATCATAGTCAATGGCGATATATTAAATTAATGCAACATAAAAAATTAACTCCCAACCATAAAATAATAGGGTTATTAATAGAAGAATCTGTCCACCCTGTTATTAAGACGACTATCTTTCAATGGTTACAACAAAAAAATTGGGATAAAGCCGTAGAAATGACCAAGTTTGGACTACATATACATATTAATCCGTCTAGTACAGTTGAATTAGAGAACCATCATTTTATGCAACAGTTTGGGAACCTATTAAATGAGACCGAACAGAAAAATCCGACTCTATTTAATATGATTAAAGACATATTATACCGCTACACATTTGTTCGCTATCCTTTTCTTCCGTCAAATGACGAGGTAGAATCGATTGCACGAGCGATTACATACATTGCAGAACGGAATTTAAACCTACATAATGAGAGTGAGTTTGAAGAGCTTAATGATATAATAGAAGAAATAGAAACCTGTGAGAAACTATTTCTTAGTGTGGTAGATGAACTCTAGCTTTAATGCTTGAAAGGCATATGAATTATGTTATAATAAGATGGTTGTCAATATAAATTTTAAACTAATTATCCCAATTAATGAACAAAAGTAGTTAATGGAAATAATAGATTTTGGAGGGAATTGTATGTCAGCAAAATGGGAAAAACAAGAAGGTAATGAAGGTGTTTTAACATTTGAAGTTTCTGCAGATGAATTTGATGCTGCTTTAGATAAAGCTTTCAAAAAAGTAGTTAAAACAGTTCAAGTTCCAGGATTTCGTAAAGGGAAAATGCCTCGTAGCATTTTCGAAAAACGTTTCGGTGTAGAATCATTATATCAAGATGCAGTAGATATCGTTCTACCAGATGCGTATGTAAAAGCAATCGATGAAGCAGGTATTGAGCCTGTTGATCAGCCTTCTGTTGACATTGAAGAAATCGAACAAGGCAAACCACTTGTATTCACTGCAACAGTAACTGTAAAACCAGAAGTTACACTTGGTGATTACAAAGGTCTTGAAGTAGAAGAACAAGATGTTACTGTAACAGATGAAGATGTAGAAGAAGAAATCAAACAACTACAAGAGCGTCACGCTGAACTTATCGTTAAAGAAGAAGGTTCTGTTGAAGAAGGCGACACTGTTGTTATGGACTTCGAAGGATTCTTAGATGGTGAAGCATTTGAAGGTGGAAAAGGTGAAAACCATTCACTAGAAATTGGTTCAGGTCAATTTATTCCAGGTTTCGAAGAGAAATTAGTTGGTAAAGCTGCTGGTGAAGATACAGAAATCGAAGTAACTTTCCCAGAAGATTACCATGCAGAAGATTTAGCTGGTAAAAAAGCAACATTTAAAGTAAAAGTTCATGAAATCAAAGCAAAAGAATTACCTGAATTAGATGATGAATTTGCTAAAGATGTTGATGAAGAAGTAGAAACTCTAGAAGAATTAAGAAACAAGAAAAAAGAAGAGTTACAATCTCAAAAAGCACAAGATGCTGATAACCAAAAACGTGAAGCATTAATCGAAAAAGCATCTGACAATGCAGAAGTTGAAATTCCAGAAGCAATGGTTGAAACAGAATTAGACCGTATGCTTAAAGAATTCGAACAACGTCTTCAAATGCAAGGTATGACTCTAGATATGTACTTCCAGTTCTCTGGTCAAGATGAAAATGCATTGAAAGAGCAAATGAAAGAAGATGCTGGCAAACGCGTGAAAACAAATCTTACTCTAGAAGCGATCTCAAATGCTGAGAACCTAGAAGTTTCTGAAGAAGATGTTCAAGCGGAACTAGAAAACATGGCTTCTATGTATCAAGTAGACGTTGAGCAGTTAACACAAATGCTTGGTGGAAACACAGATGCAATCAAAGAAGACTTGAAATTTAAAAAAGCAATTGATTTCTTAGTTGAACAAAGCAAAACAGTTTAATTTTTAAATCTAGCATAGAAAAACATAAATAGACAAACAAATAAAACAAGGTGCGAAAGTTTCGCACCTTGTTTTACACTATATAGACATTTACTTATTGTACCGTACAAACTTTTTCATAAATGTGTCATCTAATCAATAGGGTGCTACATACGATAAGTAATAAATACCTAATTTCAATTTAATGATGTCCTTATGCCGAGTTTGACATATGTATAAATTCTTGGTTAAATTCGAAATTCATGGTAAAATAAATCAACTTACACTACACAAGAGTATATTGTTTTGTTTTCTAATTTCAATCTGATATGATTACTATGACAGTTGAAACAAATAGTGTAGCTTAGAAGTCGATCCAAACTTTTAGGGGTGAAATTAATGTTTAAGTTTAATGAAGAAAAAGGACAATTGAAATGTTCATTTTGTGGTAAAAGCCAAGAACAAGTCCGCAAATTAGTTGCTGGGCCTGGGGTTTATATATGTGATGAATGTATTGACTTATGTACAGAAATCGTTGAAGAAGAACTAGGTACAGAAGAGGAAACAGAATACAAAGAAATTCCAAAGCCAAAGGAAATCTGCGAGATTCTGGATGATTATGTGATTGGACAAGAGAAGGCTAAGAAAAACCTTTCTGTAGCAGTTTATAATCACTATAAACGTATCAATTCCACAACGAATAGTGATGATGTTGAATTAGCTAAAAGTAATATCGCCATGATTGGACCGACTGGTAGTGGTAAAACGTTATTAGCACAAACCTTAGCTAGAATTTTAAATGTTCCATTTGCTATGGCAGATGCTACGTCATTAACCGAAGCTGGTTATGTCGGGGAAGACGTTGAGAATATTTTGCTTAAATTAATTCAATCAGCAGACTATGATGTAGAAAAAGCCGAAAAAGGGATTATTTACATCGATGAAATTGATAAAGTTGCTCGTAAATCTGAAAACCCATCTATCACAAGAGATGTATCTGGTGAAGGGGTTCAGCAAGCATTACTAAAAATTCTTGAAGGTACCGTTGCAAGTGTGCCTCCTCAAGGTGGTAGAAAGCATCCACATCAAGAATTCATTCAAATCGATACAACAAATATCTTATTTATTTGTGGTGGAGCATTTGATGGAATCGACCAAGTGATTAAGCGACGTTTAGGTAAGAAAGTAATTGGATTTGGATCCAACCAAAAACAAGAAGATCTAGATAAAGGTCAGTTGCTTTCAAAAGTACTACCTGAAGACCTTCTACGTTACGGATTAATTCCTGAATTTATCGGAAGATTACCGGTTATCGGAAGTCTAGAGCCGTTAGATGAAGATGCATTAGTTCAAATCTTAACCGAGCCTAAAAATGCGTTAGTAAAACAATATGTGAAGCTCTTCCAAATGGACGATGTAGAATTAGAGTTTGAAGACGATGCACTTGTCGAGATTGCTAAAAAAGCAATTGAGAGAAAAACGGGTGCCCGAGGCTTACGTTCCATCATTGAGTCAATTATGCTTGATGTTATGTTTGAACTACCTTCTAGAGATGATATTGAGAAATGTATCATCACTAAGGATACTGTTGAGAAAGAAGATGGCAGTCCAAAGCTTATCTTCACAGACGGTACAATTAAAGAAGGTAATGTAACGTTACCAAAAGAAAGTGCTTAATTAGTGTTAGTGTAGGTTTAGAAGCTTAATTTAACTGACTTAGCTAAACTAGTCCTTATCTGGGCTGTATGCTAAGTCAGTTTTATTGTTTACATGCATAACAGGAATGTCGTGGATTAGTATACGTATTAAGGCCATAATAGTAGTGAAATCCTAAAAAGGTGCATCCTAATTTACAAAGCAATCATTTTTATATAAACTTTAAGGACATATTCCATAAACCATACATAAAGGTAAAAACTGCCTAAATTATTATTTTATACAACATAATTGGAGGTACATACTATGACGAAAGAATCGATGCAACTTCCCCTCCTGCCGTTACGTGGATTGCTTGTTTTTCCAACAATGGTGCTACATTTAGATGTTGGTAGAGACAAATCCATTCAAGCATTAGAAAAAGCAATGATGGAAGAGCAATTAATTTTCTTAGCAGCTCAAAAGAAAGTAAGTTTAGATGAACCAAAAGCGGAAGATATTTATCGTATTGGTACAGTTGCAAAAGTGAAGCAAATGTTGAAATTACCAAATGGTACGATAAGGGTGTTAGTCGAAGGACTAGAGCGTGGGGAAATCGTCCGTTATATTGAGGAAGACGAAGAATTTGTAGTGGAAATAAATAAACTAGAAGAAACCTCCGGAGACCAGCAAGCAGAAGAGGCGCTCATGAGGTCGTTGTTAAAGCAATTTGAGCAATACATTAAAATCTCTCGAAAAATTACCAAAGAAACATTAGCAACCGTAAGTGATATCGAAGAACCAGGTAGACTTGCCGATATCATCACATCGCATTTATCTCTTAAAATTAAAGAAAAACAAGAACTACTTGAAATACTGAATGCTCAAGAACGATTAACCCACTTAGTGAAGTTAATCTCTAATGAGAAGAAAGTATTAGATTTAGAAAAGAAAATCGGGCAACGGGTAAAAAGTTCGATGGAAAAGACGCAAAAAGAATATTATTTGCGTGAACAAATGAAAGCTATCCAAAAAGAACTTGGAGAGAAAGACGGGAAGACTGGAGAAGTTAGTGATCTTCGAGAAAAAATCGAGAACTCTGATATGCCAGAACGAGTTTTAGAGGTTGCTTTAAAAGAACTTAAACGTTATGAAACCGTACCACAAAGTTCTGCTGAGAGTTCTGTGATCCGAAATTACTTGGAATGGTTACTATCTCTTCCTTGGACAGAGAAAACAGAAGATACAATTGAAATCCAACGCGCTCAAGAGATACTGGATAAAGACCATTACGGACTAGAGAAGGTAAAAGAGCGTATTTTAGAATATTTAGCTGTACAAAAGCTAACGAATACGATTAAAGGGCCAATTTTATGTCTAGTAGGACCACCTGGAGTTGGGAAAACATCGTTAGCCAATTCGATTGCTAACTCGATCAATCGTAAGTTTGTTCGAATTTCATTAGGTGGGGTTCGCGATGAAGCTGAAATTAGGGGGCATCGTCGTACGTATATCGGTGCTATGCCTGGTAGAATCATTCAAGGGATGAAAAAGGCGAAGACCGTAAACCCGGTATTTTTATTAGATGAAATCGATAAAATGTCGAATGATTTTCGTGGCGATCCATCTTCTGCATTACTAGAGGTACTAGACCCTGAACAAAATAGTAATTTTAGTGATCATTATATTGAAGAAACGTATGATTTATCGAATGTTCTGTTCATTGCAACAGCAAACTATGTTAATAATATTCCTGGTCCATTGCTTGATCGTATGGAACTTATTTCTCTTTCTGGCTATACAGAAATAGAGAAGTTACATATTGCAAAGGAACATTTAATTCCTAAGCAAATAAAGGAAAATGGACTATCTAAAAGCAATTTACAAATACGTGATGAAGCATTACAAAAATTAATCCGTATGTATACTCGAGAAGCTGGTGTACGTAGCCTTGAACGACAAATTGCCAAGCTTTGCAGAAAAGCTGCTAAAGTGATTATCTCAGAAGAAAAGAAACGAGTCGTTATTACTGAGAAGAGTATCGAGGAATTTTTAGGGAAGCCAGTCTTCCGATATGGACAAATGGAAAAAGAAGATCAAGTCGGTGCAGCTACAGGATTAGCATATACAGCTGCAGGTGGGGACACATTATCCATTGAAGTCTCTCATTACCCTGGTAAAGGAAAACTAACGTTGACCGGTAAATTAGGTGAAGTCATGAGAGAATCAGCCCAAGCTGCCTTTAGCTATATCCGATCACGTGCCGAAGAGCTTCAAATAGACCCTGAGTTCCATGAGAAATATGATATTCATATTCACGTCCCTGAAGGAGCAACACCAAAGGACGGCCCATCTGCAGGGATTACGATGGCTACAGCTCTTGTGTCTGCATTAACTGGAAGAGCTGTGAAAAAAGAAGTTGGAATGACAGGTGAAATTACATTAAGAGGTCGTGTTTTACCAATTGGTGGCCTTAAAGAAAAGTCATTAAGTGCGCATCGAGCAGGCATAACAACGATCATTATGCCTGAAGATAATAAAAAGGATTTAGAAGATATTCCAGAGAGTGTTCGTGAGGAATTGACCTTTATTCCTGTCGGTCACTTGGATCAAGTATTAGAGCATGCGCTAGTGGGGGAAAAAGATGAAAGTAACTAATGCCGAAATTGTAATCAGTGCTGTCAGTCAAAAGCAATATCCGAATGACCAACTTCCAGAAATCGCTCTTGCTGGTCGATCGAATGTAGGGAAATCTTCCTTTATTAATAAGCTAATTAATCGTAAGAACCTTGCCCGTACTTCATCGAAGCCAGGGAAAACACAAACATTAAATTTTTATAAAATTAATGAGGCATTTTATTTTGTGGATGTACCGGGTTACGGGTATGCGAAGGTTTCTAAAAAGGAACGGGAAAAATGGGGCGTCATGATGGAGGAGTATTTTCAAACGAGAGAAACGCTAAAAGCAGTGTTTCTAATTACCGATGTCCGTCATGAGCCAACAAGAGATGATATACAGATGTATGATTTTCTGAAGCATTTTGATCTTCCAGTAGTTGTTGTAGCTACTAAACTGGATAAGATTCCTAAAACGAAACGTGCCAAACATCTGAAGAGAACGATCCAAACGCTTCAAGTCGAGTCAGATGACATTGTCCTTCCATTCTCCTCCGAAACTGGAGAAGGAAAAGAAGAGGCATGGGGGATTTTGAAGCAGTATATATAGAATTAGATAAGAATTCCAGACTGATGGCTAGTCTGGAATTTTTTTATTGTTTTCCAGTTCAGGCAATTAAACGTCTTCCTATTAAATTTCAATTGAAAATGGTTTATAATAAATATAAATAAAAGTGTGCCTAAGACAAAGGTGGTGGAAGAAATGGCTATTTGTAAGGAAGATTTATATAGAATGGTGGAATCTTTAAACGATGAGGATAAGAAAGCGGCCTTTGACTTTATGGAGTTTTTGATTGAACGCTCAAAGAAACAAAAACCAAAATCGTGGCAAAAGATTGATGAATTAGAAAGCGATAATGAACTGTTGACCAAAGAAGAAGTTAAGCAGTTAGAATGCGAAGATGGATACATTTCAGGGGAGGATGCAAAGCGTGAATTCGGACTACAAGTTGATTTACCATAAATCCACAGTTAAATTCATCGCTAAATTAGATAAATCCTCTTAAGAAAGAATTGCAACTGGGTTAAAAGGACTATTATCAATACCCCCAGAATGAGATATTAAAAGACTTAAAGGACATACGGGTGCAAGAGTTGAACAAGGTGGTCTTAAAATCGGATCGTCTTCTTTAATTGCTTGAAAATATATTTAGAAAATTATGTTATTATTGAGTTATAGAGTTATTGAAGTAACGGGGCAGGATTATACAAGAGGGATTATGAGGAATTCCAAAGAAAATATTCATTATGAGGTGAAATAAACGATGTATAAATTTAGGGGTTGGACAATTGAAACAAAAACGAAAGAAACATTACAAGTTATTATAGACAAAGAGGAAAGTAATCTAATAATGTTTGATGAAGATAAGGACTTATTTTTATGGATTTATCCTTCTGAATTTGGAGAAGGATTAGCTTTTGAAAAAATGAATTGGGCTACACAGTTTCATATCCTACCAGTTGATAAGAAAATCATTGTAACTTCTTCAGAACAACCAGAAGAGTAAGGACCTATTGTACTAACGGGACAGTAGAGTTCAATAACAAATAAGAATACAAAACATCGGTTCAGATCGGAGGGATTATTTGAGCATAGATAGTGGCAGATTGGTTCCATTTTTTCTTATGTGGGGAATACCTATTTTTATGGTAATTAGAACTTATATAAAAATGGATGTAAATGATAGAAAATCTGCAAAAAGGGATTTTAGGAGACCACGATTCGTTTTCACAATTGGTCTTATTGTTATTGGTACGTTAATATCTCAAATTGGAAGTATTCTTTTATTAGAAATAGTTAACTTGGTTGGAATTATAATACTTTCAATAGGTGGAATTGTATCAGTAGTTGGTATGTGGAGAGAAAACAGAATTAAAAGTGTGTTTGTATTTTTGATAATTACGATAGCGATATATTTCTTGTATGTATAAGGAAAGAGAAATAGTATTCTCTCTTGAAATAATTAAGTCAGCTTTCAACAAACGGGTGCTTGTCTTCATTAAGGATTTGCTCCCTATCTTCGAGCATTAGCAGTAGTTATGTTAAAAATAAAAAGTAGAATTATCTTCAAAATATGGGGGAGTTATTGTGTTTAAAGATTTTAAAAACAAGCGTTATTGGATACTTATGCCACCTTTTTTAATTATTGCACTATTACTATTTACCTTTCTCCCTAATAATTACAGGTACTTTTCATTTTTAGTAATAATTGTCTTTTGGGTTGTTTATTATAGTTGGAATTATTTTGCAGGTAAAAAGAACAATCCAAATAAACCAGTAAAATTATCTTAAACAAACGGGGGCGATAGTTCAATTTAGCAATCGCTCTTGATCTAAAGGTGATAATGTATAATATCTATACGAGGGGGAGTTTGATGGAATCAAATATAAACATGAAAAAAGAAAGTAAATCAATACCTGATTCAATATTAATGGCATTAGTAGTAATTTTATTGTTAAAGAATTCCATTGACCTATTTTTCTTTGGCCTGTTGCCACCAGTAGCTGATAACTTCTTTTGGGTTTTAATTTCTGTTATATTTATTGTCACTTTTTATATAAAGAAAAGTTACATATACCTTGCCATTGTTCTTGTAATTCTATTGGTGGGTTTATTCAAGTTCTAGTGAATATGAAAAATAATAGGATAATGGTGGTCGGATGTAGAAACGGGATAACTGGTTAATAATTAAAGAGGAGGAACATAATGAACAAATTCAGCTTGTTTGGAAAATTCACGGTACAAGAAGGCAAACGTGACACAATGGTAGATATTTTGTTGGAAGCTGCAGAATCAATGAAGATAATTGATGAATGTGAGATATATCTCGTGAATATTTCTGAAAGTGAACCAAATTCAGTTTATGTTTATGAGGTTTGGAGTAATGAAAAAGCTCATCAAACATCTCTAACTCTTGAAGCTACACAAACACTATTAGGGCGTGCAAAACCAATTATTACTGGAATGGAAAGAATCAGCACCCTATTAACAAGTGGTGGGAAAGGCATTTCATAGAATTATTATTAAGCTAGGGTACTTGAGTTAAACAAGGGCATCAGGATTTGATCGCCTTTTTCTTTCGTAGAGTAATATTGTTGGAATATTATATTATTGTATAGACAGAAGATATGCTTAAGGTCAAGATTAATTAATAAGTAAAAGGGGAGAAAATTAGTGATGTTTGTCACGATTTTAATAAAGTAGTTACTCTTTTGCCTATTGAAATGCAAATTAGAAGAGGAAACAAACAAAATGAGGAAATAATTGAGTAATTAAAGCAGATAAATCATAGTACCGATTAGGTTACTGAGCGTGTGCATGTATGCTCTTTAAGACTATTTGGCTCAGTGAACAAGTCCTTTTTCTCATATATCGTTCTATTGAAATGTTATAGCATCTAGCAATCATTATTCAACAGGTAAGATGGATTCTTTTTAATAAGTCTGTAGAGAACAGGTGATTAAATTGTATAAGGCAGCAGTATATTTGGTGCACGGATTATTATTCATATTAGTATTTCTTATTGGTATAGGGCCAATGTTTAGCATTTCTGCACCAGATCCAGAACAAACTTATGGCGTTTGGATTTCAATGATTGTGATTTTTAATATTCTTGTGCTGGTTTCTGCTTTTGTACAGTTAAAGTTAAAAAAGGTTTGGGTGTTCGTACTGTCTATAATAGGTTTGCTTGTTCTTTTTATCCTGACATTACCGATTTCCGAACGAGAAAGCCCATGCAGGTCGTAGACCGTCTTTAGACATGGGATGATAGTGAGGTCAAATACGGAGTGCCACTTTTAACCGTAAGGTTTTGTGGCACTTCAAGTATTTGAAGATTCCA
>NZ_FQVW01000036.1 GCF_900129485.1 Ornithinibacillus halophilus
GGAGAGCTAAGCTCGAGGAGGCTCACCAGCCGCCCGCGGAAAGCGAAGTGTATTTCTGAAGCGGCAGAGATTACACTACATTTACATTTCATAAAAAATCTAAATCTTGAATATAGTTCGGATTTTACTTTAACTAAAACACTTTTGTCTCAGAATCCGAACCCCTGCATACTACACTGCATATAGAATTGTCGGACTCATTTTTTTATTATCACTTTGTTTTTCAGTGTCCTCACGATAGCACGAGGAGGCTCACCAGCCGCCCACGGAAAGCGAAGTATATTTCCGTAGCGATGATTTTTACCAAACATAACATTGTTCGGGTTTGTGCTTTATTAGAATACTTTTGTCCCAGCCACTTTCCCATTATTTTAAGCGTTTTTCCAATTCTTCTTTTTCTTTTTCAAAGCCTGGTTTTCCAAGTAGTGCAAACATATTTTTCTTGTAAGCTTCCACACCTGGTTGGTCAAATGGATTCACTCCAAGGATATACCCGCTTAATGCACATGCTTTTTCAAAGAAATAAACCATATAACCAAATGTATAAGCATCCAGCTTAGGAAGTTCAATAATTAAGTTTGGCACATTTCCATCAGTATGTGCTAATAAAGTCCCTTGATATGCCTTATCATTTATTTCGTGAATCTTCTTACCAGCTAAGTAATTTAAACCATCAGAATTGCCTTCATCAGCCTCTAATGTCATCTCTGATTTTGGAGTATTCACATGTAGAACCGTTTCAAATAGGTCACGTCGACCATCTTGGACATATTGCCCTAATGAATGAAGGTCCGTCGTAAAATTAGCCGAAGCTGGGAAAATTCCCTTTTGATCTTTTCCTTCACTTTCTCCATAAAGTTGTTTCCACCATTCAGAGAAATATTGAAGGTGTGGTTCATAGTTAACAAGCATTTCAATTGTTTTCCCTTTATTGTAAAGAACATTTCGAATAGCCGCGTATTGATAAGCAGGGTTGGAAGTAAGTGATGGATCATCTAAATCGTCGACAGCTTGTGCTGCTCCTTGCATCATGTCATCAATTGAAACGCCACTAACAGCAATCGGTAGTAATCCAACAGCAGTCAAGACAGAGAAACGACCACCAACATCATCAGGGATTACAAATGATTCGTAACCTTCTTCATCAGCAACTGACTTTAATGCACCTCTTGCTTTATCTGTTGTTGCGTAAATACGCTTTCTTGCTTCTTCTTTTCCATATTTGTCTTCCAAGTACTTTTTGAAAATACGAAATGCAATTGCAGGTTCTGTTGTTGTTCCACTTTTTGAAATAATATTAATGGAAACATCCTTACCTTCTAATACATCGAACAACTCATTCATATAAGTAGAACTCATATGATGTCCAACAAAAATGATTTGTGGAACTTTTCGTTGTTCTTTAGATAAAATGTTTTGGAAAGAATGGTTTAGCATTTCTAAGGCAGCTTTAGCACCTAAATAAGACCCGCCTATACCAATTACTAATAAAATATCAGAGTCATTTTGGATCTTTTCTGCTGACTTTTTAATACGACTGTATTCTTCTTTGTCATAGTTTTTTGGTAAGTCCATCCATCCTAGAAAATCATTCCCTGCTCCGGTTTTATTATGTAGTGCTTCATGTGCAATTTGTACAAACCCTTGCATATTATCTAATTCTTCTTGTTTAAAAAAGGATAATGCATTGTCATATGTAAATTGAATATGCGTCATTTTTATTCCTCCTATTTGAACAGCGTAACTGACATGAACTTAGCTTTAAATCAAGATAGTTCTGTATGTATTTTGTGACAGAAATGAAAAAGCATTCCATTCTTTTATACTTTTTAAGTATTGAATGGAATGCAGTTGATTAATTTTTAAACGTTCCTTCACGACTCTCGGATTGTTCAATCCATTCTTCTAATTTTTCTTTTAACGTGTTAAATCCAGCTCCACTATCATTCTGTGGTTGTTGAACTTGTTTTTTTGGTTGAGCCTTAGGACGTTTTTTTGGTGGCTCTTCTGTTGCACGAATTGAAAGTGAAACTTTATTGTTTTCTTCATCAACACTTAAAACTTTTACATTTACTTCATCGCCAACTGTTAAATGCTCATTAATATCTTTTACATATCCGTGAGTAACTTCAGATATATGAACTAAACCTTGAACATCATCATTAAGTGCAACAAATGCACCGTATGGTTGAATTCCAGTTACTTTTCCTTGAATAATTTGACCAACTTCAATCTTATCTGCCATGCTGAACAACTCCTATACCTTTTCGATTCTTTTCACACAATAAACTATTATACCATACAATTGTATATTCGGCAAAAACTTCTCCTACCATTCGGTTATTGTGATGAGTATATCATTTTTCTTTAACTGAAAATCTGCAGGTGGATTCATTTTCCATTCTTTATCTCGAATAATACCAATCAGGAGTTTTTCCTCTTCTTTTAATTGACATAACGCTGATATAAATGATTTGTTCTCTAATTCGCTGGAAATGGTTATTTGCTGAAATTGTTGGTTGGCTAACTGATGGATGACGGTTTCAAAAGGCATGGAATGTGTTTTAAAAACTTCATGGTAAAGCAAGTGACTCATGAAATCATTCGGACGTAAAATCGTTGTTGCTCCAGCTCGTAATGCGTTGTCGATTTGTTTCGTTGTAAGGATCTCTGCAATGATTGGTATGTCTTTATTATTTCCACGAATTGCGACCGTGGATAGGATGGTAAAATGGTCTGCTTGTTTCTCATTTTGTGAAGAATCAGCAGTAATTATTACTTTTTGTGCCATCTTTATATTTGCTTTTATTAAAGTGGCATCATCTGTCGCATCCCCTTGAACAAAATGGATAGGATAATGTTGATAAGACATCCGAGACAATGTTTGGTCGATCAATATAATATCAATTTCAGGATGACTTTTCGTTAATAATTCAATAAGTAGACGAGTTTTTTCATTCCAACCAATAAAAATAATGTGTTTCTTTCCATTATATGTCACTTTTCCCTCCGATAAATCTCGTTCGTGTTTTACTGTGGCTGCAGCAAAAATGGAAATATAAAACGTAATCAGCCCGCCACCTGTTAAAATAAGGAGAATAGCTATCATTCTACCTGTTGTACTTAATGGAACATAATCCCCATAGCCAACTGTTGAACCTGTAACAAAAGCCCACCAAATCCCATCAAAGATTGTTGGGAATTCATTTGGTTCAACAAAGTGGATGATTAAGCCAAATAAACTCATAACGAGGAGAATCGTTAAAATTAAGCGAGCTAATACAGGCATACGAAAGTAAATATGTTTAAATAATTCGATATTCATCGTCTCACCTTAATCAGGATAGATGCTATTTAATTAGTATGTGCAAGTAGAACCTTCTTTACTACAAGGAACGTAAGATGGGAAATCTAGGTGTTTCAGGGGATGATTCCTATTCCATAATTCGTGTGAAGAGGGCGAGAAGTTTTCGTATGTTAATGAAGTTTTATTTCCTCTATTGAGCTGTTTTGCGATGAAAATCATATGAAGAAAGGGCAATAGTGGAAACATGACCACTAAAGCCCTAACACTCAAATTTATGATAATCGCTGTTTCAAACTTTCATAAACAGTATTCCAAAAATCTTCATTTTCACGGAAGGATTTTGTAATAAATGTAATCATCTCACGGAATTTTTCTTTGTAGTCCTCTGTGTCTTCTGATGGGAGTTTTGCTTTTGCATCATCAAAGAATTGTTGGATTTTTTCAGCACGTGGCCCCCATTTCGCAACTTCATTTCCTTGTTCATCGATAAAAATAAAAATAGGGATTGATCGTGATTTTCCATTGGTTAAGTATTGATCCATTAACTCTAAGTTTTGATCACGCAATAGCATACGAACTTTCATATCGGTTTTTTCAGCCAAACGAAGTAAGATTGGAATATTCAACATAGCATCGCCACACCAGTCCTCTGTTAAAACGATTACGCGTAGGTTTTGTTCCTTTACTTTTGTGTAGAACTCATCATCTTCTGGTGCAGTAAAATGATCATAAATATGTAGTAAATTATCCTTGTTTTTCTCCATTGATTCAATATACGTATCGGTTGACATTGCTTTATTATACCAATTGTTCAAGTCCATATTTATACGCTCCTTTTATTGTTTCATTACTTGTATTGTATCCATTAGTTACTTTTCAGTAAATAAAAGTGCTCTTATAAGAGATTTTTGCTATGATAAAACTATCGTAAAAATAATATACATATTGAGGAGTGTCTACATGGAACAAGCTAATAGGGATTTTTTATTAGAGCTACTACAAACACCATCTCCTTCCAGCATGGAAATGACCATCCAAAAGAAATGGATGAACTATGTAAAAGAGTTTGCTGATGAAATAAAAACAGATAATGCAGGGAATGTAATTGGGGTTTTAAATCCTGAATCACCATTTAAAGTATTATTAGCAGGTCACTGTGATGAGATTGCATTAGTTATTAATCGTATTGATGAAAATGGCTTCTTGCATTTTGATAAAATGGGTGGGATTAATCCTAAAGCAGCTGTAGGTATGAAAACAACTGTTTTAGGTTATAAAAAAGAAATCACAGGTGTTATAGGTGTAAACGCACAACATCATGGAGGTTTAAAGGATAAGTTTGATTTAGAGGACCTATTTATTGATTGTGGATTTAAATCAAAAGAAGAAGCAGAGGAATTTGTTCAAATCGGTGATTTAGTTGTTTATAAAACAGAACCAGAGATATTAATGGATCGTTACATTTCTGGACGAGGCTTAGACAATCGGACTGGTGCTTTTATTGTTGCAGAAGTCCTCAGACGATTAAAAGATAGAGGCTGTACAGTTGGGGTCTATGCTGCAAGTACAGTTAATGAAGAAACCAATATGGGCGGGGCGTATTTTGCTGCTGCTGGTATCGAACCGACGATGGCAATTGCATGTGATGTGACTTTTTCAACGGACTATCCAGGGGTTAATAAGAATAAACATGGAGATATACGGTTAGAAAATGGACCAGTGTTAGCAAAGGGTGCTCCAATTAATATAAAGATAAACAAGCTATTAGAGAAAACAGCTCGTAGTTTAAAGATGGATGTTCAATATGAACTAACGCCAAGGATGACTGGAACAGATGCCGACAAAATGAGATTAACAGGGAAAGGTGTACCTGTATCATTAGTTTCTTTACCACTTCGATATATGCATTCGCCAGTTGAAACAGCAAGCTTAACAGATATTGATGAAGAAATTGAATTGTTAGTAACGATGATAAGTAATCTAACAGGTGAAGAATCATTAAATCCATTAGAAGACTAGTACAGGACGATAGTCGTTAGTAATACCAATAAGAATTAAGATGATAGTCCTTTAAATTTGTAAATTTCAAGAATTACTCTCATACGAAACTCACAATCAATATTAAAAATATGAATTTATCAATGAAAAAATTGCTTCTTTTCCACATAGAGAAGCAATTTTTTTTCATGTTTTAGGAAAGTTTGAACTAAGCAAATCGTCCTAAAGATTTAAAATCCTAACACAGTGCATGTTCAACTATCTAAAGGATAAACCAACATCGGCAGATTACAGACTAATTACCCTTATTAGATTTTATATTGACGGTACTTTTTAATTAATTTAGAATATTCAAATTTAATTCGACTTATTCCGACAATATCTTTGACTTTTGTCTACTATAGTTAAAGTAACAACAAGATCAACTATTAACGAGGAGGTGTAAAGGTTATTATTGTTGGGTTCATTAGCATGAGCCACTGTTGTTGTAATAAAACTATGGGGAGGAACTATTGTGAGGAGAAAAAGACAAGTAAAGATCTTTAGTCTATTTGCTAGCCTTTTAATGATTTTTTCATTGATTACACCAGGATTTGTTGGTGCAGAATCAATAGGGAAAATTAGTACATCACTTCATGATTCTAAGAAACTAGCAGAATCAAAGGTTAGCAATAATCTGCAAAGTCAATTTGATAAAAATGACAAAGTCACATTCCTAATCAAATTCAATGAAAAGACAGATGTATTTAAAGTGGCTCAGAATGCTAAAAGTACAGCTCAAAAATCTAGTTTATCTGGAGTAAATACTGAATTTGTACAGCGTTCTGCGGTTATATCTGAATTAAAAGCAACAGCAGTTCAATCTCAACAGAGAGTTAAAGACTTTTTAGAGAAACAAGAAATGGAAGGTAAAGCTGAAAATATTCGTTCTTTCCATATCGTAAATGGAATGGCTGTAACAGCAACTAAAGAGGTTGCAGAAAAGATTGCTAGTTTTGCAGAAGTAGAAAAAATTCTTCCGAACGAAAAGCGTCAATTAATCTCTGAAGTTGATACAGCTGTAGAAGCTCCAAAAAATGATACTCAAAATATCGAATGGAACGTTGAGCGTGTTGGTGCTCCAGCCGTTTGGGATATGGGTATTGATGGTCAAGGTGTTGTAGTGGCTAACATTGATACAGGTGTTCAATGGGATCACCCAGCATTAATGGAAAAATATGCTGGCTATGATGCAGCAACAGGGGAAGTTGACCACACGTATAGCTTCTTTGATCCAGTTAATGGAGAGACTGAACCATATGATATCGATGGTCATGGTACACATACTATGGGTACGATGGTAGGTAGTGAAGAAGATGGGTCTAACCAAGTTGGTGTAGCTCCTGGTGCAAAATGGATTGCTGTTCAAGCATTTACAGCTGATGGCGCATATGATGCTGATTTATTAGCTGCTGCTGAATGGTTACTAGCTCCAGGTGGCGATGTAACTAAAGCTCCAGACGTTGTTAATAACTCTTGGGGTGGAGGAGCAGGACTTGATGAGTGGTATCGTGATGCTGTTATCGCATGGCGTGCTGCAGGTATTTTCCCAGCATTTGCTGCAGGTAATACAACATTATTTAACCCTGGTGGACCGGGTTCTGTAGCAGCACCATCTAACTATCCTGAATCATTTGCTGTTGGTGCAACAGATAGTAGTGACAATAAAGCTAGTTTCTCACTAGAGGGTCCATCCCCTTATGATGAAATAAAGCCTGATGTTTCTGCTCCAGGTGTTGCAGTACGCTCTTCCGTTCCTGGAAACGGATATGCATCTAATAGTGGTACATCAATGGCGGCTCCAGCTGTCGCAGGGGTAGTAGCGTTAATTGAATCAGCTAATTCAAATCTAGATATAGATGAAATTGAAGATCTGCTAATGAATACAGCAGATTCAGAAGCAGGTACGGATGCATCATTCCCTGAATCACCAAACCATGGGTATGGTTATGGTATCGTTGATGCATTTGCTGCAGTATCTTCTGTAGTTTCTGGTCTTGGAACTATTGAAGGTCACGTAACAATGGAAGGGGAAGATAGTGAAGCACCTGTTTATGAACATACAGCACCAGCTGAAACTTATGAAGGGATGAATTTAGATTTATCCGTTGAAGTAAGTGACGATATTAGTGTAACGTCAGTTGAGCTACATTATGGTGATCAAGTAATTGAAGCAGATCAAGTATCTGGAGATTACTTATCTGGAGAATATGTAGCAACTGTACCTGGTGAATACATCACTGGTGACTCATTTACGTATCAGTGGGTTATTAATGACTTTGGTAATAATGAAGTTACAAGTGACCAATATGAAGTAACTGTTAACCCTGGTATCACAGTCGGGTATGAAGAAGATTTTGAATCAAACCCAATAGGATGGTACACATATGGAGATAGTAGTAGCTGGGAGTGGGGCGAACCTACAACTGGTCCTGGTGAAGCAGCTTCAGGTGACAAAGTATATGCAACTAGTGTTGACGGTCAATACAACAATAACGAAAATTCAATGTTAGTTATGCCTCCTATTGATTTGCCAGAAGGGGAAAGTTATTTACAGTTTAATAACTGGTATAACATTGAAAACAACTGGGATTATGGCTATGTAATGATTTCAACTGATCAAGAAGATTGGGTGGAATTAGAAACGTATACAAATGTATCCGATGGTTGGGAACAAACTGAATTAGACCTTTCTGAATATAGTGGTGAGCGTGTATACATCGGGTTTAATTTTGATAGTGATGGTAGTGTTCAACGTGACGGTTGGTATATTGATGATGTTTCCTTAGCTGATACATCTTTAAACTTAGAAGAACCTTCTATTAAAGGAAACTTAGGAATCGTTAATAATGATCCAACAGTAGATAAATCTAAACAAGAAAAAGTTGAACCAGCTAATCGAGCTTTACCATCTAAGGAATTACCAGAACAAGTAGAAGCATCTTATAACCCTAATGCACTTCCTTTAGATGCTCAAATTACAGTTCTTGAATCTGGACGCACAGCAAATACGAATCCACAGGATGGATCTTATTCATTATTACATTCTGCAGGTACATTTACAGTTGTAGCTGAAGCATACGGATTCTATTCTGCAGAACAAACTGTAAACCTTGAAGCAGATGGAACTGCACAAGCTAATTTCAATTTAGAAGAATTACCACAAGCTACGGTTAGTGGTACAGTAACAAGTGCTAATTCTGGAAATCCGGTTGAAGGTGCAACACTTCTATTAGTAGAAGATGCAAATATTGCTCCTGTTGAAACTGATGAAAATGGAAACTATTCTTTAACTGGATATGAAGGAACATATACGTTAAAAGTAATTGCAAGAGATTTCCATTCAGAAGAAATAGAAGTAACACTAGACTCTAACCAAACACTAGATATTGAGTTAGAACCATTCTTTACGGTACCTGGTGGAGAAATTGGATATGATGATGGTACGGCAGAAAACGCTCGTGCTTACTATGATGCTGGAAACAAATGGGCTGTGAAAATGTCCTTACCAGAAGGCAACGAATCAGCAGTCGTAACTGATGGTGTATTCCAGTTCCATGGTACAGATTGGCCATCTCCAGGTGATACTCCATTTGCAGTCGAAGTTTGGTCTGCAGGTGAAGATGGGTTACCAGGCGAACTACTAGCTGGACCTGTTGAGGCAGATGCGATTCGTGATTTAAACGAATGGACAGTAGTTGATTTACGTGAACATAGCATCCAGGTAGAGGGCGACTTCTTCATGGTTTATGTTCAAACTGGTGCAAATCCAAATGTACCTGGTCTAGCAACTGATGAAGATGGTACTAATGCTGAACGTAGTTATCAATCTGTAGGTGGAGAATGGTCTGCTACACCAACAGCTGAAGGGAACTACATGATCCGTGCACGTGTTGCATATGGTGTGGATAACCCAGAAATTACTTCACCTGAAGATGGATTAATTACTAATGAGTCAAATGTAACAATCGAAGGTAATGCTTCTCCAACGACAACTTTAAGCCTTGCTAATAATGGGGAGGAAGTTGAGTCAGTAGAAATTGACGAAAGTGGAGAATTTGCTATTGATGTTGAGCTTTCAGAAGGTGAAAATGAATTCACTGCAACTTCATTTGTTAATGGTGAAGAGGCAACTAGTTCTGAAACTGTAAAAGTAACTCTAGATACTGAAGCGCCAGAATTAACTATTGATGCTCCAGTTGATGGTGATTTAACAAATCGTGAGACAGTAACTGTTGAAGGAACTGTTTTTGATGAACACCTTAATAATGTATTAGTGAATGGTCAAGAAGCAGACGTAGCAGAGGATGGTACTTATTCGAAGCGTATTCTACTTGACGAAGGTGAAAATGTAATTGAAGTTGTAGCAGGGGATGGTGCAGGTAATACGTCTAGTGAGCAAGTTGTAATTGAGGTAGATTTCACAGCACCTGTAATTGAAAACTTAAATCCTACAGAGGATAAAACAATCAATGCGGGTGAAACGGTATTAATTGAATTTGATAGTGAAGCAGACTTAAATGCTACATTTACAATTCACATGCCGCTAACTAATCTTGTTGCTAACGATCCTGTTGCCTTACCATTAAATAATGCAACAGAACTTCCAATGATGGAAATGACAGATGGACACTATGTTGGATACTGGACAGCTCCAAGCAATGTAATTGCTGATGGTGCTAGAATTGAAGTGAAAGTTGTTGATGACTTTGGAAATGAGACTCGTCAACTAGCTGATGCTCTTCTATTTGTAAATGTAGAAGAGGAAGAAGAGGAAGAAGATGATGGTCACCCTGGAAAAGGGAAAGGACCTGGCAAAGGAAAGGGGCCTGGAAATGGCAAAGGCCCTGGAAATGGTAAGGGACCTGGAAATGGTAAAGGCCCTTGGAATGGTAAGGGACCAGGGAATGGAAATGTTCCATGGAAATGGTAAGACTGACACTTTACCTGTGATAGTGAAGTGACTGTAAGGAGCTTGGATTTTAATCCAGGCTCCTTTTTAAATAACATCAATTTGTCGATGAACACTATAGTTACACCTTACATAACTTAATTGGAGCAGAATATTTTGTATATTTTTATAAAGTAATTATTTTTTTGAGCAAAACCCTTTTCAATAGTTTCTAAGGTATGTATAATAATAATTGACAAGAGAATATCGATTCCATCTTCGGGGCAGGGTGCAATTCCCGACCGACGGTAAGGAACTAGCGTTCTAAGTCCGTGACCCGCTTTGTTTTCGACTAAGCGGCTGATCTGGTGAAAGTCCAGAACCGACAGTTACAGTCTGGATGGGAGAAGATGTCGAGCTGAAAATTGGTGTATTTACACCTTTATTTCCTGTGGATTACTATACCCTAAAGCCCCGATTAGGCGCTTTAGGGTATTTATGTTTAAAAGCAGGAATAGGCTCATCCTTCACGACGAGATGTGAATCGATAAAATGTGAAGGAGGAGATCGATGATGCAAAGAAGCATGCAATCATCAAAATTATTAAAACTTATTATTTTATCTTTATTAGGGACTATTTCACTTCTGTTATTCTTTTTGAATTTCCCACTCCCATTACTACCTGATTATTTAAAGGTTGATTTTAGTGATGTCCCTGCTATTATGGCATCCCTAATCTTTTCACCACTTGCAGGTGTAGTCGTTGTAGCAATTAAAAATGTACTGTACTTGGCAATTGGTGGTGGAGAACCTGTCGGTGTTACAGCAAACTTCCTAGCAGGGGTATTATTCGCTGTACCAATTGGAATCATCTACCATAAGTTTAAAAGTGTGAAAAGTATTGTATCGGGATTAATAACTGGAACAATAATCATGGCTCTTGGAATGGGTGTGTTTAATTACTTCGTTCTTTTACCAGCATATTCTTTAGTGATGGGGATGGAGGAAATGGCTATTCCTAGCGTTAAGTGGTGGACTGTTTTAGGTGCGATACTTCCATTTAATGTTATTAAGGGAATTATCATAGGAATACTGTTCGTCCCGCTGTTTATAAAAATGCGTCGTTGGATCGAATTACAACAAGCAAAGTTTATATAAAAAATTGATTAAAAAAGTAGCAGGTTGATTCTAAGGAATTAGCCTGCTACTTTTTTCATTAACAGAACTTTACTAAAGGTTCTCGATGCCCGAAGGAAGAGAAAAGTAGGAGCTATGGTAATCGAGAGAGGCTCTCGGTGCCCGAAGGAAGAAAAAAGCCGAGGCTAAGGTAATCGAGAGAGGTACACTTATCTACACAAAAAAACCAAACTAACTAATTCAGAAAAAGAATTAAATGTAGTTTGGATTTTTTCATGATATAAAGCTATTTCTTCTTAGGTACAACACCGATTGTACATCTTGAAATACATAATAATTGCGCGTTTTCATCTGTAATTTTAATATCCCAGACCATGGTTGTTTTTCCAATATGAAACGGAGTCGCTTTTGCTGTAACTGTTCCTTCACGTTTGCTCTTAATGTGGTTAGCGTTAATTTCGATGCCAAATACATTATAATGTTCTAAATCGACCTGTAAACTTGCTCCAATACTAGCAGCTGATTCAGCTAATGCTACATTCGCACCACCATGTAAAAAACCAAATGGTTGATGTGTTCTGTTGTCTACAGGCATTGACATAACTACTAAGTTTTTATCTAGAGAAACTACTTCTATTCCTAATGCTTCCATTAGGGTGTTATCAAAATTCATACCAATTACCTCCTATAAAAGACTATTAATTAATAATGACAATCCAAGCAATAGTCCATAGATGGTATTTGTTTTTCCTGTTGCCTTCATTGCTGGCATCATTTCAAGTGGCTCAGTTTTTCCAACAAAATTTTTAACAACTTTTAAAGCCAATGGGATAGCAATAAATGTAATGGCTGACCATGCTGGAAGAATATCTAATAAGATATAAATCAATGTTAATAGGAAGGTAACTATGAAAAATAGTGCTAAGACTCCAACTGCATTCTTTCTTCCTACTAAAATTGCTAGTGTTTTTCTACCACCTTTTTTGTCGCCATCTAAATCTCGGATATTATTAGAGAGCATGATGCTACCAATAAGAATAGCGATAGGGATAGAAATAAGTATCACATTATTTGTAACGGTTCCCGTTTGGATAAAATAACTTATCCCGATTATGACTGTTCCCATGAAGAATCCTGACATGAGTTCTCCAAATGGTGTTGTTGAAATTGGGAGTGGTCCTCCAGTATATAAATAACCAAATAGCATACATACCAAGCCAACTACTGCAATCCACCAACTTGATTCAATACAGATATAAATACCTAAAATTAATGAGATTGCATAAAATACTAAAGCAAGATTTAAGACCGTTTTGGGCTTAATTCCATCTCTAACAATTGTGCCGCCAATACCGACGGATTCCTCTGAATCTAGCCCTCTAACGTAGTCATAGTATTCGTTAAACATATTCGTTGCAGATTGAATTAGGATGGAGGCAATAAGCATCGCTAAAAATAATGGCATACTGATTGAATCCTCATTTAATGCAACCATTGTACCAACGAATACAGGTACAAACGAGGCTGTTAGTGTATGGGGACGTAATAAGCGCCACCAAACTTGAAAACCATCTTTTTCATTTAATGCTTGTCTAACTTTTGACTGATCTGTAGTATCCATTTTTCTTTTCCCCTTTAGTCGGTGTATATCATATTAAGTTTAGGCAAATAGACAAGACGTGTCAATTCTCTTTTCATCTTAACAAAAAGTTATCAAGTGGCCTTTCCTTGAGAAACAATGGAAAACAGACTAAAATAGAAATATATTTGCAAAATTATATCAAACCATATAAACATAGAAATTATAGGGCAAGATGTTGGAGGAAATAAAATGCTTGAATTAAAAGAGGAGCAGTTAGAATCAATCTTAGAAAAAGGTATTAAGCAAGCAAAGAATATACAATTAGTTAGTGTAACTAAGAAAATACCAACCAATGATCCGGTATCCATATTCAATGCTGCTAAGATAATGAAAAAACAACGCTCCTATTGGAGGAGTGCTGAAGATAACTTTACTGTGGTTGGAGTCGGTTCAGCCTTTGAAATAAAAACAAACAAAAATACTTATCAGGAAACAGATAAACAATGGAATTCAATTTTAAGAGATGCAATTATTCATAATCCTTTTAAAAATGAAGGAACTGGTTTGGTTGCAATTGGTGGAATGTCCTTTGATTCTAAAAAAGAGAAAACAGCACTATGGAATAATTTCGACGATAGTCAATTTGTCATCCCTGAATTTGTTTATGTACAGAATAATGTAGAGGCATATTTAACAATTAATGTGCGTGTTAATGGAACCGAGGATGTCACTAATTTATCGAGAGAAATACAACTACAAGAAGATCAATTATTAACTGAGACTGTCACTGCTTTTAAAACTAATGCCATTGTTAGTAAAACAGAGGTAGAGCCACAACAATGGAAGAAAACAGTTCAGCTTGCAACGGAGGAAATGAAGAAGTCAGATGTTGCAAAGATTGTTCTAGCGCGTGAATTAAGAGTTAAATTATCAAAAGAGGCTCATATAGAATCAATTATTCAAGATCTAGTCAATCAACAACCAAATAGTTATGTATTTGCTTTTGAATATGGAGAAGATTGTTTTATAGGAGCAACACCAGAGAGGTTAGTTAAAAAAGAAAAAAGTCAACTACTATCAACATGTTTAGCTGGTACGGCGCCGAGAGGTAAAGATGTTGTTGAAGATGAAAAAATAAGAAAAGGTTTATTAAATGATAAAAAGAATCGTGAGGAGCATGATTTTGTCGTTCAAATGATAAGAAAAGCGATTACTCCTTTTGCTCGTGATATAGCGATTCCGGATGCGCCTGTAGTTTTACAATTAAAAAACATGCATCATTTATATACACCTGTTACTGGGATTATAAAAGAAAATAGTAGCCTTTTTGATATCGTAGAAAAACTGCATCCTACTCCTGCTTTAGGAGGGACTCCAAAGGAAGAAGCACTGTCATTTATAAGGGAACATGAACTGCTTGACAGGGGATGGTACGGAGCGCCTATTGGTTGGTTGGACAGTAATGAAAATGGAGAATTTGCTGTAGCAATTCGTTCTGGTTTAATCCAAAAGGATGAGGCTTCATTATTTGCTGGCTGTGGAGTTGTGGCAGATTCTAATCCTGAGGCAGAGTACGAAGAAACGAATATTAAGTTTACACCAATGTTGTCCGTACTAGGAGGATAAGGATGAATTATAGAGAAGATTTAACTCGGTATGTTTCGAATTTTGTGGACGAGCTTGCTGTGAGTGGACTAACCGATGTTGTTATTTCACCCGGATCAAGGTCAACTCCACTAGCAATGACTTTTAGCGAACATGAAAAAATAAAAGAATGGGTTATATTAGATGAGCGATCTGCAGCATTTTTCGGGTTGGGGTTAGCAAAACAAACAAATCGTCCTGTGGCAATACTTTGTTCTTCAGGAACAGCTGCAGCTAATTACTTTCCTGCTATAGTAGAAGCATTTCATAGTCGAGTGCCTCTCATCGTTTTAACAGCTGATCGACCTCATGAACTAAGGGATGTTGGAGCTCCTCAAGCGATTGATCAAATTAAATTATATGGAGACTACGTGAAATGGTTCCATGAGATGGCTCTACCTGAAAGTACGGAAACCATGCTGAATTATGTACGGAGTAAAGCAGCCAGAGCTATCAATGTTGCAATGGAAGGAAATTCAGGTCCTGTTCATTTAAACTTTCCATTCAGAGAACCACTCGTTCCTGATTTTTCGTTGGAAAATCTATGGGGGAATCAAACAAGTACGAATTATTTTCAAATTGATGGATACAAAAAAATACCTGATAGTAATGTGAAGCAATTAGTTCAGCTTCTACAGTCTAAACAAAAAGGGTTAATCGTTTGTGGGCCACAAATAGATCCTGATTTAGGAGAGGCTGTTACGTTACTTGCCAAGCAATGGGGAATTCCTGTTTTATCTGATCCATTGTCACAGGTGCGCTCTGGTGAACATAATAAGGACAATATTATTGAAGGATATGATGCCTTTCTACGACACGAAGATATACGGCATTATCTTCAATATGATTATCTGATTCGATTTGGGGCAATGCCAGTTTCTAAGGCGTATCTTTTTTACGTTCAGGAAAATCAACAAGCCCTTCATTTTGTGGTGGAAGAAAATAGTGGATATCGTGAACCTACGAATCACCAAACTGAGTTTATTTTTGCAGATTCGATACAATTATGCTCTGATTTACTTGAAGCTAATGTTACAGTAGAGACCGATCCAAATTGGCTAGAAGATTGGTGTCATATGAATCATATAACGAAAAAAATTCTTTCCAATACCCAAAAAGAGCAATCACTAACTGAAGGTGAAGCAGTACGTACTTTATTAAATGTATTACCACATGAAAGTAGTTTGTACGTTGGAAATAGTATGGCGGTGCGAGATGTTGATACCTTCTTTATGGGAACCGAACGAAAAATAAACGTATTAGCAAATCGTGGAGCGAATGGAATTGACGGAATGATATCAAGTGGAGTAGGGGCAGCGGTCTCTGGAAAGCCTGTTACGTTACTGCTAGGTGATTTGTCATTTTATCATGACATGAATGGTTTATTGGCTGCTAAACATTACAACATCGATCTAACGATATTGCTAATTAATAATAATGGTGGGGGAATTTTTTCCTTCCTTCCACAAGCCAAGGAAGAAAAGCATTTTGAATCCTTGTTCGGCACGCCAGTAGACATCGATTTTAAGCATGCAGTAAACATGTATGGAGGATCTTATCATTCGGCTAGTAAGGAAGAAGAGCTGCATAATGTATTAAAAGAAAGCTATCAGGAAAAAGGATTATCCGTTATTGAGGTGAAAACCGATCGTTCAGAAAATGTTACTTGGCATCGGGATTTATGGACACAAATCCAAGAAGAAATTATAAATACGGTGATGAAATGAATTGTGAAATAAATGGGACAAACTACTGGTATGAAGTGAACGGAACTGGAGACCCGGTTGTGATGCTACATGGATTTACTGGTAGTACTAAAACTTGGTCTGATTTTATCACCAAGTGGAGTGACTGTTTTCAAATTATAGCCATAGACTTGCCAGGCCATGGTAAAACAAGTGGTTCTATACCAAAAACAATGGAAGAGTGCTGCAATGATTTATCGATTCTATTTAAAAAGCTCAGCATTGATAAATTTCATTTAGTAGGGTATTCTATGGGAGGTCGTACAGCGCTCTCATTTACGATGCTGTACCCAAATATGGTTCAATCACTAATCCTTGAGAGTGCTTCCCCAGGTTTAGAAATAGAATCAGAACAAAAGGATAGAATTAGAAGAGATGAAAAACTGGCTCAAAAAATAGAGCGAGAAGGAATAAAATCCTTTGTTGATTTTTGGGAGAACATTCCTTTGTTTGAGACTCAAAAGCGTTTACCTACCCACATCCAACAACAAATTAGAGATGAGCGATTAAGCCAATCGGAAAAAGGATTAGCTACATCCTTGAGGTTTATGGGAACGGGTAGTCAGCCTAGTTGGTGGGATAAATTATCGAATTTATCAACAAAAGTTCTACTCCTAGCTGGAGATTTGGATACAAAGTTTGTTACTATAAATACTAGAATGAATAGAGAACTTCCTAATAGTGAATTAAGGACTGTAAAAAAGGCAGGACATGCAATTCATGTGGAACAATCTGAAATGTTTGGTAAAATAGTAACGGAGTTTATTTTAGGTAGTGAAATAGAGTCCGTAAATACATAATGTACTACAAGGAGGAAATTATGACAGTTCAATGGGAAAAAGTTAGAGAATATGAAGAAATAATTTATGAAAAATATAATGGAATTGCGAAGGTTACTATTAATCGTCCTGAAAAAAGAAATGCCTTTACTCCATTAACGGTAAATGAAATGATTGATGCTTTTGCTGATGCTCGTGATGACTCTAGTGTTGGGGTTATTGTACTTGCTGGTGCAGGAGATAAAGCATTCTGTTCTGGTGGGGACCAATCAGTCCGTGGACATGGTGGCTACGTAGGTAGTGACCAAGTACCTCGCTTAAATGTATTAGATTTACAACGTTTAATCCGTACGATTCCAAAACCAGTAATTGCGATGGTTTCAGGTTATGCTATTGGTGGCGGTCATGTATTACATGTTGTCTGTGACTTAACTATTGCTGCTGATAATGCTATCTTTGGCCAAACTGGACCAAAAGTTGGAAGTTTTGATGCCGGTTATGGTGCTGGACTACTTGCACGTATGGTAGGACATAAACGTGCTCGTGAAATTTGGTTCTTATGCCGTCAATATAATGCAGATGAAGCATATGAAATGGGACTAGTTAATACTGTTGTTCCTCTTGAAAAATTGGAAGAAGAAACAGTTCAGTGGTGTGAAGAAATTTTAGAGAAATCACCGACAGCTCTTCGCTTCTTAAAAGCTTCCTTTAATGCTGATACTGATGGTCTTGCGGGTCTTCAACAAATGGGGGGAGACGCAACACTTCTATATTACACTACTGATGAAGCAAAAGAAGGTAGAGATGCATTTAAAGAGAAGAGAAAACCTGACTTTGATCAGTTCCCTCGCTTCCCATAAAATTTATAAAGTAACCGGATAATCCCTTTGCTACTTGCTAGCAAAGGTTTTTTCCTTTCAAGAAAGGGGACATGCATTATGACTGTTATTCCACATTGGCTTAACAAACAAGCAAATTTAATACCTCACCACACAGCAATAGAACATGAAGATGGTACTGTGATTACTTTTCGTTCACTTCAAGAAAAGAGTCAGTCTTTTGCAAAAAAATTAACAAATGTTGGGGTGAAAAAAGGAGATCACGTTGGATTATTATCTACTAATGAATTAAAATTGGTGATTGCTATCCATGCTCTAAGTTATATAGGCGCTGTTGGTGTGTTATTAAATACTCGATTAACACCAGATGAATTGCAATATCAAGTTGATGATGCCAATATATCTTTAATAGTTACTAATGACGGACTTTTACCAAAAGCACGTAAGTTAACCCTCCAAAAGCTAGAAACATTTCTATCCGTTCTTGAATACGAAGAACAATTCGTAACCCTCCAAGAGGAACTGCAATTGGATGAGGTTTTTACTATCATGTATACATCAGGTACTACAGGCTTTCCAAAAGGAGTTACTCATACTTATGGGAATCATTGGTGGAGTGCAATCGGTTCTGTGTTAAATCTTGGATTAGATAAGAAAGATAAATGGCTCGCTACATTACCTATATTCCATATCGGTGGTTTTTCAATTTATATAAAGAGTGTTATCTATGGCATGAGTGTATATTTAATGGAACAATTTGATACTCAAAAGGTGCACGAAGCGATAATGGAAAAAGGGATTACGATTGCTTCTGTTGTAACTGTTATGGTTCAGCGGTTATTGGAATTAGTCGATGAAGATGGTTATCCTAGTGATTTTCGTTGTATGTTATTGGGTGGTGGACCTGCTCCTAAGCCTTTATTGGAAAAGGCAAAAGAAAAAAATGTACCTGTTTTTCAATCCTATGGTTTGACAGAAACTACCTCACAAATAGCAACATTAAGTGCTACAGATGCATTAAATAAAATAGGTTCAGCAGGAAAACCTTTATTACCAGCACAATTGAAAATTAATCAACCTGATAGCGATCAAGTAGGAGAAATTTATGTAAAAGGACCAATGGTAACTACTTCTTATTTCAATAAAGTTGAAGACACTAAGGAAAAAATTCAAGATGGATGGTTAGCAACTGGAGACTTAGGGTACCTAGATGGTGAAGGCTTTTTATATGTTGTTGATAGGAGAAAAGATCTTATTATCTCAGGAGGAGAAAATATATATCCTTCAGAAATAGAAAGTATCCTTTCAGGCATGGAACAAATAAAAGAGGTTGGCGTAACTGGGATAGAGAATGAAACCTGGGGACAGACCCCAATAGCAGTTATTGTTCCTAAAGCAACTATTACAAAAGACGAGATCCTAGCCTATGCAAAGGAACGACTTGCAGGATATAAGGTTCCAAAGGAAATTTATTTTGTAGAGAGTCTACCTAGAAATGCTTCTAATAAGCTTGTTAGAAGTGAATTAATTAACTATATTAAATAAATGATAAAAGCTGACTGAAACTTATGTCCCAGTCAGCTTTTTGTCATTCTTTAATCAATGGTTCGTAGTTAGTGGAATAGATATTTTTAAGTTCATGGTCAGGTGTAATATGTAACTTCGCATTATTAACTGCAATGGGGCCTTCATTAAAACCTCCAGCTATAAGTTGTAGTTTACTAGCGTAATTCGCAATATCACCAACAGCGAATACTCCATCTATTGATGTAGACATGTTGTGGTCGACCTCAATAGCCCCGTCACGCATTTGCATTCCCCAATCAGCAATAGGTCCTAAATCGATTACAAAACCATGGCTAACGATAAGGTTATCAGCAGGTAATTCCTTAATTTTTCCTCCATTAGTTTCTTGTACTACAACACTTGTTAACTGCTTATTAGCTCCATTTAGTTTAACAAGTTCGTACGGATTCAAAATTTGGACATTGGAATTTTTCATTTTTGTAATATTGCTTTCGATTCCTTTGAAATCTTCTTTCCTGTACACCAAAGTGACACTATCAGCAATGGACTCTAGTTCATTTGCCCAATCAATTGCTGAATTTCCACCACCTGAAATTATCACATGTTTTCCTTTATAACTATTTAACTTATGTATATGGTAATGCAGGCTTTTTCCCTCATATACTTCCGCGTTCTCTAAGTTAAGTTTTACAGATTGGAGAGTACCAAATCCAGTTGCCAATATAACAGTTTTGGTATGGTGTATGTCTCCACCACTACTGGTTAATAGAAACGTTCCATCAGGAAGTTTTTCTAGTCCTGTAATTCTCTGCTCCAACACAATTGTAGGATTGAAAGTTTTAGCTTGCTTGATTAAATCTTCGGTAAACTTTTCCCCAGTGATGTGGGGAATACCACCAACATCACGTATAATTTTTTCAGGGTAGAAATACGGTACCTTTCCACCTAAAAAAGGAAGGAATTCAATGATTTTTGTTTTCATCTCACGCATACCACTATAGAATGCAGTAAAAAGGCCGATGGGACCACCGCCTATAATTGTTATGTCATATAGTTCAATATTTTTGTCCATGTATGAGGCCTCCCTAAATCTATTTAGTCTTCATTAGTAAATAAACGAAATATGGTGCACTAATAATTGAAACAATAATTCCTACTGGGATTTCTGTGGGTGCTAAGATATTTTTACCTATTGTATCTGCACCTATTAGTAGTACAGCACCTATTAGTGCAGAAATGGGAATAATATATTGATGTAGTGGTCCTATTAGCTTTCTAGTAATATGAGGTACTACCAAACCTAGGAATGCTATGGCTCCTCCTGCTGCAACGGATGCCCCTGCAAGTGCAACTGCAATAAGTAATAGGTTTCTTCTTTCTTTTTCCACAGCCGATCCTAACCCAGAAGCAACATCATCTCCCATTCTTAGGACGTTTAGCGTTGATGCTTTATGAAGCGCAATTGGGATTAATAGTACAAGCCAAGGAAGTAAAGCAAGTACAAAATTCCAATTAGCACTCCAAATGTCTCCTGTAAGCCAAACTGTCGCTTGTCTATAATTTTGTGGATCCATTTTTAATTGAAAAATAACTAACAAAGCACTGAATCCGGCGTTTATCCCGATCCCGACTAATATGAGTCGAATACTGTCTACACCTTTTTTCCATGCTAAAGCATATATGATTATTGCAGCCGTAAGTGCACCAATTAGTGCAAATAATGGCATGACAAAAGTAGAAAGTAACCCAGACACTGGGAATGTATCTTGGAAGAAATATATAAATAAAACTACTGCAAGCCCAGCTCCGGTATTAATTCCTAGAATACCAGGGTCTGCAAGTTCATTTTGTGTAATGCCCTGAAGAATAGCTCCTGATACTGCTAAACCGGCACCAATTAATAAAGCCAATAGTATTCCTGGTAATCGAAAATCAAAAAGGACAAGTTCTTGCATTTGTGTACCTTGCTGAAAAATTGTTCTTATTACATCAAATGGTGATAGCTTAATAATTCCAATACTTAAACTTAAAAAGATTGTTCCTATCAATAATAAAACTAATAAAATAAAAATGCTGTAAAATTTTCTTCTTTTTCTCTCCTCATTATAATTCATTATTTTGTACCTCCACTCTTACGTGCTAAGTAAAGAAAGAATGGAACACCGATAATAGAAGTTATAGCACCAACAGGAGTTTCGAATGGTGCATTTACCATTCTAGAAGCAACATCGGATAATACAAGAAGTAGTGCACCAAATATTGCTGATGATGGGATAATCCAACGGTAATCTGTTCCCATTACAAACCGAGCTATATGTGGAACTATTAGCCCAACGAAACCTACAGCACCTGCTATCGAAACAGCTGCTCCTGTTAAGATAAGAACAGCAAGTATACTGAGAAACTTGATGAGAAAATTATTTTGCCCTAATCCTGTAGCAACATCATCACCGAGGCTAAGTGTAGTAATTGACTTAGAAATTGATAAAGCTAAAATCAGACCTACTAAACCTGAAATTAGTAATATGTATACTGCATCCCAATCAGTTCCTGAAAGTCCACCTGCAAGCCAAAATCCCATTTCTTTTTCAAGCTGGAAATGTAAGGAAATCATGGATGAAATTGATCGAAGCATGGTACCAATAGCAACCCCTGCAAGTGCTAATTTTACAGGTGTAAGTCCACCAGTTGAAAGGGTACCAATAACAAATACTATAACTACAGCAATTCCTGCTCCTATAAAAGAAGCTATTGTTGAACCAGCCCCAGTTACTGTAGGGGAAAATGCTAAAGCAATTACTAAAGCAAATGCCGCCCCATCAGTTACCCCCATGATGGAAGGAGAAGCAAGAGGATTTCTCGTCATTCCTTGCATTAATGCCCCAGATACAGCTAGGAAAGCTCCTACTAATGCAGCTGAAATTGCTCTTGGAAGTCTATGTTCTTGAATTACTAAGTGTTGTGTTATAGTTGAATCGAAATTGAAAAGTGCTTGCCAAACCGTTTTAATCTCAATATCAACCGCACCAAAAGATATTGAGAAACCAATAGCTACTACTATCAAAATAAATGCAATAACGTTTATGAGAGTTTTTAATTTTCTTGAGTGGATAATTGTACTTAACATAATGACTCCTATTTCTAATAAGTAATAAAATGTGATATAAATGCTAATGAGTTTTAATAAGTTCATGTATACTAAAAAGAAATTGACTTTCTAATTGAAAATGATTATCATTACCGTATATGTTAAATAATTATAACATATAGGAGGAATACATATGAGTAAAATAGTAAGAAATTCTGTATTATTAACCATGTTAACTGTAATAGTACTTTTTATTTCTGCATGTGGTAATGAAGACACTCCTGAAAATAATGATACACAAAATAATGGTGATAATAATACTAGCCCAGAAGAAGTTACTCTCGAATCAGAAATGGGGAAAGTCACTATTCCAACTACTTCTGAAAGAGTGTTGGCACCATATCATGAAGATGCATTATTAGCTTTAGGAGTTACTCCAGTTGCAAAATGGGCTATTGGTCAAATGGTACAAGATTATCTGGAAAAAGATTTAAGTGATGTACCAAAGATTGAATGGAATATGCCAATGGAACAGGTACTAAGTCATGAGCCTGATTTAATTATCTTAGAGAATGGCTTGGATAGCTATGAAGGAACATATGATGATTATAACAAAATAGCTGACACTTATGTAATGACAGCAGAGACCACAGCAAATTGGAAAAAACAGATAGAAGTCTTTGGGAAATTGTTGGGTAAGGAAGATGAAGCAGAAAAAGTTTTATCTGATTATGATGAGAAAGTAGCAGATGCTAAAAAACAAATTTTAGAAGCTCTTGGAGACGAAACTGTAGCTGCAATATGGGTTGCAGGAGATCAGTTCTATATCTTTGAAGAAAATCGACATAGTGCAGAAGTCTTTTATTCCGAATTAGGTATGAACGTTCCTGAATTAGTAAAAAATTTAGGTGAAGCAGATGTACAGTGGAATCCAATTTCCATTGAAAAGCTATCCGAACTCGATGCGGATCATGTTTTCTTATTGGCGTTGGAAGGGGAACAAGGATTAGAAACATTAGAAAATAGTTCTGTGTGGAAAAGCACCCCTGCATTTAAAAATGACAACATTTATATTTTAAATGACCCAAGTAATTGGACTAATAAGGGAATAATTGCTTCAAAGAAAACGATTGATGACATTCTATCTGTTATTGTTGAGTAAAAAAACCTTCCCTAATGAAAACGATTATCATTGACCAAATGATAAAAAGGAAATAAACTAGAGATAGTTATTTCGTGTGGAGATTAACATATGTATATGTAAATATGTGTTTTTTGAAGTACGATGTAGGGGGAGAGATTTCCAATGCAAACATTAACGGCGAAGGATTTAACTCTAGGCTACGGGGAATCCATTATTATTGATGAATTGAATATAACCATACCAAAAGGTGAAATAACTGTTTTAATTGGAGGGAATGGCTGTGGTAAGTCAACACTACTGCGTTCCTTAGCAAGATTGATGAAACCTAAGTCTGGGGAAGTTATCTTGAATGGTGAAGAAATTGCAAAAATGCCAACGAAGGAAGTTGCCCAAAAGCTTGCAATTCTACCACAGAGTCCAACAACTCCTGAAGGATTGACGGTTAAAGAACTAGTAAAGCAGGGTAGACATCCTTATCGTGGTTTCCTAAAGCAGTGGTCAAAAGAGGACGAAGAAGCTGTTAATCATGCTTTAGAGGTTACAAACATTTCTGACTTACAGGATAGATCAGTCGATTCTCTTTCTGGTGGCCAAAGGCAAAGAGCATGGATAGCGATGACACTCGCTCAAGATACTGACTTAATACTCTTAGATGAACCAACAACTTATTTAGATTTAACGCATCAAATCGAAGTGTTAGATTTATTATTTGAACTAAATGAAAAAGAAGGCCGTACTATTGTTATGGTATTGCATGATATAAATTTAGCTTGTCGATATGCACACCACATTGTTTCTATAAAAGACAAAAAGGTATTTGCACAAGGCAAGCCTGAAGAAATTATCACTTGTAAGTTAGTCCAAGAAGTTTTCCAAATGAAATGTGATGTTATGTACGATCCAATGTTTGGAACACCTATGTGTATTCCACATGGAAGAGGACGTTGCATTTTCGCTAATCGAGTTTAATTTAAATTTCCAAGAATGTCTTGAGAAGAGGCATTCTTTTTTATTGATCTTACAGTTTTTATACATGCTTCTTAGACTTAGTGCCAAACTAAGTTTGGAGGTGTTTTTTTATGGAAAAGAAAAAATACTATGTTAACCTTGCCTCATTGGAAATTTCACAAATTAAATATGATAATAATGATTCCTACATTATTCACGCTACAGATGAAGAAGTTGCAGATTTAAGGAATATAATGAATCATATGGATAGCGCACTTACAAGAACTTTTTTCAGAGCACATGTCCCGATAATGCCATACCATAAAGATGCATCAAACGATGATTATGATCAAGGATTAACAGAAGCCTTTCAAATGATTCATGATTTAGGTGATAATTCGACAAAAGAATTCATTGAAAGTATTGTCATATTAGGAGACAATCATATGTAATACCATCTAGGAATAAGATGCAAGAATCTTATTCCATTTTTTTAGAAAGGGCTATTTCCGAACTTTGGGTATAACGAATAATTATGAACTTCTTCTATGTTTAGAGTGATGTAGAAAGTGGGAATAGTTATACTAAAGAAGAAATAATGAGGGGGCTATTTATGCGTCGTTTGATTGCAGGTTTAATTTGTACAAGTGTTCTAGGAATTGTTATTATTTTATTTACTTCACTAGATAGCTCTGTCCTAAGCAATGAAAAACACCCTTCTGTAAACGCTGAGGAGAAAAAACTTCCGTCAATAGTAGATAAAGAGATTATACATAACACATCCACTGTAGACACACAACTAGAAACTACTCCTTCACATGACACTATTGTTGAATTAACAACCCAATTTATGAATTTGATTGTTCAAGATTTATATGAAGATTATCAAGTTGTCCATTATGATTCAAAGGACGAGTTACTAGAAGAATTTGAAAAGATTGCTTCTAAAGAAGTAGCAAAACCGTTCGTTGATTTTTATTTCAAAGAAAAAAATGGTAATCTATATATTGTCCCAACTGAAACTCCGGCATGGTTTGTTAAAGATAAAGACTACGACATGAAACAAATAGAAGATGGTCAAGTCAAGATTAATCAATTTAATGAATCGGAGTTCTTTGGTGATTATACGATTGAATTAACATTCACGTATACAAATAAAGGTTGGAAAATAACAAATATCACATATCCAAATTAAAGGTAGCTGGACAACATGTATAAATTTAAAGATTATTATCATAACGAAGTAAAGTTCTCATTTAATGATCATCCATTTTCACAACAACCCAAGCATGTCTGGGTTATCTGTCAATACAAAAATCAATGGTTATTAACGAAGCATAAAGAAAGAGGATTGGAATTTCCGGGTGGAAAAGTAGAAGTAGGGGAAACAGCAGAAGATGCAGCAATTAGAGAAGTGAAAGAAGAAACAGGTGGAATTGTGGATTCAATTCGATATGTTGGACAATACCATGTTGCTGGAAAAAGTGATGAGGTTATTAAAAATGTATATTTTGCAAAGATACAAGAGATTGAGTATCAACAGCATTATTTTGAAACAGAAGGACCAGTATTATTAGAAGAAATACCAGGGAATGTAAAAGAGCATCATGCATATAGTTTTATCATGAAAGATGACGTCTTAACTCATTCCATGAAGAAATTACTAAACAAATAAGAATGAGGCTAAAGAGGGTAGAAAGTGTAGAGAGTTAAAGTTCGACAAAAAATGTTTCAATAAACTCCGTCGCTACAGAAATACACTTCGCTTTCCGTGGGCGGCTGGTGAGCCTCCTCGAGCCACATGCTCGTCGCGTTAGTTGTTCAGAGAAGTATTGCTCCTCGCAACTCGTAGCTTACTCGGCAGAAGATATGCTCGTTGCTCTCCGGGGTCTCACCGATGCCTTTGTTCCCACAGGAGTCTACGTGTATTTCTTTCGCTGGTTGACTAACTAATTTTATCTCTACAAATAAAAAGTTGATTAGAATGGAAACCAGACAACCTTCTTAATATATCCATCTTAATATTTTTGCCATGCCGAAGCCTAATTCAACAAAACTATAACATCGAGCTCTTATCTAATTACCCCGTATGTTTGATCAACCATGTTTCTACTTTTTCCACGACTTTGTACATAATAGCTGCAAATACCGCAATCAATATCAGACTTGACATAACTAACGTAAAATCAAATACCTGGAATCCATAAACTATTAAATACCCCAAACCTTCTTTAGATACTAAAAATTCTCCAACAATTACCCCAACCCACGATAGACCTACATTCACTTTCAAAGTTGAAATCATCACTGGTAGCGTTGCTGGAAAAACGGCTTCTTTAAAACATTGCCACCTAGTTGCACCAAAACTACGTAAAACTTTTTCATAGTTCGGGTCTACTTCTTTAAATCCTGAGTAGACTACGAGTGTCGTGATAATCACAGAAATAATGGCACCCATTGCAATAATGGAGAAGTATCCAGGACCAAGTGCTACGATAATAATAGGTCCCAGAGCCACTTTAGGCATCGCGTTCAATATTACTAGATAGGGATCCATAATTTTTGAAAAGCGAGCCGAAGACCAAAGGGCAATCGCAATTAAAATACCAAGTGCTGTTCCAATAATAAAACCAAGTACTGTCTCAAACAAGGTTACTTGTAAATGAATTAACATAGAACCATCAGAAAACCTGGTCACTAATGAGTCGTATACCCGAGTAGGTGAACTGAAAATTAATGGGTCAATCCAACGTAATCTACTAAATATCTCCCAAAATGCAAAGAAACCAATTAGGATAATTATTTGCCAAGTAAAGACTATTTTTTTCTCTCTTTTGAGATTGTTAATATAGTTATCAAAGAGGCGTTGATCGGATTTTTCTGTCATATGCTATCCAACCCCTTTTTTATTTTATACTGGAGATGTTTCATCTTCGTTTAACTCCTCCCATACCTTATCAAAAATGATTTGGTATTTTGGGTGACGTCTAACATGGAAAGGTAATTCATTTCTTAATTCAATAGGCACATCGAATATCTTTTTTATGGAGCCGGGGTTTGAGTCCATTACGACAATACGATCACTCATTGAAATGGCCTCTCCAATATCATGAGTAACTAAAACGGCTGTTTTATTGTAAGCATGTAGGAGTTCAAAGACCAAGTTTTCAAGCTTTAATTTAGTTTGATAATCAAGTGCTGAAAAAGGTTCATCGAGCAGCAATACTTTAGGATCTGTAATTAATGTTCGCACAAGGGCCACCCGTTGTCGCATACCACCAGATAAAGAACTAGGATAATTATTAGCAACATGAGGAATACCTACTTCATCTAATAATAAAAGAGCTTTATCGTGCATTTCAGTGGATTCATTTTTTTGAATTTTTGGTCCTAATAAGATATTGTCAATAATGGTTTTCCATGGAAAGAGATAATCTTGCTGAAGCATATAACCGATTGCTAGTTCAGAGTTTTCAATTGGTTGATTATCAAGTTTTACATTGCCTGAAGTGTGTTGCATAATCCCTGCTATTATGGATAGGATCGTTGATTTTCCACAACCACTTGGACCTAAGAGTGAGATGAATTCACCTTCATTGACGGAAAATGATATATTATCCAATGCTTTAGTGTATCCCTTTGTTGAAAAATACTGATGTGACACATGTTCTAAGGTTAGAAAAGACAATGCATTTCCTCCTTATTCATTCATAATTTCTTCGGCAATGTCGGTGTTAACAACGTCTTCATATGGTACGTCTTCAGGTAATTCTCCTGCTTCATCCATAATATTTTTTAAGTTGTTCCATTCTTCTTCATCTAGAATTGGGTCTGTTGCAAATGATCCTTGATTTTTATAACGCTCGATGGAAGAAGTTAAAATATCTAACTCTACATCGTCAAAGTATGGTTGAACAACTTCAGCAATTTCTTCTGGGTCTGCATCCTCCACCCATTGTTGAGCTTGATAAATAGCTCTAGTAAATGCTTTGACATTTTCTGGATTATCTTCAAAATAGCTTTGTTTTGCCATAAATACGGTGTATGGCACATGACCAGATTCTTCACCGAATGATGCAATTACATGACCATTTCCTTCTTTTTCAAAAACACTAGCTGTTGGTTCAAAAAGTTGAACGTACTCATAATCACCTGTTGCAAAAGCACTCGGTATATTTGCAAAGTCAATATTTTGGGATAAATTTAAATCATTATGTGGGTCAATTCCGTGTTGTTTTAACACAAATTCCCCAACCATCTGTGGCATTCCACCTTTACGTTGACCAAGGAAGTTACTATCTTTTAAATCCTCCCATTCAAAGTTCTCTACGTTTTCCTTAGATACTAGAAACGTTCCATCTGTTTGTGTTAATTGGGCAAAATTTACTGCATAGTCGTTTGAATCTTGGGCGTAAACGTAGATTGACGTTTCAGCTCCAACTAAGGCAACATCAATCCCGTCCGATAATAGAGCTGTCATAGTGGTGTCACCACCCCAGGTTGTTTGCAGTTCAACATCTAAGCCCTCATCTTCAAAAAATCCCTTTTCTAAAGCAACATATTGTGGTGTATAAAATACTGAACGGGTTACCTCACCTATGTTTATAGAAGTTGTTTCATCGGAATCTGAACTACATGCTGCAAGAAGTACGATAAGTAGTGACGAGAACAAAACTAAAAACGAAGCTTTTCTCATGAAATTCATTCCTTTCCTTAAAAGATTTGACAGTATATAGCGAAACAAAGCCAATTTTAATGTATCTCTATACGAAAACATATTATGCCAGGGTAAAAAATGTGTGAATGCCTAGTTTCTGAAAAAGAAATTATTTGAAGTATGGAGTAGGAGAATGAAGATTTTTAATGAATAAAAAAACGACCTCTAAATGTAGAGGTCGTTCTGTTGGTATTAACCAACATAGGTAGACTTAATACTTACAATGTACTTTCAGATATTTAAAACCCTCTTGGGATGAGGTAACAACATTAATTATGGTCGATACAATGGACCAGCCTGAAGAATGTCTTCATTTACTTCTGAAAACTTATTGAAGTTCTCATGGAATTTAACTGCTAAAGCTTTTGCTTCGCGATCATATGCTTCTTTATCACTCCATGTTTGTTTCGGTGTTAAAACCTCATCAGGAACACCAGGAACATGGGAAGGAATAGCTAAACCAAATATTTCATCAGTTTTCGTTTCAATGTTGTTAAGCTCTCCTTCTAAAGCTGCGTGCACCATCGCACGAGTATAAGAAAGCTTCATACGTTGGCCTTCACCATAATGACCACCAGTCCAACCAGTGTTGACCAAAAATACATTGGAATCGTATTGGTCGATTTTTTCACCAAGCATCTTCGCATAAGTTGCAGGTGTTAAAGGTAAGAATGGAGAACCAAAGCAAGCAGAAAACGTAGCCTCGGGTTTAGTTACTCCTCTTTCTGTACCTGCTAATTTACTTGTGTATCCACTTAAGAAGTGATACATAGCTTGTTCTTTAGTCAATTTACTAATTGGTGGCAGGGTACCGGAAGCATCAGCTGTTAAGAAAATGATAGTGTTAGGATGCCCCGCAACACTTGGAGAAACAATATTATCAATATTCTCTAACGGATAAGCAGCACGTGTGTTTTCCGTTAATGACGTATCATCGTAATCTGGTAATCTAGTTTGATCATCTAACACAACGTTTTCTAAAACAGAACCAAAGCGAATTGCATCAAAGATTTGTGGTTCTTTCTCATGAGAGAGATTAACACATTTTGCATAACATCCACCCTCAATGTTGAAAACCCCATTAGAACCCCATCCATGTTCATCATCACCAATTAAGCGACGATATGGATCGGCAGAAAGCGTTGTTTTACCTGTGCCGGAAAGACCGAAGAAGAGAGCGACATCCCCTTCATTCCCAACGTTTGCAGAACAATGCATAGAAAGAACATTATTTTTAGGTAGTAAGTAATTCATCACTGAAAAGATAGATTTTTTAATTTCACCAGCATATTCTGTTCCACCTATGAGGACTACTCGCTGTTTGAATGAAATCATTACAAATGCTTCAGAATTTGTACCATCCAATACAGGATCAGCTTTGAAAGTTGGTGCTGAAATTACGGTAAATCCTGGCTGATGATTGGCAAGCTCATCTTCTGTTGGTCGGATAAATAATTGTTTTGCAAATAAATTATGCCAAGCAAATTCGTTAATTACTTGTAATGGAAGTTCTTGCTTTTTATCTGCACCAGCAAAGCCGTTAAATACAAATAACTCTTCTTTGTCTAATAAATAAGTTACTACTTTTTTGTACAATCTATCAAAAGTAGCTTCATCAATTGGTTGATTAACTGAACCCCAATCGATCGATTCTTCACATGTTTCATCACGAACAATAAATTTATCATTAGGAGAACGGCCAGTATATTTTCCCGTAGTCGCTGTAACGGCACCAGTTGATGTTAAGATACCTTCTTTTCGAGATAAAATTTTTTCAACCAATTGAGGTACAGATAGGTTATTCTGTACTTGATGATGTGATAATAAATCTTTCAATAATGAAGACTGTTCTATCGTTTCCATAGCGATATCATACCTACCTTTAGCAGAAATTTTGGGATCGTTTCACCTTTAAATTATGAATAAAAGTTACATGTCCTATTTGTTTATTAGTATAACACATTATTTTAATTAGTCCATACTAATTATAAATTTATTTTATTAGACCTATGTCAAAAGCGTGACAAATATGTAATCAATAAGCATCACCTAACCTTCATAAATAAAATCCTCGCTCCTCTAGACCGAAAATAAGAGCTGTCTACACACTGATTAAAGCGTTTTCATATATGCTAGTTTAACGTATATGTATTAGAATGTACAAGAACTAATTTCAGATGAAATTTAAGTGGTAAAAAGATACTAATTAACTAGATTATTAATCGAATTGCTTTAGAAAAAGTAGTTATAAATTATATGTTATTAGTTTGGTTGAAAGATGGTGATTAAAAGTAAGTCTTTTAAATGGAAAGAGGAACAATTTAAATGAGGATTTAATATTCTAAAGGTATAAATGGATAACTTGTGACAATATCACGTAATCATTTGACATAACTAATCCTTTTCGATAATCTAAACGTTGAGCGGATACTCTCTTATTCAGAGTCGGTGGAGGGACGGACCCTATGAAACCCAGCAACCATCACATAAGGTGAAAAGGTGCTAACCTGATGCAAGGATATTTCCTTGAACAATAAGAGCGAAAGGCCACATTCCTTTCCTCATGATTGTAGGAAGGGCTTTTTTATTTTGTATCATAAAATAATAGCAGTTTGTTCCTAAATTCTGATACTAAATTCTCAATTAAGCTTAAAGCTTTTGTTCTTAGGATATAATACTGATAGAAACAGAGTTCCGTACCAAAATTTAAAGGGAGGATTTAGCCATATGGCTAAAAATCGTCGTTTATTTACTTCTGAATCAGTAACAGAAGGGCATCCAGACAAAATTTGTGATCAAATCTCTGATGCAATTCTAGATGAAATTTTAAAGAAAGATCCTGATGCACGTGTTGCATGTGAAACTACAGTTACAACTGGTCTTGTATTAGTTGCTGGAGAAATATCTACTAGTACGTATGTTGATATTCCTGCAATTGTTAGACAGACCATTAAAGATATTGGTTATACCCGTGCAAAATATGGTTTTGATGCTGAAACATGTGCCGTATTAACTGCAATTGATGAACAATCACCTGACATAGCTAGTGGTGTTGATACAGCGCTAGAAGCTAGACAAGGAAAAATGACCGATAAAGAGATTTCTGCTATTGGTGCTGGTGACCAAGGATTAATGTTTGGTTTTGCATGTGATGAAACAGAGGAATTAATGCCATTACCAATTTCCTTAGCACATAAACTTTCAAAACGATTAGCAGATGTGCGTAAAAATGAAATACTTCCATATTTACGCCCGGATGGAAAAACACAAGTAACCATTGAATATGATGAAAATGATATTCCGCAACGAGTTGATACAATCGTAATTTCTACTCAGCATCACCAGGATATTACTTTAGAACAAATTGAAAAAGATTTAATGGAGCATGTCATTAAGAATATCGTTCCTGAAAATTTGTTAGATGATCAGACTAAATACTTTATAAATCCAACTGGCCGTTTTGTAATTGGTGGACCACAGGGAGATGCTGGTCTTACTGGTAGAAAAATCATTGTTGATACGTACGGTGGTTATGCACGTCATGGTGGTGGAGCGTTCAGTGGAAAAGATGCTACAAAAGTAGATCGTTCTGCAGCATACGCAGCTCGCTATGTAGCTAAAAACATTGTAGCAGCCGGACTTGCGAAGTCATGTGAAGTGCAATTGGCCTACGCTATTGGTGTGGCTGAACCCGTTTCCATTGCTATTAATACGTTCGGTACAGGAGTAGTTAGTGAAGAGGCTTTGGTTGAAAAAGTTCGCGAATTATTTGATTTACGTCCTGCAGGGATTATTCGTATGCTAGACCTACAAAGACCAATTTATAAAGACACTGCTGCATACGGACATTTTGGTAGAACAGATTTAGAATTCCCTTGGGAAAAAACAGATAAAGTAGATGAGTTGAAAGTATTGGTGAAGTAAGTTAAAAGGAAGCAGGGACTTAACTAACTATAATCAATCTAAAAACCAACAATTTTAGTCAAACAAGTTGTGAATGTTAGGTATTCATAGGATTGATTGTTTTTATAGTTATTATAAACTCAAAGTTAGTGCTTAGTTGATTTCCACTGCTGGCAGTCGCTTTCACTTCCAGCACAAGGGCGACATCTGTTCAATCTTCCTTCGGTCGATTTCACAGTGTCTTCTTTGCCGCCGGGCACGGCTTCAGCCAGGC
>NZ_FQVW01000039.1 GCF_900129485.1 Ornithinibacillus halophilus
GCTTTAACTTCGATTGAAGGTACGCTTAATAAGATTTACAGGGAATTACAGGAGATGAAAAACAGTAAGAATTCTGATGAGTAGGAGATATATTATTCTTTGTATTACGGTAGTTTTTTAATAATCAGTATTAGGAGCTAGCAAAAGCTGCTCTTTTTTTTAAAAGATAAGAATGTATAAAATTTCAGAGATGTCTAGCTCCGAGCGCCTGCGACTAGCGAGACTTCCTTCGCCTCCGTACGATAAGTCAACATCGACTCCCGTTGGTCGTCGTGTTTCCTTTATCTCCTACGCCTCAGTCCAGTCCGTACGTCGCAAAGCGGGCGCTCTGCGCTTTTCTTATAATAAAAATAAATTTGTTTAAGCCAAAACCAACTTCTTGTAGTCTAATAGATGGAAGGATGTTCGGTGGAGAGGGTGAATGACAATTCGTAACTTAATAAAGAAGGCTCAAAAAGGGAATGACAAGGCTTTTCTGAAGCTTTTTCAAATGTATGAACTTGAGATTTATCGAATGGCTTTTATTTATGTGAAGAATGAAAACGATGCACTGGATGTTGTACAAGAAACTGCCTATCGTTCGTTTAATAGAATCGAAAGCTTACGAAATCCGGATTATTTTAAGACATGGATACTAAAAATTGCGATTAATTGTTCATTGGACCTTATTAAGAAAAGCAGTAAGGTTGTTCAACTTAATAATGAAATGGAGGAAGTAATCAGTTCAGATGATTACGATATTCCATTGTCGATTTCTCTTCAAGATTTAGTTGATGGATTGAATGAAGATGAAAAAGGTGTTGTACTGTTAAGGTTTTATCATGATTACACGTTCAAAGAAATTGCTGAGACATTGAGGATACCTTTAGGTACTGCAAAATCTATTTTGTACAGGGCAATTAGAAAGTTACGAGATGAATTGCTAAAAGGGGATGAGATGAATGAGTAAGAAAATAAAAGAAATTGTCAATTCCATTGAGGCCCCAAAAGTACTTCATGAAAGAAGTAAAAAGGGGGTTGCCCAAGCAAAGCTGGAAATGAAAAGACGAAAGAAGGGAATTTCGAAAGGTGGAATCGGTGTTGCAGTTGGACTGTTCTTCGTAATTTTACTTTTCCCTTTATGGAATGACTTGTTTACCAAAGATTCAACAAGTCCGACTGGTCCCGTTATGCTGGAAGACGGTAGCGTACAAATCCCTGCAATGCAATTACCTGAGGAAACAACAGATGCAGCAGATATGATTGGATTGATTGTTTACAACGGAAAAATATATACACAGCAAAGAACAACAATTGATGCTCAAGATGCCAAGAATATAATTGATGAAAAACTAGGAACAACGAAAGGAAACATCTCTGAATGGAGTAGTCAAGATGCTTATGCCGAAGAATTTGCTTCATCAATTGGAAAAACAGATGTCTATTCAGTAAAGGGATATGACAAGGATTTTCGAATTTTGGCATATGCTGGAGACAATTATGCAATGTTTTTTGAGAACCTTAATGGAATAACAGTTGAATCTGGTAGGGATGTTTTTGGTAAATTAAAAATGACTGGAAATGTGGAAGCAGCTGATTTTAGAACCTATACGGATTGGAACAATAGTGTTGATAATTACCATCCGGTTACTGATCTGACAGAGATAAATCGCTTTTTAGAGGAATTAAATGAGGCAAAACCTATTGTTCGGGATCAACATAATGATCCACTAAATGAATCGAGAAATGATGAGGAATATCGGGAGTTAACAATTCGTTTAACCGATGGAACGAATGTCCAACTTACTGTGCTAAAAGGTGGGTATGTGTATTATGGGTTTATCGGAGTTTATTTTGCAGTTGATGGGGATGTAATTTCGAACTTGTGGGAGCTGATGGAGTAGAGGTTTGGAGATAACGGAATGAGGAACCACTTGATTTTGTTGGTGGATTCTGGTTCCGTTATTTGCTTGAAAAGGGCCAGTTTATCGGGTGAGATGAATCTAGGTTCCGTTATCAGGTCAAAAATAGTAAAATAATGGTGTTTGAAGACGAATAACGGAAAGAGGATTACATAACAAGTGAAAATTGGGTGTTTTTGGAGGAATAGAGGAATGAGGAACCACTTGAATTCGCTGGTGGTTTCTGGTTCCGTTATTTGCTTAAAAAGGGCTAGTTTATCGGTTGAGATGAATCTACATTCCGTTATCAGATCAAAAATAGTAAAATAATGGTGTATGAAGAGGAATAACGGAAAGAGGATTACATAACGAGTGAAAATTGGGTGTTTTTGGAGGAATAGAGGAATGAGGGACCACTTGTTTCCGTTGGTGGATTCTGGTTCCGTTAATTGTTTGAAAAGGGCTAGTTTATCGGATGAGATGAATCCATGTTCCGTTATCAGGTGAAAAATACTAAAATAATGGTGTTTGAAGACGAATAACGGAAAGAGGAATACATAACGAGTGAAAATCGGATGTTTTTGGAGGAATAGAGGAATGAGGAACCACTTGAAAGGATAGCATTTAGCATAAGGAGGGATAAACAAATTGATTTGCTGTGGAACAAATGAATTAAGGGTTGAAGCGGATATAGGAGCTGATCCCATTTGGTGCAATTCGTGTTTAATGAATCTAAATTTAGAGGATATTGCCATTTCTAAAAGTCTAAAACAAGAAATGATGGATTGGGTACAACAATACGGGGGATGGATTGACTGGAAAAATGAAGGACAATGGGTCCCTAATGGTTTGGAGTTAGAACGTCTGCATAATGAACATGGGGAAAGATTGACAGAAAAAGTAAAGCAGGAGTTAGGACCAAAATATAAAGTTGTTTTCTCAAAGTCTGCTTATGGATGGACACCGTAATTGTTAACATATAAAAAGCACCCTTACCTAGGGGTGCTTTTAAATTGGATTATCGCCAACATATAATTTACTTTGTAGTTTGTGTTCTGAGAATATCCATCCCGTATAAGAACTGATAATTTCGTGGTCTTCATTAATTTGCACCACGGCAACGAATGGGTAATGCTCTTTGGAACGGTAACGAAGGTCGATAAAACGTACTTCAGTATAGTCTGCGAATTCATTGATTTCCCAGCGATAAACAGGGGAAAACGAAAGAAATGCAGCGATATTGGAATCTGTTTTTGCAATATCTATTAGCTCATTATTGGGTAATGGAATTTTATTGAATTCGTCAACGATTGTAATATGGCCATTTTCAACGACGCCTACATAAAATTGGGATTCTGTTGTGATGGCAACACGCCAGTAATTTTGCTTTAATGTTGGAGAGGTGGCAATTTGTTCCACATCCGGAAAATATTCTTCAATCTTTTTCACAATCTCTCTTTTGTCAATGTAGCGTTTGATGTAATATAGTATAATTACTGCGTATATGACAATGAACGTGTAACCTGGATTTGCTCCGAGCAGCCAAGCACCAATTCCTGCTAAATGCAGTGTGAAAATATATGGGTCAAACGTGTTGATAAATCCTTGTGCAATCCATTTGTTCGTAAATGGCCGAAATGCCTGTGTACCATATGCATTGAATAGATCAACAAATACGTGGATGATTACGGCTAAAAAGGTCCACATCCACAAGTGTAAATAACTAACACTTGGAACAAATAGATGGATGATACTAGATATAATGATCCCCCATAAGATAATTGCTGGAATTGAATGGGTAATCCCACGATGATGCCGAAGATAGGTCGCATTATTTCTAAATTTAAGTACGGTATCAAAATCTGGGGCGTGTGAGCCTACGATTGTTCCAACTAGTACGGCATTAAATAGTGTAGGATCGCTTTGCACAACAGGGTCTAACGTAGCAACGCCTGCAAGTGCAACGCCCATGACAACATGGGTACCTGTGTCCATTAATGGATTGTCCTCCTTTTTTAGTTTGAATCGTGAGGATTATTGTGTTGTATGCATATTGTATTAAAAATATTGCTCCATGCCAACAGGCAAAAGCCCGGTAAGACACAGTGCCGTTGCTTTTATTGTACCATAGAGGAAGTGATTTTATGTCAGAAAATACGTTACAATCTTTTAACATTTCACGATTTCAAGAAGATATACTGGATTGGTATGAAAAAAATAAACGAGATTTGCCGTGGAGACAAGACCAAGATCCATATAAGGTTTGGGTTTCAGAAATTATGCTCCAACAGACAAAAGTAGACACCGTTATTCCTTATTTTTATAAATTTATGGATAAATATCCAACCGTTTACGACTTAGCAGAAGCAGATGAACAGGATGTACTTAAAACCTGGGAAGGATTAGGCTACTATTCGAGAGCAAGAAATTTGCAAAGTGCTGTTCGTGAGGTTGTGGAGAAATATGATGGAGTTGTACCAAATAACCCAGAAGAGTTAGGGTCCTTAAAAGGGGTCGGTTCCTATACAAGAGGTGCGATTCTTTCCATTGCGTATAATCAACCCGAGCCTGCAGTCGATGGAAACTTCATGCGTGTGTTTTCACGAATTTTAAAGGTTGAAGAGGATATTAGTAAAGCTAAAGTAAAAAAGCTTTTTGAAGATTATATGTATGAAATTATTTCAAAAGAAGACCCTTCCTCCTTTAACCAAGCTATCATGGATTTAGGAGCAACGATATGTACACCGAAATCACCAATGTGCATGTTTTGTCCAGTTCAAGAGCATTGCCGGGCATATGCAGAAGGAATCGAAGAAGAATTGCCTATAAAGTCGAAAAAGAAAAAGCAGAAAGTAAAGCGATATGTGGCATTGTTAGTTAGAAATGAAAAAGGTCAAGTTATTATTGAACAAAGGCCAGAGTCAGGCTTGCTTGCTAACTTATGGCAATTTCCGATGGTTCCAGTGGACAACTTAGAGCTTTTGCACGTTGAAAATTGGGTGCGTAAAGAATATGGGGTTGAAATTGACCTAGATGAAAAAAGAGGCAATGTAAAACATGTTTTTTCTCATTTGAAATGGAATTTGGATGTGTACGCTGCCTCAACAAAACAAGATGTTCTGGAAAATGACCGTTTGCGTTTTGTAACAATAGAGGAGCTGGATGAATATCCATTTCCAGTTTCCCACCAAAAAATGATGGATTTGTTGAAATAACAGCATGATCACCTAGGTGGATTTTTTCCATATACTGCTAATTAATTCTGTTGGATAACTCTTGGTTAAGTGGACAGATTAACTAGTGTGGAGGTGATAATGATGGCTAACAACAATCCTAAACAAACTTCTTCTGGAACAAACGTTCAGCATGTGAAGCAACAGAACCAAAAAGCTGCACAAGGACAAGGGCAATATGGTACTGAATTTGCTTCTGAAACAGATGCTCAACAAGTAAGACAGCAAAATCAGAAATCACAGCAAAACAAAAAATAAGTTACCTACCCTCATTTCTATTTAAAAAGAGCTTCCTATTCTCCCAGGAAGCTCTTTTCTAATGGTGCAGAATTTCTCCATATTTCTCTCAAAATCGCTATTACTTTATATTTCTTCCCAATCCCTTTATAATAGAAGAATATAATAAGTAAAATGCATACATTGGAATATATAGAAAGGATTATCTTTATGGTTGCTCCGAGGGCGGGCTCAAAAATACAAATACATAGCTATAAGCATGATGGCAACTTGCATCGTGTGTGGGAAAACAGCCTAGTACTAAAAGGTACCGAAATGATTGTGATCGGGGCAAATGACAAAACCCTTGTAACAGAGAGTGATGGGCGCACTTGGTACACGAGGGAACCGGCAATCTGTTATTTTCATGCCAAACATTGGTTCAATGTAATTGGGATGCTTCGAGATGATGGTATCTATTATTACTGCAATATTAGTTCACCATTTGTTTTTGATGATGAAGCATTGAAATATATTGACTATGATTTGGATTTGAAAATCTATCCAGATATGACGTTTGATTTGCTCGATGAAGATGAATATGAAATTCATAAAATAGAAATGAATTATCCAGTTGTCCTCGATCGTATACTTTATAACAACATTGAATATTTAAAGAGGTGGGTGACCCAAAGAAAAGGGCCATTCTCCCCAGGATTTGTTGATCAATGGTATGAACGATTTTTAACGTATCGGTTTTAAACCTTGTTACTTTTGTAGCAAGGCTTTTACTTTTTAATGAGGATTGCTTGTTTTATTGAAGAGATAGGAAAAAATAAGAATCAGCAGTTTTAGTTTAATGAGGGAAAATTTTTAGATTTACTTAATAAATCAAGAGGAAGATGTATTATATGAGCAGTGTGAAGCAGTTTATGAAATTTGTTGCACCGTACAAATGGAAAATCGTTTTGACGGTAATAATCGGTGTGTTTAAATTTGCTATCCCTTTATTAATTCCTTTGATCATGAAATTTGTGATTGATGACATTATTGATCCACAAGGGGTTCATAATCTAACGTATGAGGAAAAAATCTCTAAACTTGTATGGATAATGGGAGGATCCTTTATTGTTTTCCTATTATTAAGACCACCTATCGAATATTTTCGACAATACTTAGCCCAATGGGTGGGCAATAAAATCCTTTATGATGTAAGGGATCGATTATTCGATCATCTACAAAAACTGAGTTTAAAATACTATTCTCAGACAAAAACCGGGGAAATCATTTCCCGGGTAATACATGATGTCGAACAAACGAAAAATTTCGTGATTACTGGCTTAATGAATGTGTGGCTTGATGTCGTAACGATTGCTATTGCAATTGGAATTATGATGACGATGGATTTTTGGTTAACGATTGTGGCAATTATTTTGTTTCCTTTCTTCGGATTTTCGATCAAATACTTCTATGGAAGGCTCCGTCTATTAACGAGGGAACGTTCTCAAGCTCTAGCTGAAGTACAAGGGCACTTGCATGAGCGGGTTCAGGGTATTCCGGTTACTCGAAGTTTTGCCTTAGAGGATTATGAGCAGGACCAATTTGAGAAACGTAATGGGAAATTTCTTAATAAGGCGCTAGAGCATACAAGTTGGAATGCGAAAACTTTTGCTGTAACCAACACAATTACTGATTTAGCACCATTATTAGTTATTGCATTTGCTGGATTTTTTGTTATCAATGATAGCTTGTCACTAGGGGCAATGGCTGCCTTTGTCGGATATATGGAACGGGTTTATAGTCCACTGCGCCGATTGATCAACTCATCTACTGTGTTAGTTCAGTCCATCGCATCTATTGATCGTGTGTTTGAGTTAATGAATGAGAAATATGATATCAATGATAAAACGGATGCAAAGGAATTAGGGCGAGTTGAAGGTAAAATTGATTTTGAAAATATTTCTTTTAGATATGAAGAAAATGAAGCAGAAGTATTAAAAAATGTTAATTTAAATGTTACTGCAGGTGAAACCATTGCTTTTGTCGGGATGAGTGGTGGAGGAAAATCAACGCTCATTAGTTTGTTGCCACGTTTTTATGATGTAACAGGTGGTGCGATTAAAGTTGATGGAACGGATATCCGTGATGTGGAGGCACGTTCGTTAAGAAATAATATTGGTATGGTGCTCCAAGATAATATTTTATTTAGTGAATCAATCGCTGTTAATATCCGAATGGGAAATCCATATGCAACAGATGAAGAAGTTATGGAAGCAGCTAAAGCAGCAAATGCCCACGATTTTATTAAAGACCTTCCACAAGGGTACGATACGTTAGTCGGAGAACGTGGCGTAAAATTATCTGGTGGGCAAAAGCAGCGGATTGCGATTGCAAGGGTATTCTTGAAGAACCCACCTATTTTGATCTTTGATGAGGCAACGTCTGCATTGGATTTAGAAAGTGAACATACCATTCAAGAAGCAGTTGAAAAATTAGCATCTGATCGAACAACATTTATTGTGGCTCACCGTTTGGCTACCATTACACATGCTGACCGGATTGTAGTTGTTGAAAATGGGGAAATCACAGAAGTGGGATCCCATGATGAGTTAATGAAGAAAAAAGGAAGTTATTACGACTTATATCAAGTACAACATTTAAATGATTAGTTAATGAAAACCCCCAGCTCCGAATGGAGTTGGGGGTTTTTGGGTTGGTTGGGTTTGGGGGAGTGGTGTGTTCGCTGGCCGTAGCGTTTAGTGTGATCCTCATTAAGGTGAACTCGCTCGTCTACCAGGTGAAAATGCTCGCCCTGGTCAAGAATTCGCTCCATGCCAAGGTGAAAATGCTCGCCCCGGTCAAGAACTCGCTCCCCACTAAGGTAAATGTGCTCGCCCTGGTCAAGAACTCGCTCCCCACAAAGGACAACTCGCTCCACCCCAAGGAGAAAATGCTCGCCCCGGGTAAGAACTCGCTCCCCACTAAGGTGAATTCGCTCCGCCCCAAGGAGAAAATGCTCGCCCCGGACAAGATCCCCGCTAAGGTGAATTCGCTCCACTCCAAGGTGAATACGCTCGCCCCGGGTAAGAACTCGCTCCCCGCTAAGGTGAATTCGCTCCCCACTAAGGAGAATTCGCTCCCCCCCAAGGATAAAGTGCTCGCCCCAGGTAAGAACTCGCTCCCCATTAAGGAGAATTCGCTCCACCCCAAGGATAAAGTGCTCGCCCCGGGTAAGAACTCGCTCCCCACTAAGGTGAATTCGCTCCTCCCCAAGGTGAAAATGCTCGCCATGGGTAAGAATTCGCTCCCCACTAAGGTGAATTCGCTCCACGCCAAGGAGAAAATGCTCGCCTGGTCAAGAACTCGCTCCACGCCGAGGTGAAAATGCTCGCCCCAGGCAAGAACTCGCTCCACCCCAAGGAAAATCCGCTCCACCCCAAGGTCCCCCGCAAGCCAACCTACACCTTACATCTGTGCAAATGCTTTTCCTACTGCATCTATTGTGTAGTCAATGTCTTCTTCAGTGTGTTCGGTCGTTAGGAACCATGCTTCGTATTTTGATGGTGCAAGGTTGATGCCTTGATGAAGCATTAGTTTGAAGAATTTACCGAATGCTTCTCCGTCACTTGCTTCTGCTTGTGCATAGTTAGTTACTTTTGCTTCGCTACCGAAGTAAACAGTTAATGCGCCTTTTAAGCGGTTAACGGAGATGTCTACACCATGATCTTCAGCTTTCGCTAGGATTCCTTTTTCTAGGCGTTCGCCTAATTGATCTAGTTTTTCATAGACTCCTTCTTGGCCAAGGACTTCTAAGCAGGCGATTCCTGCTGCCATCGATGCTGGGTTTCCTGCCATTGTTCCTGCTTGGTAGGCTGGGCCGAGTGGTGCGACTTGTTCCATAATGTCTTTTCTGCCACCATAGGCCCCGATTGGTAGTCCTCCTCCAATGATTTTACCCATTGCTGTCATGTCTGGTTCGATGCCGTACACTTGTTGTGCACTTCCGTATGTGAAACGGAAAGCGGTGATAACTTCATCATAAATAACTAATGCGCCTGCATCATGGGTTAAGTCATTTACTGCTTGTAAAAATCCGTCATGTGGTTCAACGATACCGAAGTTACCTACGATTGGTTCTACTAATACTGCTGCAACTTGGTCGCCCCATGTATCTAATGCATGTTTATAGGCATCGATATCATTGAATGGTACCGTGATTACGTCTTCTGCCACCGATTTTGGAATACCGGCTGAGTCTGGAGTTCCTAAGGTGGATGGGCCTGATCCTGCTTGAACTAATACGGCATCAAAATGGCCGTGGTAACTGCCGGCGAATTTAATTACTTTTGTACGTCCGGTGAATGCACGTGCAACACGGATTGTTGTCATCACGGCTTCTGTACCTGAATTGGTGAAGCGTACTTTTTCCAATGATGGAATGGCTTCTTTTAGCATTTTTGCAAATTGGTTTTCTAAGGGTGTTGGTGTCCCATATAATACGCCATTATTTGCAGCTTCTGTTATAGCCTCTGCGATGTGTGGATGAGCATGACCAGTAATAATTGGGCCGTATGCAGCTAAATAATCGATATATTTATTGCCGTCGACATCCCAGAAATATGCTCCTTTTCCACGTTCCATGTAGACTGGTGAGCCTCCGCCAACGGCTTTATATGCTCTAGATGGGGAGTTTACCCCTCCGACGATATGTTCCAAAGCTTCTTTATGTAATGCTTCTGATTTAGAAAAATTCATGTTACTCCTCCTACCATAATAATTCCTTCTAACCACATAACATTCTACATGATATTTAAAAAAAATAAAAAGACAAGCATATTGAAATTACTGCATATAGATGTAATAACATCAAAAAAATGAGGAGATTACATGAGCATTATTGCATGGGTATTTATTTTTTTTATTTCATTTATCCTTCTGCGGTCAATTGCTAGCTTCATCAATAAAGGGATGGGGAATTTAGGAGAGGAAATGAGAGGCAGTTACTTCTCTATCGAAATCTTCTACACCCTCTTGGTTACTTACGTTATTATTATTATTGGATTTGGTCTGATTTATTTAATTCTATCATTTGAAGGGATTATTTTAGTAGAAAATGGGGAACTGAGAGATGTCAATGTTGTTGGCTCTATTATTCATTCGATGTATTTTAGTGGGGTAACGTTATTGACGATTGGATATGGTGATATTACCCCAATAGGTATAGGGAGATTGATTGCTTTAATTCAAGCACTTATTGGCTATGTTTTACCAACTGCTTTTGTGTTAGTTCTTGTTCAAAATACGAGGGGACGTCGACGTAATTATTAGCTAGCAAAAATCGCAAATGTTATAGTAGAAGTAGAATGAATAGTTGGAGGGAATAGAATGACGATTGAAGTTGGTAAACAAGCACCAAGTTTTACACTACCAAATCAAGAAGGAAAGGAAGTTAGCCTTTCTAATTTTAAAGGAAAACATGTTGTCTTATATTTTTATCCAAAAGACATGACACCAGGGTGTACAACAGAGGCGTGTGATTTCCGTGATAACCATGAAAGCTTTGGTGAACTGGATGCAGTGATCATCGGAGTAAGCCCTGACCCAGTGGAACGTCATCAAAAATTTATTGATAAACATGACTTGCCGTTTTTACTGCTAGCTGATGAGGAACATAAGGTAGCAGAAGATTATGGTGTGTGGAAGTTGAAGAAGAACTTCGGAAAAGAATATATGGGAATCGAACGTTCCACGTTTATTATTGATAAAGATGGAGTGCTACAAAAAGAATATCGTAAAGTTAAAGTAGCAGGCCATGTTGAAGAAGCATTGCAATTTATTAAAGAAAATTTAAGCTAATGGAAAAGGACCATCATAACGGTGGTCTTTTTTAAGTGATGGGAAAGTGTAAAATTACAGTGAAGTTTAACAAATCAAATAAATAGGTTGGATTAATAAGAGGAGTGCACTTGGCTTCTCTTTTTTATGCCATTAAAGGCTTGTACGCCATTTATGAATAGTAAATCGGTTAAGGCAAAACATAGTATTATGGCTATTTTTAAACCTAGATATAAGGAGTTAGATAAGTATGAGGGGTAATGGAAGCGATCGTTTAAGTAGAGTAGCGTTAATCGGAACAGGACTTGTAGGTTCTAGTTATGCTTTTGCGTTAATGAACCAAGGAATTGCTAATGAGTTAATCATGATCGATTTAAATCAAGAAAAAGCACAAGGTGATGTGATTGACTTAAATCATGGAAAGGCGTTTACGGCTAATCCAACCCTAATCAAATTTGGAACTTACCAAGACTGTACGAATGTGGATTTAGTTGTGATTTGTGCTGGGGCGAATCAAAAGCCAGGTGAAACGCGCCTGGACTTGGTGGAGAAAAACCTTAAGATTTTCAAAGAAATTGTTGGGGAAGTAATGGCTAGTGGATTTGATGGAATCTTCTTAGTTGCTACAAATCCTGTAGATATTTTAACGTATGCAACATGGAAGTTTAGTGGGCTACCAAAAGAGCGTGTCATTGGTTCTGGAACTATTTTGGACACGGCGCGTTTCCGTTATTTGCTAGGGGATTATTTTAATGTTGCTCCGAAAAATGTTCATGCATATATCATTGGTGAACACGGAGATAGTGAGCTGCCTGTGTATAGTTCGGCTTATATAGGAACGATCCCTATTATGAAATTCATCGAACGACATGAAAAATATAAAAAAGAAGATTTAGATGATATTTTTATCCGTGTTCGTGATGCGGCATATGAAATCATTAAAAGCAAAGGGGCTACTTACTACGGAATTGCCATGGGCTTAGTTAGAATTACAAAGGCGATTTTTTCTAATGAGAATTCGATCTTAACTGTTTCTGCGCATGTCGATGGTTTGTATGGCCAGGACAATGTATATATCGGTGTACCGGCAGTCATTAATCGGAATGGGATACGCGAATTAATGGAGCTTGATTTGAATGAAGAAGAAAAAGAGAAATTTGCTAATAGTGCCAATGTGTTAAAGAAAATATTGGCTCCACATTTTGATGAGGTGAAACCAAACAACTAGTTAGTGTGGTGAATGACATGGAAGCAAAACCACTCCTTGCGATAGAAAAATTAGCATTATCACGCCGCGATACTTTCAATAGTAGTTCATTGATTTATTTATTACGCGCAGTACTAGCAAGTATGTTTATTGGGTTTGGAGTTACTGTTGCCTTTCGTACGGGAAATATATTTTTTCTGGAACAGTCACCGTGGGCCCTTCCTCTTGCAGCAGCTACTTTTGGTGTAGCAATTATATTAATTGCTTACGGTGGGGGAGATTTATTTACAGGGGATACTTTTTACTACACATTTGCCGCATTACGAAAAAAGATGCAATGGAAAATTGTCGGGAAAATGTGGGCTTACAGTTATGTTGGCAACATGATTGGTGCTGTTTTCTTTGCAATATTAATTGCATTAACTGGTCTTTTTCAAGATGAATCCACCAATAGTTTATTAATATCAATCGCATTAACAAAAACACAACTTTCTACGGTAGAACTATTTTTCCGAGCAATCCTCTGTAATTGGCTCGTCTGCTTAGCCTTCTTCCTACCAATGGGGGTCAAAGGAGACGGTACGAAAATATTTTTGATGATGTTCTTAGTCTTTTGTTTTTTCATCTCTGGTTATGAGCACAGCATTGCCAATATGTGTACCTTCGCTGTATCCTACGTAATTAATGATCCTAACTCAGTTACAATGAGTGGAGTCATACACAACCTTATTCCAGTAACAATTGGAAACCTCATCGGTGGTGGTGGATTTATGGCATGGATGTATTTTTATGCTAACAAAGCATATTTAAATGAAGAAAATTAGTGGAGCACCCTTGGACTGTTGAAGGTTCGGGGGTGGAATTTTGTTCGTAAGAAGGAGGGGGTTCCGGGGACTTGCTCCTTGCTAGGTGAAAGACGCTCGACTTGGGGTGGAGTTCGCTCCACTTGGGTTGATTCTCGCTCGCCCTGGGTTGTAATTCGCTCCTCTTGGGTTGAATCTCGCTCGCCCTGGGTTGGAAATCGCTCCACTTGGGGTGAATCTCGCTTGGCTCGGGGTGGAATTCGCTCCTCAGGGCTGAAACTCGCTCGCCCCGGGTTGGAATTCGCTCCCAAAGTAGTCAGCCTCGCTCGCCTCCGGGCAGAAAATGCTCCCCAAGTAAGCAAACTCGCTCGCTCCAAAAGTCGCTCCCCAAGCAGTCAAACTCGCTCGCCCCTGGGTAAAATACGCTCCCCAAGCACCAAAACTCGCTCGCCCCCGGTCAGAATATGCTCCCCAAGCATCAAAACTCGCTCGCCCCTGGGCAAAATACGCTCCCCAATCATCAAAACTCGCTCGTCCCTGGGCAGAATACGCTCCCCAAGCACCAAAACTCGCTCGTCCCAGGCCAAAACTCGCTCCCCAACCACGCCCCTCAAGCAAACAAATCACCCCAACTCACTCCTCAACCTCTGTCACCATTCTTATTTCATTGAGTATGATTTAGTAACAATTATGATGGGGAATGGTTTGATGAAGATTGTTCAGTTTGTTACGCGGATGGATGTGTTGGGTGGTGCGCAGGTACATGTTCGAGATTTGGCTATTCATTTAAAAGAGAGAGGGCATGATGTTGTTGTAGTTTCAAGGGGCAGGAGTTCGTTAACCGAAGAATTAGCAGAAAAGGATATTCCTTATTATGAGATTAATAATCTAGTGGTGGGGATTAATCCGTATCGAGATTTACTTGCTTACCTAGAGTTACAGAAATTATTAAAAAAGATTCGACCTGATTTAATGGCTGTTCATTCTTCAAAGGCAGGAATACTTGGAAGGCTTGCAGGAAAGCGTAACAAGATTCCAACTGTATTTACAGCTCATGGATGGTCTTTTACAGATGGAGTCTCTAATAAGAAACGGTTAATTTATAAGTCAATTGAACGTATGGCTGGGAGAATGTCGCAAGGGGTGATTACGGTTTCTGAATATGATTACCATCTTGCTGTTAACAATAAAATCATTGCTCCTTCCAAATTAAAAGTAGTTCATAATGGAGTACCAGACACCGCACCAATGTTGAGAAGTACACCTCGAATAGATCCACCAATCATTACAATGGTCGCTCGCTTTGCCTACCCGAAAGATCATGTCACCTTAATTCGAGTGCTACATCGAATAAAACATCTTCCATGGAAATTAGAGTTAATCGGGGATGGTCCACTCCTGCAGGAAAATCACCAACTTGTAAATGAACTCGGTCTAACTGACAAGGTTCATTTTTACGGGGCGAGAGAGGATGTGCCCGAACTATTAGCGAAATCCCAATTATTTGTATTAATCTCTGAATTTGAAGGATTGCCACTCAGTATTATTGAAGCCATGCGAAGTAGACTCCCAGTCATTGCATCCAATGTTGGTGGGGTACGTGAATTGGTTAGTGACTCACAAACAGGATTTCTTATTGAAAAAGGAAATGATATTCAGTTAAAAGAGTGCCTGGAAAGTTTATTAAAGAATCAGGAATTACGTGAGCAAATGGGAACTATGGGACGAAGTAAGTACGAAGAAGAATTCACATTTACGAAGATGCTTAATGAAACGTACCAATTCTATCAAAAAGTAATGGAAGAATAGAGTTATTAATTACCCAAACCATACAACCAAAATTAGGTTATATGGTTTTTTTATTGTTTTAAAAAGAAGTAATTCCATATCCTGTATATTTTCCATTTTTTCCTAGGCAAAAATTTGCACATATCGAACAGGGATGGAATACCTTGAAGTAAATTAGTCATGGATAAAAGGTCCTAGACGGATAGCCCAATTCTTTTTGTTCGTTATATTGTTAGTTTAACTAAACAAAGGTGAGTAGGTACGGATGAACAAAAGCAGTAGGAATACAATGTATTTATTATCGAAGCGGCTCATGGATATTTTCATAAGTGTCGTATTGCTGTTCGTTTTGTCACCAGTTTTATTTTTTATATGCTTATTGATTTATTCGGTGGATGGTCGGCCGGCATTTTTTAAACAAAAAAGAGTAGGAAAGGATGGGAGGCCTTTTACAATACTGAAACTGAGGACGATGAGGCAACACACTGCCAAAAAGAATGTTACGTATCAAACTGACATAGATGAACCTTGGGATATGGGTGTGCCAGATATATTTATATTTAAATCCACTCGTCAGAAAGAAGTGACTAACTTAGGTTATTTTCTTAGGAAATATAGTCTTGATGAAATTCCACAGCTAGTAAATGTGCTTAAAGGAGATATGAGTTTAATAGGGCCGCGACCAGAGATTCCTGCTATTGCCGATTATTACAATAGCCATCAAAGGAAAAGATTGATAGTGCGACCTGGAATTACTGGGTATGCACAAGTGAATGGGAGATCGAACATGACGCATGGAGAGAAGATCGATTATGACTTGTATTACGTTGAGAATTGTTCAATGTTATTAGACGCAAAAATACTATTCCTAACAATCATCCAGGTTTTCCGTGCCAAAGGAGCAGTTTAAGTATGAATCAATCATTTGAGATCCGAGATTTTATACACATATTTAAAGATAGATTGAGATTGATCATAGTTATCTCGATTTTTTTTACATGCATTGGAATGGGGATTAGTTTGTTTGTTATTAAACCTGTTTATGAGGCACAAACAGATTTACTCGTCAGTCAGTCGAATAAATCAGGGATCTTATCTACCAATGATATAGAGCTGAATATGCAACTCATTGAAACGTATCAATTTATTCTTAATAGCGAGCGCATTATTGATTTAGTTGCCAATGAAGTAGATGGGTATTCAAATAATGAGCTTCACCGAAAGTTAAGGGTGGAAACGAACCAAAGTGCCCAAATTATTTCACTATACTTTGAAGATGAAGATCCTAACAAAGCGGTCCAAATTGTGAATGCTTTTGCAGCTAATTTTCAAGAGGAAATCCAGAACCTCATGAATCTCAATAATATAAGTATATTAACTGAAGCGAGTTTGGAATATGCGAATGAACCAATACGACCAAAACCAATCATATACACATTCATTGCTTTTGTTGTTGGTTTTATCTTTGCTTGTTCCTTTGTATTTCTCTCAGCATACCTAAATACGAAAATATCTACCAAATATGACGTAGAAAAATATTTAGATGTTCCAGTATTGGGCGAGGTTGGCATAATTGTGACTACTCGTTCTAAAAAGAAAAAAAGAAAGAATACGCCGTTGTTACCATCACGACCCAATCCAATAAGAACGACAGAATTTGAAGATTATCGGAGCTTGCGCACAAATATCAATTACTTACAAACCTATAGTAGAAAGAAGACATTTCTTGTTACAAGTACAGGGAAAGATGAAGGAAAAACGATTACGAGCATTAATTTAGCATATGTGATGGCACTGGATCACAAAAGAACGGTCGTCATTGACGGGGATTTAAGAAAGACGGGGAATTTTTTATTTAAAACAAATAAGGAGTTACCAGGTTTATCATCTTATTTAAATGGAAACTCGGGTTTAGAAGAAATTTTAATTGAGACATCTATACCAAATATATCGACAATCCCATCTGGCCCCTTGCCTCCCAATCCAACCGAATTATTAGCAACTAAGCGAATGGATTCGTTATTAAAAGAATTAAAAAAGCGTTTTGACGTTGTCATTGTGGATAGTCCACCACTCTCTGTTTCTGACAGTGTTGTCCTTGCAACAAAAGTAGATGGTTGTTTTCTAGTTACACGAGCTGGAATGTCAAAAGTTAGTCGAGCTCAAGAGGTAGTTAAACGATTAGAAAACGTAGGTGCTAAACTTTCTGGAGTCATTATAAATAAAAAGAAGTCATCCAGGTCGGATTACGATGTCTAGTTGGCTAAAAAATAATTTTATTCGCAGTGTCGCAGTACTGATGTCTGGTACGGCACTATCTCAAATTGCTGTCGTCCTCGTGACGCCAGTATTAACACGAATTTATGGTCCAGAGGTTTTCGGGGAATTATCTGTATACCTATCAATTTTATTTACAGTTGGAATACTAATAACCTTTCAATTTGAATCGGCCATTCCGTTACCGAAAAAAGGAAAAGATGCAATCAACCTCTTAGCGTTATCCATACTGATTATGGTCAGTTTTGTGGGAATTGTTTCATTGATACTGATAGGATTCTCGCCAATGATTCCATCGTATTTCTGGTACCTGCCTATTAGTTTACTAGGATTGGGGATTTTCCAAGTTTTCCATCTTTGGTTATTAAGGGAGGAGGAATACGCCTCCATCGCTAGAGGGAAAGTGCAAATGAACATAACGCAAATCGGGGGGCAAACGGGATTAGGATTCTTATCGAATACAACGCACAGTCTAGTGATTGGTGAAGCAGTAGGACGATTACTGGGTGGAGTTGGGTTATTCATTTTTTCCTGGAAAACAGTGAAGAAAAATCTAACCTTTGTGTCTAAGCAAAAAATGAAAGAGATGGCCAAACGGTATAAGCGATTTCCACTCTACACAAGTTGGTCGAGCTTGATGGGAGCATTAACCAATCATCTTCCTACCTTTTTTGTTGCAGCAACATTAGGTGTGAAAGTTGCTGGTTGGTATATGCTAGCCAATCGAGTTCTCAGCTTGCCAACGTCATTATTAGGGTATTCCGTGGAACAGGTATATTTAGGAAAAGCAGCAAAACTCCTTCATTCTTCTTTTTCATCCTTTGTAGCATTATTTTGGCAAACGGTGAAAAAACTTTTCCTGATTAGTCTCGTTATCTATTTAATTGCTAGTATCTGTTCGCCATTTATATTTTCGATAATTTTTGGTGAGGAGTGGAAAGAGGCTGGGGTGTTTGTTCAATGCATGAGCATTTTATTTTTCGCTCAATTGGTTGCAGGGCCAATTACGTTAAATTTCGATGTGTTAGAACTGCAGCATTTGGATATGTATAGTGAAATCATCCACTTTCTATTATTAGTAATCGGTATGGGGATTGGCTATCTTTTCTTAACGAGTGCATGGTCCGTTATTTTATGTATAAGTATTGCCGGGGCTCTAGGGTTCTTCCTAAAGGGGATTCTTGCTTGGTATTCCATCTATGTTTATCAACGGAAAAATGAGGGAGTGAGATGAGGGAGAAGACGTCAATTGCAAATAGAAGAATGATGATGTTCATCTGTGTTGTCATGATGACGAGCTCGATTGTATTTATGGAACCAGCTCCATATGATCTGTTATTTGTTGTATTATTTGTCGGGGCATTTCTATTTGGGTATGTCGTATTTCATGAGCAACAACTGTGGCCATTTATTCTGCTACTTGCATTTGTTCAAGCAAACTTGATTTCTATGTTTTTCTCACATGACCTACTGTACGCACTTCACTATTTTTTAATTACCTTCTACCTAATTATGACGTGGGTTTTATTTGTTGGTTTAAGTTCTTACTATCGGGAAGGATTGTTCCCTCCTCTTTTTAAAGCATATACCTTAGCTGCCTTAGTTGCAGTAGTTGCCGGCTTGCTTGCTTATTTTCAATGGATACCTGGAACAGAATTGTTTTTAAAATATGGCAGAGTGACAGCTTTTTTTAAAGATCCAAATGTGTTTGGGCCGTTTTTAATTCCACCAGCATTGTTTGCATTATATCAAGCTAGTAAGCGGGACCATCGACTGTTTAAATCATTAAGTTGGTTTAGCTTGTTTGTGTTGTTAACGATGGGAATAATTTTAAGCTTTTCACGAGCAGCATGGGGAAATTTTGCTTTGGCATTAGGGGTATATTTACTCCTTATCAAAGGGAAATCCGTAAACCGTTTAAGACCCTTATTCTTAATCGTCTTAGTTGCAATTCCAGGGCTAGGTTACTTTATCACATCACCGACTGTAGAAAATTTATTCCAAGAGCGTTTTAGTATTCAAAGTTATGATTATTCCCGATTTGAGAATCAAGAAAATGCACTGGAAAACATCGTACATTTTCCACTAGGATTTGGTCCTGGGCATTCTGAGATTATGCTTGATTTTGCAGCACATAGCTTGTACATCCGGGTTATGGTGGAGAATGGTGTCCTTGGAGGAATTGCATTTATTTTATTTTTATTAGCTTGTCTCTGGCGTTCATTATCGCTCGTATTAACATCTCTTGATGAACATCGGGGGATTTATGTAGTAATTTTTGCTAGTATTCTTGGGATTGTGTTTAATAGTTTCTTTGTTGATACGTTACACTGGCGACATTTTTGGTTGTTGCTGGCGCTGCCATGGTTAAAAACAGATGTTAGAAAATTAGGGGGATAATAATGAAAGTACTTATTACTGGTGGACTAGGGTTTATCGGATCTCATGTGGTCGATCAACTTCTAGAAATAGAAAACACCGATGTGGTCATAGTCGATCAATCTAATTCAATGAACACCTATTGGAAAAAGGAAAGTCTTACAATCTACCAAATGGATGTAAATGACCCAAAATTAGGTGCAATTTTTGCAAAAGAAAAACCAGATGTTGTCATACATTTGGCAGCTCAAGTTTCGGTTACTGAATCCATAAAGGCCCCTAGTAATGATGCATTAGTGAATATCCTGGGTACCATTCATGTATTAGAATGTGCAGTTAAGTATGGGGTAAAGAAGATTATTTTTTCATCAAGTGCAGCCGTATATGGTGACCCAGAGTTTATTCCGATAAATGAGAGTCACCCAGTTGAGCCCACATCTTTTTACGGATTATCGAAGCTTGCTTGTGAGAAATATATTCGATTGTTTCATCAATTGTATGGTTTGGAATATGGGATTTTACGATTTGCAAATGTGTATGGTCCACGACAAACAACCGATGGGGAAGCAGGTGTGATATCGATATTTATTGACCGACTTGTAAAAAGAACCCCGATTACCGTTTATGGTGATGGAACACAAACAAGAGATTTTGTTTTTGTAAAAGATATAGCTGATGCATGTGTGCGCATGGTTGATTGTAAGGATAGTTGCACGCTGAATGTCGGTAGTGGAAAAGAAACGAGTCTAAATGAACTCGTATATCTGTTATCGAATGAATTGAATGGAAATATGATTGTAAACTACCGCAACAAACGGGAAGGAGATATTACGAGAAGCTGCCTCCAAAATAATGCTATATACGAAAAGGTAGGCTGGAAACCGAAGTATTCAATGAAAACCGGATTAAAGAAGACTTTTTCCTTCTTTGAAATGAGGAATTCAAGTGGATGAACGAGGATTTTTTATCATCTCTCTAGATTTTGAGCTGTTCTGGGGTGTGCTGGATGTCTTTAAAAAAGAAGAATATGAACAACATGTTTTAGGTGCAAGAAAGGTAGTTCCTCAATTACTAGACCTTTTTCATCGATATGAAATTCATGCGACTTGGGCCATCGTTGGAATGATGGCTTTTAATCAAGTGGAGGATGTTGAGAGACATGTACCTTTGGAAAAACCAAGTTATAAAAATAAGAAGTTATCTCCTTACCGTATGGAACTGCTGAGACATCTTGGGAACGATTTATTATTTGCTCCACCATTACTACAACAAATTCAGAAAACCCCTGATCAAGAAATTGCCACCCATACATTTTCCCACTATTACACATTGGAAGAAGGACAAACGAAAAATCAGTTTCAGCACGATTTAGAACATGCATGTAAATTTGGTGTGGAGGAGATGACCTCTGTTGTTTTCCCCCGCAATCAAATTAATGAGGAATATCTACAAGTGTGCTGGGAGTTAGGAATGACAGCATATCGAGGCAATGAAGACACGTGGATTTACCGGTTGAAGTCGAATGAACGAAGAAGATGGGGGAAAAGGGCGCTGCGATTGTTAGATGGATATTTTAATTTATTCGGTCACCAGACGTATCGGTTGCGCGAGGTTTCTGATGGTCGGCCTGTTAATGTGAAATCGAGTCGCTTTTTAAAACCATACTCTAAGCGATTATCATGGCTGGAGCGATTACGGTTACGACGGATAAAAAAGGATATGACATATGCAGCAAAACATGGTGAGGTCTATCACCTATGGTGGCACCCACATAACTTTGGTGTGAATCAAAAAGAGAATTTAGCTTTTCTTAAGGAGATTTTGAACCATTATGTTTATTTGCAAGAAAAATATGGTTTTCAGAGCATGACAATGAAAGAGGCAGCAAGTATTGCATTAGCCAGGGAGGGGGAGTAAGCATTGGGAATTCAATGGAAGAAATATATTTTTACTATTAACGAGATTTTTGGAACGAATGATAGTGTGTCTGGATTGGGAAAAGCAGATGCCCACACCTTTTACCAGCAACAGGAGCTGGTAGAGCCTGAGAGAAAACTTGCGGTCCATCGCCAAGTCGTGACGTTATTAATTGATGTTACAAAAACAGAGGAAGCGCTACGGAAGGATATGAATCGAACTACTCGGTATCAAATTAATAAAGCATCTAGGGATGAGTTGACGGTTGAAGTGATTGATAAACCTACGATGGATGACGTTCTGGCGTTCGAAGGATTTTTTAACCCTTTTGCTGATGAGAAGGGAATTGAACGGTGCCGGACAGATCGGGTACGTGGCCTTATGGAAAGTGGCATGCTCGTGATCACGTATGTGTATGACAAAGAAGGCAGAAAACTAGCAAGCCATTTGTATATTAGCAATGGTCAGCGTGCAGCCATGCTGTATTCATGTTCAGGAAGGTTTACCAATGCCGATGTCCCTCCAATTGTCGTAGGTCGAGCAAATCGATATTTACATTGGCAGGATATTTTATATTTTAAACATGCTGGCTATCAATACTATGACTTCTTAGGGCTATCTATTAATGAAGAGGATAAAGAAGAACAAAACATTAATAAATTTAAAAAGGGGTTTGGAGGAAAAGAAGTAACAGAGTACCAAAGCTATATCCCACAGAACGGCTTAGGGAAAATGTTGGTATTGATCCTAAAGTTTCGATGGCGAAACCAGTTGGAAGTGAAGAAGGGGAAAGAAGTGCACCGGAGGAAGAGGAAAGAGGGGTGAACTGCTCTGGGGGTAGTGTTTGCTTGGGGGTGGGATGTACCTTGGGAGGGGGGTGCTCGACTTAGGGAGGGAGTCGCTCCACATGGTTTGAATCTCGCTCGGCTTGGGTTGGAATTCGCTCCACGTGGGGTGAATCTCGCTCGGCTTGGGGAGGGAGTCGCTCCACGTGGGGTGAATCTCGCTCGGGTTGGGTTGGAGTTTGCTCCACTTGGAGTGAATCTCGCTCGGCTTGGGTTGGAGTTTGCTCCACTTGTAGTGAATCTCGCTCGGCTTGGGTTGGGAGTCGCTCCACGTGGTTTGAATCTCGCTCGCCCCGGGTTAGAATTCGCTCCCCAAGCAGTCAAACTCGCTCGCATTGGGTTGGGATTCGCTCCACAAGTAGTCCACCTCGCTCGTCCCTGGGCAGAATACGCTCCCCAAGCACCAAAACTCGCTCGCCCCAGGGTGAAACTCGCTCCACAAGTAGTCCACCTCGCTCGGCTCGGGTTGGGATTCACTCCTCAAGCAATCAATCTCGCTCGCCCCGGGTTAGAATTCGCTCCCCAAGCAGTCAACCTCGCTCGCCCCGGGTTAGAATTCGCTCCCCATGCATCAAAACTCGCTCGCCCCGGGTTAGAATTCGCTCCCCATGCATCAAAACTCACTCGCCCCAGGGTGAAACTCGCTCCCCAAGTAAACCAAATCGATCGCCACACCAACCATCTCGCTCCCGACCCTACCAAATTCGCTCCACCCCCAACCTCCCAACCTACCACTATTAATTTAAATTACGTTTCTTTTACATAGTGATATACACTTCTCTTTTTGAATAGGATGTAATAGAAGTCCAAATTGGGAGAGGTGTAGTTGATATGAGTTTGCAAGAGTCAGTGCAGGCTAGAGAGAAGTCTGAATCTCATTTTTATATAAATCTACTTTTTATGGTGAAGCGGCTAATTGATATTATCATGAGTATTGGGTTGATCATTATTACAATTCCAATCTTTTTATTCATTTGCTATAGGCTCGCAAAAAAAGAAGGGAAACCTATTTTTAAGAAGGAATTATGTGTTGGAAAAAATGGCAAACAGTTTATTAAGTGGTCGTTTCGTACGACGACGATACCGTCTCAGGTGATTCGGTCATTGCCTCCACATCCGTTTCCACATAAGTGGGAGGAGGGTGTGCCTGACCATTTTCGTGTTTTGCATGGGAAACATGTGGCCTATACGATGACGGGGGAGAAGTTGCGTAAATATGGTTTTGATAAGATTCCTCAATTTTATAATGTATTAAAAGGGGATATGAGTTTGATTGGGCCGAGCCCTGAAGTCGTCGAGGTTGCTGATTATTATAACTCGAATCAACTAGGTCGGCTAAAGGTGCGCCCTGGTATGACGGGGTATGCGCAGGTTCATCGACTGACAAATGAGAAACATGGAGAGAAGGTAAAATACGACCTTCATTATATTAACAACATCTCCTATAAATTCGAGACAAAGATCTTTTTTCAAGCTATCAAACAACTAATAAAAAAGAAATAGAAAATAAGTAAAATTCCTTTTAGTTGTTCAATACACTTAATTAGCATTAAAATAGTAGTAAAGCTAACTGGAAACACAAAGAATGTGATGTAGGTGGCTTCTCAAATAGAAACACCATTTATAAATAGTGTATATCAAAGATGTCTAGCTCCGAGCGCCTGCGACTAGCGAAGGAACTACATAGATTTACTTCTCTGGCCTTTGTGCTGAGTAATCGCAGGCACAAGACTTTCTTCGCCTCCGTACGATAAGTCAACATCGACTCCGATACAAAGGAAGGCCGACTAAAACCGGACTTTGCGTCCAACATCGGCATACCCCTATGAAGGGGCATGTTTCCTTTATCTCCTACGTAGGAATGTTCAATTAAAATCGCCACTTTGCGTGGCAACATTGAACCACCTGGCATGGCCAGGCGCAAATGTTTTCGGTGGGGCGAGTAATCGCAGTCCCAGTCCTTACGTCGCAAAGCGGGCGCTCTCTAGCTTTTCTAATTGAACATGGGAGGAATTATTTTGGCTATACTTTTTTCTGCAAATGTATCATCTAAACATCGTGATGAACTAATAAAAAACTATCCAAATAAAACGTTTATTTTTTGTAAAGACATGAATGAGGCGAAGGAATATTTAGCGGATGCTGAGATTCTTGTGACGTATGGGGAAGATCTGAATGCCCAGCTTATCGGGAAGGCAATTCGTTTAAAATGGATTATGGTAATGAGTGCTGGGATGGATTTAATGCCATTTAAAGAAATTGAACGCCGTGGCATTATGGTAACGAATTCTCGTGGGATTCATAAAATTCCGATGGCTGAATATGCCATTTCCATGCTGTTACAGGTTTCAAGAAATGCGAAGCAGCTAATCGAGAATGAGCATGCTAACAAGTGGGACCGTTCGGTAAGAATGCATGAAATGAATGGCAATACGATGCTTGTTTTAGGAACGGGTGCTATTGGACAAGAAACGGCACGACTAGCAAAGGCATTTCAATTAAATACAATTGGTATTTCTAGAAGTGGAAAATCTGTAGAATTTTTTGATGAAGTATATGAGACCAATCAATTAGAGACGGTCTTACCAAAAGCAGATTACATTGTATCTGTTTTGCCTAGTACAGTAGAAACAAGATACCTCTTGAAGGACGAGCATTTTGAGCAAATGAAAGACACGGCAATCTTTTTAAATATGGGTCGTGGTGACTTGGTGAAAAGTGAGACGGTCATCAAAGCAGTAGAAGAAAATAAAATTGCTCATGCCGTGCTGGATGTGTTTGAACAAGAGCCTTTACCAAGCGACCATCCATTATGGGAAACAGAAGGGGTTACAGTTACTCCACATATTTCCGGGATTTCGCCGAATTATAATACACGTGCGTTAGAGATTTTTACTGATAACCTAGATAAATGGATGGCTGGTAAAAAAGACTATATCAATCTGATTGATGTTACTAGGGGGTACTAAAAATGAGAATTTATACGAGGTCTGGTGATAAAGGGAAAACATCGTTAATTTATGGGAAGCGTGTTCCGAAAAATGATTTGCGTGTTGAGGCGTATGGAACATGTGATGAGGCGAATTCAATGATTGGATTAGCACTTGGCTTACTAGAAGAGGAAGAGTGGGCTGGAAAAGAGGCGTTTGCCGAAACAATCCATCGCGTTCAAACGATTTTATTCCATGTAGGAGCAGAGCTTGCGACCCCAAGTGATAAAGAGGTTACGTGGAAATTGAAGCAAGAACATATCGATCAATTGGAAAAACAAATCGATGAGTGGGATCAAGACCTTGAGCCATTGAAAAACTTTATCTTACCTTCAGGGCATAAAGCATCAGCAGCATTACATACAGCGAGAACGGTTGCTAGAAGAGCTGAGAGAATTGCAGTTGGATTAGAAGAAGAGGTGCCCAATCCATTAGTTGTTTCTTATTTAAATAGACTGTCTGACTTTTTATATGTCGCAGCTCGTTATGTTAATAAACAACTAGGTGGAAAAGAAATCCCTTTGAAGGCTGACGTGTAATCAAGATAATAGAATGTTGTCTGTTTTCATATACTGATTAATAGAACAGCTCGATTTCCAGTCAATAGTTATATTCAAAAGCTAAATTCAATATACTTATATTGACAGAACGCTATAGGGAAGAGTACACTAATTATAAAGATTATAAATTAATAATAGTATTATTTATAGAACATTTATCGAAAGCGAGGTGCATGACGGTGTCCGAAAAGAAATTACAAAAAGCGATTGATTCATTAAAAGAGTCTGGCGTACGGATTACACCACAACGTCATGCAGTGCTTGATTATTTACTTAATTCCATGATTCATCCAACTGCAGATGAAATCTATAAAGCACTGGAAGGCAAGTTCCCTAACATGAGTGTGGCAACAGTCTATAATAACCTACGAGTATTGCGTGAAGCGGGATTAGTACGTGAGTTAACCTATGGTGATTCGTCTAGTCGTTTCGATTGCAATACGTCGGAGCATTACCACATTATTTGTGAGGAATGTGGGAAGATTGTTGACTTCCATTACCCATCATTAGATGAAGTGGAAGCACTAGCAGAACAAGTAACAGGTTTTGATGTTAGCCATCACCGTATGGAAGTTTACGGGAAATGTGAAGGTTGCCAAGAGGTTGAAACCCAAAAGCATTAATTACTACTAACATAGAGGCGTCCTAGAAATCAATCGGACAGCCTCTTTTTTTTAGTTAATATCATTTTCCTAAGGAGGCATATCCATGACAAATAAAGAGATCGCCGTTTCCTTTCTTACTCTTGTTGCTTCAGGAAAAGTGAGGGAGGCGTATGAACAGCATGTTGCGAGTACGTTCATCCATCATAATCCATTTTTTCAAGGAGATAGGGAGTCATTAATACTAGCGATGGAAGAAGATGCAGCACAAAATCCAGACAAGTCATTAGAAGTAAAGCATGCCATAGCAGAAGATGACCTTGTTACCGTACATTCCCATATGAAGCAGCAGGACAATACCCCAGGTTATTCACTCGTTCATATTTTTCGATTGGACGAAAATAAAATCGTAGAATTATGGGATATCACTCAACCTGTACCAGAAGAATCTGTAAATGAATATGGCGCATTTTAAAAAGCCGATTGGATGGTGAAAATGTCAAATCCAATCGGCTTTTCTACTATAGAAAGGTAACTTCTACCCATTTCCTTACACTGTTGATGAACCAAACGTTCGAACAAGCCTTCACGTCCTCAATCGTGAGAATGTGTTCCTTAATGATTCCGTCTCTTAATAAGGCTTCTCGATACGTCCCTGCTAACAACCCACATTCAACAGGGGGAGTGAACAGCTCTCCGTTCAGTTCGACAACGACATTGCCTAACGTAAATTCGGTAATTTCCTCATTCTCATTCCATAATAAAACATCAAACACATCAGGATTTGCTGCTTTTTGTTTTTCATATACCGTTCGATTCGTCGTCTTATAATATAAAAATGGATTGGTTTTATCGATTGGTTCCTTACTAAGGGCGACCTTAACTGTTTCTTTTATTGGGCTTGTTTTCTTTAGTTCGATTGTCGTCCGCCCATTCTTATCAACTAATAAACGTACTTTGTAAAAACCACTCGAATGACTTTTTGCCTTAATGTCTAGTTCTTCCCGAATTCGTTCTACATCAATGGGGTAGTCGAAAAATATTGCTGCACGCTGCAACCGTTGTAGATGTTCCTCTAATACAATATATTCTCCGTTATCTAAACCGAGTGATTCTAACAGGGAAAAATCCTCTGTTTTATTGGATAAGATTTTTGCTTTCGTAAGGACTTCTTCATATTCTTCTTCTTTCGTTGAATCCCAAGTGATTCCACCACCGACTCCATATTGAGCAGAACCGTTTTTGTTATCGACCACGACGGTTCGAATGGGCACATTGAAGATGGCTTCCTTTTCCGGAGTGATATACCCAATCGTTCCACAATACACTTCTCGAGGGGTATCCTCTAACTCATGAATGATGTTCATCGTACTGATTTTTGGTGCGCCAGTAATCGATCCACAAGGGAAAAGCCCTTTAAAAAGATCGAGGATGGTGGTGGTCTTTTCAACTTCTGCTGTGACAGTTGATGTCATTTGAAAAACGGTTGGATACGTTTCAATCGTAAATAATTCAGGAACTTGAACGGAACCGGGTTTGGCGATTCTCCCTAAGTCATTGCGCAATAAATCGACAATCATGACATTCTCGGCTCTATTTTTCTCCGAATGATATAACCAATCACGATTTTTTTGATCCTCATCAACAGTACTGCCACGGCCAACCGTACCTTTCATCGGTTTTGTCGTAACCTTTCCGTCCTTTAAGTGGAAAAATAACTCAGGGGAAGCAGACAGAATGGAGTAATCCCCAATATCTAAGTAAGCACTATAATTCGCTGATTGCGAGGAAGCCAATTGTTGATAATAGGCGATTGGGTTACCGTGGAATTTGGAATGTAACCGGATGGTGTAGTTAACTTGGTAAGTATCCCCTTGTCCAATAAATTCCTTGATTTCGTCGATTGACTGGTTATACTTCTCGATGTTCGTATTTGGCAACCAGTCTTTTACATAATAGGAAGATGAACTGGTTAGTTTATCTTTTTCTGGCTCCTGAAAAATCCCAAACCAAAGTAAAGGCATATTTGGGTTGTTATGTACGTGAAAAGCAGATTCAAAGGCGGGCGCAGCTTCATAGGAAAGATAGCCAGCAGCATAATAACCTTGGTTGACGGCCTCTTGCACATTTTGAAGACAAGGAATGACCTCATCAATTTTATTGGCAACAATAATCACAAGCGGATCTTGGAATAGTAAAGGTTCCTTTTTTCCGTTATCTTGCATGAATTCGAAGTAGAGTTGATTCATATTTACGACCTCCCATCACTGAAAAAATTATCAATCAATTGTAACCCGTGTTCTGTCAAAATTGCTTCTGGATGTGATTGGATTCCTTCTATTGGATAGTTCAAATGTCGAATGGCCATAATTTCACCGTTATTCGTCTGTGCAGTCACTTTGAGTTCATCTGGGATGGTGATAGGATCAATTAATAAAGAGTGGTAGCGTGTAACTTGTAATGGATTCGGTAATTCCTGAAAAATTCCTTTCCCGTCATGGGTAATTGCTGATACCTTGCCGTGCATTGGTTGTCTTGCTTTCTTAATCGTTGCCCCAAATGCTTGAGCGATGATTTGATGCCCTAAACAAACGCCTAAAATTGGGATCGCTTTATGAAAATGTGCAACAACTTCCAAACATACTCCAGCTCCATCCGGGTTACCTGGTCCAGGAGAGAGGAGGATGTGTGAAGGGGATAGGGAATTGATTTCTTCTATTGTTATTTCATCATTTCGTACGATCATTACTTCATATTGTAGTTTGCGGATGTATTGTACGAGATTGTAAGTAAAAGAATCATAGTTATCAATTAGTAAAATCAATGGAACACTCCTTTCCGTCTCATAACTTCTTATCTCATAGTATATAGGGAAATGATAAATTGTGGGAGTATTATTAATAGTTGATTTTCTATATTGGATAAAAAAGAATCAGTACCTTCCTAATGGAGGGAACTGATTCTGTCTAATAGACAAGAGAGTATTTCAGAGATGTCTAGCTCCGAGCGTTCTACGCTTTACTTTATTCTTGCTCTCTTCTATATTTTCGTTTGTTATATTTTTCATCAAACTCTTTACCTTCCAGGTTCTTATCAAGAGTTAGTGGTTGGTCACAATGCATGCAAGCATCCACTCGGCCTAACATTTTGGTTGGTTTCTCACAGCTTGGACATATAATCGAAACAGCCCTGACCGAAAACAACCCGATCCAAAAGTAAACAACCGTACTAAAAATGACGAATAAGACACCTAGAACGAAAAAGATTGCCATTAACCATTCGATTTTTTTCGTTAATAGGCCGATATACATAAACCCTATTCCAACAAATACTAATATTAAAGCGAATGATCGTATTTTATTTATTTTGTTTGAATACACTAACTGTGGCATTCCATATCCTCCTCTAAGTAGTACACCTATAGTATAGCATTTTTTACGAACGTTTAGAATGAATATATCGTTACCTGTACATAATAGTAGAAATCGATAAGATAGGCAATTGACATACATAGAATATAGAACATGCTGTTATTCTATAGGGAGTTTGTACAAGCTATCTTTATTGATATAACGACATTTAATAGATTATATTTTGTTGATTAGTATAGTATGGAAAAATTAATTTAAGATTGTTGTTGACTTTTATTATACAACCATGGTACATTTATATCCGTCGCCAAAACAACTGCTTATTAACGACAACTATTAAAAAAGTTTCTAATAAAAGTTGTTGACTTAACAAGATGCGACATGTTATATTAAGAAAGTCGCTAAAACAAAGCGATAACGATTTAAAAAATGTCTTGAAAAAAGTTCTTGACAAAAACAATCGAAAAATGTTATATTGTGAAAGCTGCTATTCAAAGCAACGCACAACATTTGCTCTTTGAAAACTGAACAAAACAACCAGTATGTTTAGGGAAACTTGACTTATCGCCAGTGATGGCGAAAGGCAAAGTTGAACTTATGCAAACTAGAAGTTGTAAAACTTTTAGTTTGCCAAGAGAAAAGCAACCGTGTTTTTCTTTATAAAAAACCTAGAAGCATTGCTTCTAGTAGCTAAGAACTTACCTATAATTGATTGGTGTCAATTATAGACAAACTTTTTTGGAGAGTTTGATCTTGGCTCAGGACGAACGCTGGCGGCGTGCCTAATACATGCAAGTCGAGCGCGTGAAACTCACTGAACTCTTCGGAGGGACGTGAGTGGATCGAGCGGCGGACGGGTGAGTAACACGTGGGCAACCTGCCTGTAAGACTGGGATAACTCGCGGAAACGTGAGCTAATACCGGATAATACTTTTAATCACATGGTTAGAAGATGAAAGGCGGCTTTTGCTGTCACTTACAGATGGGCCCGCGGCGCATTAGCTAGTTGGTGAGGTAACGGCTCA
>NZ_FQVW01000028.1 GCF_900129485.1 Ornithinibacillus halophilus
CTCGGTACAAGGCAGCAAAGAAGTTTATTCAAGTAGTCGCCTGGCTGAGGCCGTGCCCGCGGAAAGCGACTGTCCGCAGTGCAAATCAACAAAGCAGTTACATCAGAATTGAATAATTCATTGAAAATTAGACTTCCTCTATAGTATCTTTAACTCGCAATGATATCCTGCCATGACTACATTTTTCAACTACGAAAGAATGTTGATTCCTCCAATTAATGGTAATGCTTTTTTCTTTCCATTAGCTGCATTGATAATGCCCATAATTGCCAATACCAACCACGCTAAGTATCCAAAAGGTAGAATAATCAACCATCCGATAAACGGTATAATGGATCCTACTATTGAAATAGCAACACCAAGTATAAATAATAGAATTCCTTGATTTGTGTGGAACTTCGCAAACTCCGATTCTTTTGCTGCTAATAGTGGTACGATAAATAAGAAACCAATATAAGCTAGAATTGCCATCCCCTTATTCTCACTTGCATCCTTAGACATTTCCTCTGACTCTTCCTGTTCCTCCACTTTTTCATCTACTACATTCTCATCTGCCATATAACCTACACCTCCTTCATTAAATTTGCACTACAATACAAGACATGAGTCTTGCTTAATTTATATGATAAAAAAATCAAAATAGTGCTTTTAAATTAGAAAAAATTTCTTTTCCTGACTCAAATTTGAAAGATAGGCTAGAGTTTAGTAAATATACTCTAGCCTTTTTGCCTATTCTTTCGGTGCTATATTATGGTTATGACAAAATAAATTATCCGGATCATATTTTCCTTTTATTTTTGCGAGTAGCTCGTAGTTATTTCCGTACGTACTTTCCGTAATGTTCGCATCAATTCTAGCTCCGTTGACGTAAGCTGATTCTCTCAAAGAGTGTGGTAGTAAGTCTTTATGCAATTGGTTCACCCAATCCCTACATTTTTGTGGGTTATCTTCTGGAACGATAGCATCTACAAGGAGTAGATAACCTGCATCTCTTATAGAAAAGGCTTTTTCATCTGCAGGTATTCGATTCATTTTTCCATGTAATGCCCAAATTTGAACTAACGTCATTGGTAAATCTGCATTTTCAATTGCATTCATGAGTGTAGAGATTGCATCCTCTGGTAGGTCTTCAAAAAACAATGAAGTTCCATCAAATGGTGCAACATCTATCATTGCATCTAATTTTTTCTGTAGTTCAACATAAGGCAATATGCCAGTTTGATCCATGATAGGTTCGGCAAATGACACTAAAGGTTCAATCACATTTTCTTCTATTTCACGATTCAGTTCACCGATATACATTCCTGATAGTGAAACCACTCTTTTATTATGAAGAGCTTCTGGCAAAAATGGTGCCGGTGGAAGTTGCATAATTGCTAGATTAACAGATATCTCATCAATAGCTGATTTCATATACTCTTTTAGACCATGCAAGATTTGTTTTAAATCTCTGTAATCATACATTACATCTATTCCTAATACATTCGGTCCTACTGGATATAGCTGAAATTCAAAACTAGTAACTACCCCAAAATTACCCCCACCACCACAAATGGCCCAATATAGATCAGGGTAATTGTCTTTATTAACTGTTATTGCTTTTCCATCCGCTGTTACCATTCTAGCACTTACTATATTGTCGCACGTTAAACCGTATTTCCCACGTAAATAGCCAAAACCACCACCAAGTGCAAGGCCAGCAATTCCCGTTTCAGATACAGTTCCAGTCGGGGTTGCTAAACCATATTTCTGCGTTTCTGCATCTACATCTGCTAATGTGGCACCACCCTCAACGACTGCTACCTTCCTATTTTCATCTACCTTTACGTCTTTCATATTCGATAGATCGATCATGACACCACCATCACAAACAGCTGTACCATCAATATGATGCCCACCACCACGAATGGAAATCTCTAAATCTCCTTGTCTCGCATAATTAACTGCAGAGATTACGTCTGCTTCACTTTTACATTCAAAAATAACTGCTGGTCTTCGGTCAATTCTAGCATTCCAGACTTTCCTTTTTTCATCATATCGATCATGGTTTGGTAAAATGATGGTTCCACTTTTTTCTACACGTACTTTCTCATTCATCGTATTCCCTCCATGTTCCTTCAACAATGACTAATGAAGCTACCTTACTTCCAAAGGAAAAGATTTCTTTCAAGCTTTTAAAAATCGTATCATAGACAGACTTACTTGTAATGTATACTTAGGTATACTCTTTTTAAATCGGGATAATTGCTTGTATGGTGGGAAACTATCTGATACGATTATCTCAATTTCATTGACCTTAAACAAGCCATAAAAGAGGTCTAATACAGTAGAGTCTGATAGTCAATAAGGGGAATTCGATGATGAAGAGAATATATAAAAATGGGCAAATTTATACATTTGAACCAACTAAACCAATCGTACAGGCGGTTGTGATTGACAACAATCGTTTCATTGATATGGGGTCAACAAATGAGATGATGTTGCAGTGGGAATCTCAAGTAGATGAAGTTATTGATTTAGAAGGAAAAACAGTGACACCTGGACTTATGGACAGTCACCTGCATCTTTCTTTGATCGCTTATAACTTCATAAACTTGGACTTAACCGGTGTACCTACCAAACAGTCTATGCTTGAAAAGATTAAAGAGAGAGCATCTGACTTACAACCTGGCGAATGGCTAGTGGGAAGTGGTTGGGATGAAAACATCTTTACTGACGGGAAAATCCCTACAATTAATGAACTAGATTATGTTTCACCACAAAATCCATTACTATTAACAAGGATTTGTACACATGCTTCTGTCGTTAATAGTAAGGCATTGGAAATTAGTCAATATCATCCAGACATGACAATTCCTGAAGGCGGCTCAATTGTACTTGACGAACAAACAAAGAAACCCACAGGACTTGTCTTAGAATCTGCTGCTGAGATTTTCAAAGCACATATCCCTGACCATACGTATGATGAATTAAAAAAAGCGATGAGAAAAGCCATCCAGTTTTCGATAAAAAACGGCTTAACGAGTGTTCATACGAATGACACGCTTTTCTTAGGTGGACTTGATCAAACGTACCAACTATATGATGAATTATTAAACGAAGAAAATCTCGGGCTTCGTACAAATCTACTTATTAATCATGACTTCTTGGGTGATTTACGTAGAAATGGAATGTATGCAGGTTTCGGGAATGACACTTTAGCAATTGGCGCCGTAAAAATATTTGCAGATGGTGCTTTTGGAAGAAGAACAGCTTTATTATCGGAAGCTTATTCCGACGATCCAACGAATTACGGAGAAGCGATGTATGGACAAGAACAGCTTTATGATATCGTTCGGGAGTCAAGAAAGCTTGGTATGCCAATTGCGGCACATACAATAGGAGATCAAGCGCTAGAAAATGTGTTGGATGTACTAGATCAATTCCCTCACGTTTCCTATCGTGACCGACTCATTCACACACAGGTTTTACGCCCTGAATTAATTCAGCGTTTGGCCGTTCCAAGCCGAATTGCTGATATTCAACCTAGGTTTTTAGCAAGTGACTTTCCATGGGTACAGGTTCGCTTAGGAGAGGAGCGTATCCAATTGTCATACGCATGGAAATCTTTATTACAAGCAGGGGTACTTTGTGCAGGTGGATCTGATTCACCCGTTGAACCTGTCAATCCATTACTTGGCATACATGCCGCTGTTACTAGAAGAGTACCAGGAGACAGCCGAGAATGGGGACCCGATGAGAAACTCTCCATGCATGACGCGTTTCGTTTGTTTACAGAAATGGGAGCTTATGCTACCAATGAAGAATTATTGAAAGGTACGATTTCAAGAGGGAAGCTAGCTGACATGACCGTCTACTCTAAAAATCCATTTACAATGGAGGACCCAGATGAACTCTTTTCTACAGAAATTGAAATGACCATTATTGGTGGAGATATTAAGTGGTGTCGAGAGGGTTAGTTCTCAGTTCGTGGCTGTAATACTGTGTGGCGACGGTTGTGGCGATGGTGATGGCTATGGCGATGGGACATTTATTCCGTTATTGTTGGTAAAATAGTAGTTTGTGGGTTTTCACGGACATTTTTTCCTTTATTAGGCCAATAGAGGAGTAGTTTCTTATAAACTCTGCTGTATAGCGTACTATTTGTCATCTAAATTAATATATAGAGGGAATTATCAAAAATAACGCATCTGATGTCCTAAAAACTCCCTTCATAATCAAACAAACGCTTGGATTCGCAAAAAATCCAAGCGTTTGTTCTTTCCTACGCTGCTTTATAATCTCCGTTTGTTTCCTTCAATCCCCATATTCGCTTAAATACATATGCTAACAAGATTAATACAATAACCCCGACAACGATCGATAGTATTACTGAACCTGTAAATCCAGCTACTAAGAAGGATACGATACCACTTAAGCCTGCTGTTATTGCAAATGGCATTTGGGTATTGACGTGATCCACGTGATCACTTCCAGCCCCTGCTGAGGAGAGGATCGTTGTATCTGAAATTGGTGAGCAGTGATCCCCAAAAATTCCACCACTAAGTACTGCTGCAATCGCAAGAAGCATTGAAATATCCATTGTTTCAGCAAGTGGCATAGCAATTGGAATCATAATAGCGAAAGTTCCATAAGAAGTCCCAGTTGTGTAAGCAACAATTCCAGCTACAATGAAAATTAATACTGGAATAATTGCTGGAGAAGTAAATTGTTCTGCAATCCCAACAATATAGGCTGCTGTACCAAGTTCAGAAGTCACACTTCCAATAGACCATGCTAATGTTAAAATAATATAAACTAACATCATACTTTTAAACCCAGATACAATTAACTGCATAGATTCTTTAAAATTGAACAGCTTCTGACTCATTCCCATAATTAAACCAACAATAACGGCAGCAAATGCCGCTATCAAAATTGATAACCCTCCATTGGATTCTCCAACTGCTGTGACAAGATCATTCTCTGGGAAACCACCTGTCCATAAGAACAGAGGAGGAATTAATCCAATTAGCACGACTAGTGGAACAATCAAATTACGCATTTTTGGTGTATGTCCTTCTACCATTTCCACATCTGTCATGGAATCTTCTGATGGAGGCTCAGCATCATCACGCATTACTTTTCCAGTTGTTCTAGCACGATGTTCTGCCTTTGCCATTGGTCCATAATCCCAACGTTTATAAATAACAATTGCAACTAATAGTAGAGCTAAAATGGAATAAAAGTTAAAAGGAATCGTTCCCAAATACGTTACATATTCTGATCCTGAAATCCCTAATTCAACAAACTGTGCTCCAATTAAACCCATAACAAACACTACCCAAGTAGAAACTGGAGCCAATAAACACATCGGTGCAGAAGTCGAATCTACTATATAAGCCAACTTCTCTCTAGAAACTCTCATTTTATCGGTAACCGAACGCATCACACTACCCACCGTTAAAGCATTGAAGTAATCCTCGAAGAAAATAATAATACCAAATAACATGGTAGATCCCTGTGCTCCACGGTCTGACTTTACTTTTCTTGAAATGGCATGTGCAATCGCATGCGCCCCACCTGTCTTTTGCAAGATCGCTACTAAAACACCAAACAAACCACAGTAAAGGAGGACAGTCGCACTCCATTCATCCCCTAAATTCGGCAAAATAAACTCACTGAAACTAGTATAGATTCCCATTAACGGGTTTAAATCATGAATCATCGTAGCACCTAACCAAACCCCAGCGAATAGTGCAGGTATTACGTTTCGAGTGACTAGAGCTAGTACAATGGCAAGGATTGGTGGTAACAATGAAAGAATTCCATATTCCATTTCCAAACACCCCTCTCCATATTCATCCTTAACCGTACCAACTACCCTCCTTTTATAAGTTTGATCTTAAAAAGCTTCTTTTAATAGTAAGAATTTTCTATACATTATATTTCTATCCAAATTCATATATGCATGATTGTCTCATCTGAATTGAACATTAAATCAATACATGAAATAATATATATAATCCCTACTTAATTAATAGGAATTATAGGTATAGGAGGTAACTATGAAACTATTAGAATTGAGTACACATGAGGAGCGGTTAGACTTACTAAAACAAGTCGTCAAACCTTTTCTAGAACGAGCAGATAAACATGATAAAGAAATAAGCTTCCCTTTTGATAATTTTCAGGATTTAAAAGAAATAGGCTACCCTGCTGTCACAATCCCAAAACAATATGGAGGATTGGGAATTTCTTTAAGTGAATTGTTACAGTTCCAAGAAGTAATAGCAAAAGCTGATGGTTCGACAGCACTAGCGATTGGATGGCATATGGGACTTGTCAAACATATAGGAGAAAATCATAGTTGGAAAGAGGATCAATACCGAAAACTTGTACAGGACATTATGGAAAAAGGATCCCTGATAAATGCTGCCGCTACAGAACCAGCAACTGGGAGTCCTACCCGTGGTGGAAGGCCAGAAACTACAGCTAGAAAAGAAAATGGGAAATGGATAATCTCAGGAAGAAAAACCTTTACTACCCTAGCACCAACATTAGACTATATTATCGTTCGAGCAAGTATAGAAGGAACGGATAAAGTAGGAAATTTCCTCGTTAAACATAACCTTAAAGGGGTTAAGATTGTAGAGACGTGGGATTCGATTGCGATGCGCGCAACAGGAAGTCATGACCTAGTGTTGGAGCAAGTAGAACTAGAGGAAAATGACTTTTTAGAAGAATTACAAGGAGGAAAAGCCCCTGCAACGGGTTGGTTACTCCATATTCCAGCTTGTTATAACGGAATTGCAAAAGCAGCCAAAGAGTATGCAACTCATTTTGCAACAACGTATTCCCCAAACAGTATGGAAGGAACCATCTCCACCATCCCTTCAGTTCAGCAAAAAATTGGAGAAATGGAATTACTAACAATGCAAAATGACCAATTCTTATATGGTGTCGCTGCCAAATGGGACCAGAGTGACTACGAAACAAGACAGAAAATGCAGTCAGAACTGGGAGCAGCAAAATATACAATCGTTAATCAAGCCGTGAAAATAGTTGATTTAGCAATGCGAATTGTTGGAGCTAGAAGTCTTTCAGAAAAAAATCCACTCCAACGGTATTACCGTGACGTCCGGGCTGGAATCCATAATCCCCCAATGGATGATATGATCATCACGCAACTAGCTAAAAAAGCAATAAATGAAATAGAAAACTAATTAAGAAAAGCGCAGAGCACTCGGAACTAGATATCACTGAAATTTTATACTTTCTTACCTTAGAACAAAGGCTAACTTTCCTTACATCAGGAAATGTAGCCTTTTACTTATTATAGTCCCATAAGATTTTCCACTCTCCATCAACCTTAGTTGCATAAACATCTTGACTGATCGTAAAATTTCCATACTTGCCTTTATATGTTTTATAAACAGGAACGACAAATGCTTCACCTATTGCTTCCGTTCCTTCTTCCATTACCCAATCTTTCACCTTTTTGACTGATCCCAATTCAAAGGAAAATGTCGTTACCCCAAAATGATTCATAAATACATGAGCACGATCTTGGATGTAATGGCCTTTATTAAATTTTTCCTCCATTTTTGGATGAAATAGCTTCCAAGACTCAGAAAAGGCTCCATCCTGTTCATAAAGATAAAATTCCTCCACTATACTTTTCGCTTGTCTGTCCTCCGACTGATTCAAAAGGACAAACACTAGAACGCCTAACCCAAGAATGATAACAACTGCTAGTAATATCTTCTTCTGTTGCATCATGAATCCCCTCCCTATTCCATCTATACGTTCCAACATGTCCTTTTTATAACAGAAACCATTATTTCCTGCATGTGAACTCTTCCACTTGCATAGTGTTCATTTATAAGAACATTTTGGAAGTTATAGAATGGCTAGTTGTGTTCTATAACGGAAGGGGGAAGACGAAATGTCTGTTGTTGGATTGGTTAGAAAAACATTACCATTTATTTTTGCTCGACTCGCAGTATATGCACTATTTGCTGTCATTGCTTTTGTTTTTCTAGGAATTGTGATTGGGATTAGTCTATTTTTATTTAAAACCTTTGAATTTGGTTCAGGCTTTTTCATTTTAATTATTATTATTAGTTTCTTTTCAGTTATTGGTGGACTCAAATTTTTCGAAAGGTATGCATTGTATATTGTTAAAGTGGGCCACATTTCTGTAATAACTGAGCTACTTGCTAATGGAAAAGTACCAGATGGTAAAGGTCAATTAGCATATGGAAAAGATCAGGTGAAAGAAAACTTTGGATCAGCTAATGTTTGCTTTGTAGTAGACCGATTGGTGTATGGAGCTGTAAAACAAATTCAAAGATGGTTAATGCGAATAGGAAACTTTTTTAGTTTTGTACCGGGTTCTCAAAATATCATAGCCATCATAAATCGAATTTTATCAGTCAGTCTAAACTATATTGATGAAGCGATTTTAAGTTATATTTTACTTCGTAAGAAACAAGAAAAAGATGAAACGGTTTGGAAGTCTGCTGCTGATGGTGTTGTGTTATATGCACAAAGTTGGAAAAAAATCATTATGACTGCAATTGGTGTTGTTGTATTTATCTATGTACTAAGTTTCACTGTATTTTTAGTCTCTGTATTTCCACTAATGGGATTAGCAAATATGATTGCAGATAATAATGAAGCTGCCTCTGTCTTTGGATTCTTTGCTGTTGTTGGGGCATTTATTATTACTTCCTTTGTTAAACGTGCACTAGTAGACCCTGTTGCTACAGTAGCTATGATCCGTACTTTCCAAAAGAACATAGAAGGTGTCGAGCCGTCTATGGATTTACACGAAAAACTAACAGGCGTATCGAAGAAGTTTAAAAAACTAGCCGACAAAAAAGATGACCCTGAAGAATCTAAATAAAAAAGAAAGAAAGAGTAGTCCTGGGGATGGGCTACTCTTTTCTTTGAAGATGGAGGGCACTAAAGATAGGATGGTTTGAGGGATTTAGAGAAAATGGAGTATCCTATGAAAGCCGACTCAAACATAATATTTATTTGTTAACTCCGAAATACGACGATTCGTTGCAGCAATGATTTCTAATAATTGAACAATTGTCTCTTCATGCTGCTCTACCTTTCGTCTTAAATCTTGTAGAGTTATTTGATCGTTATCTTTCATGGTTACTCCTCCTCTCTATGCACTATAGTTAATATATACCATGAATAGGTATTTAAGCCCAATTCCCCTTTTCCTTTTTTGGCTTTATTTATAGGAGCAAAATCCCTAAAACAATATCCATATTATTACTTTAGAATAGAAAAATAATAGAACACCAATTAATTATTATTTATTTCAAATTTTTAGATATTCTATTGACATATTTCGACATCCATCTAAATCATCACTTTCAAAAACTTCTTGAACATATGAAAACGTTCTGTAAAACAAAAAACCGGTCATATGAAGACCGGTTTTTAAACGTAACAATCACTTATTTAGAGACTAATTCGGTAAAATCGGCTAGCAATCTAGCTCCAAAACCTGTTGCCGCTTTTGAATAATAGCCTTTTTCTTGGCCCATCATTACTCCTGCCATATCAACGTGGAGCCACTTGCTATCTTCTGGTTTAAAGCGTCTTAAAAAGAGACTAGCAGTAATCGATCCTGCATGTGCTTTCGAACTTGTATTACTAAAGTCTGCAAAATCACTAGCTAAATAATTATCATAATCATCAACGAGTGGCATTGGCCAGTTATAGTCCCCATTGATATCTCCTAGCGTCTTCATTTGAAGCGCTAATCCTTCATCACCAAAGACCCCTGCTAGTTTTGTACCGAGGGCATTTAAAATGGCACCTGTTAATGTTGCAATATCAACTATATATTCAGCACCTAATTCACCTGCTCTTATTAATCCATCGGCTAATATTAGGCGACCTTCTGCGTCTGTATTCCCAACTTGAACGGTATGCCCATTTTTATAATGAATCACTTCACCAGGTAATACAGAAAGTTTATCTGGCATGTTCTCAACGATAGGTATTAATGCAACTACATTTACGTTTGCATTGGAATCAGCTAATAGTTTCATAGCACCAGAAACAGCAGCTGCTCCCCCCATATCCATGCGCATGCTACTAATGTCTTTTCCTTTTTTCAAGCTAATTCCACCTGTATCAAAGGTAACACCTTTTCCAACTAGAGCTACTAGTGGTTTGGAATAATCACCCTTATAAGTTAATTCAACAAAGGATGGTTCATACTTACTTCCCCTTCCAACCGTGAGAACACCATTCATTTCCATCTCTTCTAATGCAGCTTTATTGTGTACTTTCACTTCTACATTCGTTCCAGAAAATTCATTGGATAGAATTTCAGGGAATGTTTCCGGATTCAATGTGCTTGGAATTTCGTTCATTAAATTACGTGAAAAGGCAACTCCACTTGCACGAATTTTTCCTTGTGTTACGTATGTATCCCATTCTTTCCCATTTAGAATGAATTTTGTTGCAAAGCCTTCTTTCTTTGTTTTATATTCTGTGAAAGTATATGTACCTAGTTCCCAACCTTCCACAAATGCTGTCACAACTTTCTCAGCTTCTAAATTAGAATAATGGTTCACCAAGGCAGCTCCTGATAGAACGGCTTCTGGTAGATTTTGTTTACTTAATGAACGAGCAATCGAACCTGCTGTCATACGAATATCTTCATATGTCGGTGCATCTGAATCTTTGATCACTACTAACTGTTCATCATTTAGGAATACATCCACGAATGAAGATGATTGTTTATCCACAAATTGTTTTACTGATTCACTAGATTGAATACGACTATTATTCTCGAAAACAAGGCTTATTGAGTTTGACATAATTATTTCCCCCTTTTTAATAGTTTAATATAATTCGACACCCGAAGTAAAATTCCTGCTACTTTTTTCATTTGTTGTGAATAATTACTTTTGTATTTAATATACTTAACACTATGTAAAGGAGGGGTCACATGCCACGTGGGACATACCAAGTGGAGCTGAATATTCCCATACATCAAATTTGGGATTTTATTAGTGATTCAAAGAATTGGGCACCTTTAGTACCTGGATACCAGAAACATGAAGAACATAGTTACCGAGAATCAACTTGGACGTTAAAAGGGGACATCGGGGTTTTGCAAAAAACGGTCAAGATGAAAGTCAATATTACAGAATGGCAAGAGCCAACGAAAGTTTCCTTCATTTTAACCGGTTTAAATGAAAAATTTAATGGGAAGGGTACCTTTGAAGCACAGGCTTTACCTAATTCTCACACAAAGATGACCAGTAATTTGGAAATTGCTGCTAAGGGAATGAAAGGTTCGATTGTAAATCCTGTTTTAAAAACAGTTATTCCTAAACAAACGAAAGAATTAACGGAGAGAATCATAGCAAAAATAAAAGAAAGAAGATATGTACGGCAAGTGGACTAAAGTAAATTACCATTAGAATTTAGAACAAAAACGAACTTCTTCAAATCTTCTACATTTTAAGCTAAATACCTGGGACATTGACCAGTCCCAGGTACCTCTACCTTATATCAATTCAATTAGCTTACCATGCTTCTCATAATTGGTAACTGATGCAATCCGATTGCCGTCATCAACAAATACGACTTTAGGTTTATGCTCTTTTGCTTCTTCTGGTGTCATTTCGGCATATGCCATGATTATTATTTTATCATTAACACTAACACAGCGTGCGGCAGCTCCATTCAAACAAATCATACCACTTCCACGCTCACCTGCAATCGTATAGGTTTCAAAACGCTGACCGTTATTAATATCGACAATCTGTACTTTTTCATATTCTAAAATACCTGAGGCATCTAATAAATCCTCGTCCACCGTAATACTGCCTACGTAATCCAATTCAGCTTGTACCACCGTTGCACGATGAATTTTACTTTTTAACATTTGTAGTCTCATCTGTTGAAAATCCCCTTCCTACAACCATCACTCCACTATAAAGTTATCAATTAATCTAGTTTTTCCAATATGAACAGCCATTGCAACCAATGTTTGTGGTTTAATCGTTGCTACTGGTTTCAATGTTAGACCATCTACTACGTTGACATATTCCACCTTAGCTAATGGTTCTGAATCTACTATATTTTTCATTGTGGTAACGATTTTTTCTGCGTCAATTTCACCACTCTTCACCAATTCTTCTCCAGCAAAAATGGCTTTACTTACAATCTGTGCTGCTTTTCGTTCCTCGGATGATAGATAAGCATTTCGGGAGCTCTTTGCCAACCCGTCTTCTTCTCGGATAATCGGACAGCCAATGACCTCTACATTCATATTCAAATCAGTAGCCATTTGTTTAATAATCGCTAATTGTTGGGCATCCTTTTGACCAAAGTAAGCACGGTTCGGTTGTACAATATTAAATAACTTATTAACTACTGTACATACACCGCGAAAATGACCTGGTCGACTGTCTCCACAAAGTCCTTCCGTTAAACCAGACATATCGACGTAAGTATAAAAATCTTTCGGATACATCTCTTCTGGTGTTGGATGGAAGATGACATCTGCTCCAAGCTCTTCACATATCTGACGGTCTCGCTCAATGTCATGTGGATAGCTATCATAATCTTCTGTTGGCCCAAACTGTAATGGATTAACAAAAATACTGACAACTACCTTCTCATTCTGCTGTCGTGCAGAAGTAATAAGGCTACCATGCCCTTCATGTAAAAATCCCATTGTGGGGACAAACCCAATCGTCTGGCCTGCGCTTTTCCACTGGTTTACTAGATTTTTAACTTGTTCTATCGTTGATACGATCTTCATGATTCATTAACTCCTTTTCAGTACGACTAGTATAACCGATCAATGATATCATCAGAAATAGAATAGGAATGCTCTTCTGCAGGGAATTTCCCTTCTTTTACTTCGGTTATATAATCCTGGAATGCTTGTTGCATCATTCCTCCAACATCGGCAAACTGTTTTACAAACTTTGGTGTGAAATCAGAAAAAATTGTTAGCATATCTTGATATACTAGTACCTGTCCATCACAACTCGCCCCAGCTCCTATACCGATTGTCGGGATGCTTATCTCTTTTGAAACTAATTCTGCTAATTTTGCCGGAACCCCTTCTAGCACAACGATAAATGCTCCTGCTGCCTCAACCGCTTTGGCATCCTCGATCAACTGTTTAGCCGCTTCTTCCGTTTTCCCCTGTATTTTAAACCCACCAAACGCATTGACAGACTGTGGGGTTAAACCGATATGAGCACACACTGGGATAGAAGCATCAACAATCGCTTTAATCTGTGGGCAAACCTTGACTCCACCTTCCAATTTCACACCATGTGCTCGGCCTTCTTTTAGTAATCTACCAGCATTGGATACGGCATCATAAATAGAAGTTTGATAGGACATAAATGGTAAATCTGCTAGCACAAAGGCATTACTTGCTCCTCTAGAAACCGCTCTTGTATGGTGAATCATATCCTCCATCGTAACCGACAACGTATCTTCATACCCGAGTACAACTTGACCAAGCGAATCCCCGATTAATAGCATATTAATTCCTGCTTCATCCATTAACTTAGCCATGGAATAATCATAGCAAGTGAGCATCGTAATCTTATCGCCTTCATTTTTTTGCCTTTGTAAAGATGTTACGGTATTCTTCATTCTTTCATCATCCTCCTAATATTTGTATAGTTTCGATCTTTATGTTTCTCCTCTGCTAGCTTCAGCACAAGATTGGATAATACTTGATAAACTTCCTTTTCTTGTGACTCTAAAATTTCCAAATGGTTCCGAATCGTTTCGGTATCATTTCTTTCGATGGGTCCTGTTAGCGCACGCTGCGGTCCATAGGAGAGGATATTTGCTGTATTCCCCTGTATCAATGGTATCAGTGCTTGATGAGCCTCATCTGATTCAAAACCACAATCCTCTAGCATCTTCTCACCTAAAGACACTAGCCCTACATATAGATTACTAACCATTGTTGCCGCAGCATGGTAGCGAGTCTTTTCTTCAGATGGAATGACCTTTACTTTGTTTCCTAAACGCTCAAAAAGTTGAACTAACGTGTCTAAATATTTTTCATGTCCTTCGATAGTGAAAAAAGACTCCGATAACTCTTTATACGACTGATGCTTATCATTAATTGCAAATAGAGGATGGATTGAATAACCATATGCATGATAATTACGTATATCCGTAAACAAAGCTGAGCTTAGGGAGCCGCTAAAATGACTAATTACTTTATTTTCTATTGAAAGCACTTTCAATTTGTCCCATACTTGTTGAATCATTCCATCTGGAACAGTTATAAATATCGTATCACTAACTTCCACTAGCTCTCGCATATGTTCATACGCTGTTGTGTTCGTGAATTCTGCTGCCTCTAAGGATGATTGCCAGGTTTTACTGTAATAGCCTGTCACATGTACACCATGTTCCGCAAAATACTTTCCAATAGAAACCCCTACTTTTCCTGCCCCAATAAATCCAACCTTCATCTGCATCCCCCCTATTAATCCAACATTCGTTATATTGATAATCCCTTCGTTTCAACTAAAAGGAAGCTATTATCTACTACATTATAATATAATAGAAAAAAATGTAACTCTTTATTTAATATTCTACACAAAGTAAAGTGAAATAGGCTGGGATAAATAATAATAGTCGCTCTAAAGACAAATGATTTAAAAAACTAGGGTTTGAATGTTTGGTTTCTAGAGGTTTGGTTATCACTTATAGGGAATAAAATTCAAAATCAGAGTTTTACTAATTGCCAGTGATTCCCAAACTAGTGGAGGAAATACACGTAGACTCCTACGGGAGCAGAGGCATAGGTGAGACCCTTGATGCGCTTGCGTCTACAAGTAAAGCTACGATGCAGGATTCCTCAGCGCAAGGGAGCAAAGAAGATTAATCATGTAGTTCCCTGGCTCACCAGCCGCCCGTGGAAAGCGAAGTGTATTTACGAAACGGCGGAAATTACGTCAATCTAAGAAATTCTTATAATCTAAAAAATTCCTTAGTATTAATAGCCAAATACTATTTTCTACTTAAATCGTTACAACAATCATCATTAAAAACATCACTGTTAAATAATATACCGAGTATTTGAACATTCCATTTGCCCACTTCAAATTATCCTTAACAAAGAAACCGACGATCGATAATATCAGCCAACCAATATGTATAATGGTGGATAACACAACAAAAAGCATCCCTAACTCTGTTATTAAAAATGGTAACGGGATTAAACAGGCAATCCAAAATGTAGTATGCCATTTCGTAACCGTATATCCCCGAACAACTGGTAACATAGCAACATTTGCTGCTTTATATTCATCATACTTCCGAATAGCAATCGCATATGTATGTGGCATTTGAAAAATAAACAGAATCAACGCAACGACAATTGGTACCATATGCCACGCATCATCAACGACAGCCCAACCAATAAGAGGCGTTACTGCACCAGAGATACTGCCAATAATTGTGTTCATCGTATAACGGCGTTTTGACCACATCGTATAAAAGATCACATAGGTTACCCATCCTACCAATGCATAAATAGCTGACTCAATGGACACGAAGAAAATAAAAATTATCCCGATAATACTGAGAACAATCCCGATAGTTAGTACGCTTGATAAAGACATGTTCCCCGTCACAGTGGGGCGCTTTTGGGTTCGCTTCATAATTCGATCGATATCAACATCATACCAATTATTTAATGTGAGTGCCCCAGCCATAACCAGTGTACTTCCAATTAGGACAAGTAGAAAATTGCCCCAAGATTCACCCAATGTATAATCTGTAAAAGCAATTGCCAACCAAAATCCAGTTATTACAGGAAGTGCATTTGCTATTAATACGCCACCTTTAAAAAGATATTTTAAATCAGTAAGTAGTTGGCCTTTTTGTTCCCCCACTGCAGTCACCTCGTTCTTTCTATTCTTCCTCAATCTTATCACGAATTGTTTAGGTATTCTATTAACTCTATTGTCATCGTACTAATATTTCCCATATAGCACATAATAGTACTAATTTCACTTCTAGAAAGGATGAATAAAAATGGCACATCTAAAAACACTTGGAATTAAACTAATCATTAATATTATCGTTGTGTTTTCGATTTTCGGTATATTTAACAATTCTTCATTAAATAATTTATTTTGGATAAGTCTGGTCGTAACCTTAGCTGCTTATTTAATTGGAGATTTATTTATTTTACCAAGGTTCGGGAACTTAGCTGCGACAATAGCTGATTTTCCATTGGCATTTTTAGCGTTATGGTTACTAGCCAATATGTGGATTAGTGCACCATTACCAATTGTATTGGCATCTCTATTTGCAGCATTCTTTATTACATTTACTGAGCCATTTCTTCACATGTATATAAAGAATCAAACTGAGGACAAGGAAGAAACTCCAAGAAGAGTAGCTTCTCACCAGTTACAAACAGAGTTTGCCGAAGAAACAGATGCACAGGACATTAAAAGAAGAGATAAGTAATGCAAAAGGCTGTCCCACTCATCTCCTAGCTGGGACAGCCTTCACTTTTTAATTATCTTTATGTCGTTCACTATGAATAATTTCTTCTAGGTGGGTTTCTGACCGTGTGTGATCATGAGCGTCACAATAATAAACCGTCGTTTTTATTCTATGAGAAATTTGACATGTACGTTTCTGACGGATAAAATTTTTCCAATAGGTATATTCATGTGTCCCTACATCAATTTCTTCATAATCCGTACTATACACCTGCCAGTTATGTTTATTAGCTTGTGATTCATCGTTCACTTCTTCTGCAAAGCTACTTCCCAAAGGTAAAAATACTACAAGAATAAGCAACACACTCGTCCATTTTCTAAGCAACTTCATCATCCTTTGCTTCTAGTCTAGGTAGCTTCCCATTAGTTTATCCCAATTGTTGGAAAGTATACTACCCTTACAAGCACTCGGAAACATCACTAGGCATATGCTAATCCGGGGTGATGAAATGGAAAATACGAATCAAAACTATTTAGAAAGTCTTATCGAATGGGGCGAGAGAATTAAAGATATTTTAAAAGAGAAAAATATCCCAGAAGAAGAATTACAGGATTGGACCATACAAATTGAAGACTGGCAGAAAACCGTACAATTACAGATGCACGAAGAAAGAGCGAATTCACAAGATATAGCTAATATCAAAGAGGAAGGAAAACGTATTTTAGATTCTATAAAAGGACAAAAAGGCACTCCAATCAATGACAGTCATATCTCCTACGGAAAACATAAATTACCTGAATTACCGTATGCATATGATGCTTTGGAACCTTTTATTAGTGAGGATATTATGCGCCTTCATCATGATGAACATCATAAATCATATGTAGATGGATTAAACAAGGCTGAAGATGCATTGTATTCCACAAAAAAGGATAGGGAACCCATTAAACATTGGCTTAGAGAACAAGCATTTCATGGGTCTGGACACTATTTGCATACGATTTTTTGGAATAATGTGTCTCCTAATTCCAGTAAAAACCCTACAGGTGAGTTTTTGATGCAACTTGATCAAGATTTTGGGTCATTTAAGAATTTCAAAACTCTCTTTACAGAAACCGCGGCTTCAGTAGAAGGTGTCGGATGGGCCGTATTGGTTTGGGAACCTAGAAGTGGACGATTGGCAATTCAATCGTTTGAAAAACACCAAATGTTTCATATAGCTGATACCATTCCATTGCTTGTTTTAGACATGTGGGAGCATGCATATTATTTACAATATCAAACGGACAAAAGAAGTTATATTCAGAACTGGTGGAATGTCGTTAACTGGGATGATGTTTCTAAGCGATATACGGAGGCAAGAAAACTTAAATGGAAGTTATCTTAGAGTGTAAGCCAGGTTATTTTAATGACCTGGTTTTCTTTTCCCTTAGTTGCTCTAATAGTGCTTTACTTTTATTCATTTGTTCATGTTTATAATTTTGATCGTGATAAATATATAACACTTCCCCCTCCCTGTTTAAAACTAAATGAAAGCCACTTTGAACCGTACTTCCAAATGGCAAAGCATACTTAGGTACGATAATCTCCTCCCCAGTAGATTCGATCAATAGTACAGCATAATAATTGTTTTCCAGCCTGTCGAATATTCCTTTCACACTCCGATAATAACTTTGATCATTTTCATTAATGATTGGAGTACTCGTAAGATTAAGTTTCATTGCATAGCTTGATTGATTAAACACTAACAACAATAAAATAATCCCAATAATTTTTACTAAGTGACTCATCATATCCTCCTTTTTTATTCATTATCTCAATTCCTATCATTTTACGCACATAGCTAAAATTGAAAAATAGAGGGGAAAAACATGCTGAAAATACAATTTTGTGCTAGAGAAAATTGCATTTTACGATACCTTTTCATGGTCAAAATAAAATTTTAGCCAATTTTGAGGAATTTTCCTATCTTACCATCCATTCATCTAGATTTTCGTCTTTGCATTTGATACGCTAAGAATTAGAAAAGCTAGAGAGCGCCCCTTTTCGACGTAAGGACTGCACTGAGGCGCTCGGATTTAGGCATCTATGGATGTAAAAATACTTCAAAAGGGGGAAGCCCATTGTTTAAAAAACTCATCTTGGCCATGATTCTTTCAACATTATTAGTGGCCTGTGGACAAGACACAGATGATTCTACGAACGAAAATGATGAGTTAGTAGAAGAATCTCAGGAAACTGAACAGAACAAAGAGAAAGATAATAACTCTGAAGAAGAAGAGGAGCAGCCTGATAGCAATAATAATGATGCTGACAATCAGGACTCCAACAACTCTCAAACAACAGAGGAAGAAGAAACAGAAGAAAACGAAGAAAAAGCGAAGACAACCAACGTTTCCTCTGATTTAAACGTACATTTTATGGATGTTGGACAATCAGATGCTACCCTTTTCCAATACAGTGATAACAATAAAACCTATAATATCCTGTTTGATACTGGGGACTGGAGAAGAAATGATGTGGTCAATTACTTGTCTTCACAAGGAATATCATCCCTTGATCTAGTAGTAGCAAGTCATCCAGATGCTGACCATATCGGGCAATTGGCAGAAATTATGAATAAGTTTGACGTTGATGAAGTTTGGATGTCAGGTAATGAAAGTTCTTCCAAAACATTCCAACGTGCAATTGAGGCTGTTATTTCTAGTGATTCAGGATACCATGAACCACGTGCTGGAGAGGTATTTGCGATAGGACCAATGGAAATTGACGTTCTTTATCCAAATCGAATTACTGGAGCTTCCAATGAAGAATCTGTCTCCCTTTTATTCACCTATGGGAAAGTGAGATTTTTATTAACTGGAGATGCAGACCAAGGTGCTGAAGCATCTATGATGGCTAGTGGTAATGTTGATGCTGACATATTACAACTCGGACACCACGGATCGAATACTTCTAGTTCTGCATCGTTTATCAAAGCAGTTAGTCCAGAAGTAGCGATTTATAGTGCTGGTGCTGGCAATAGTTATGGCCACCCACACGCAGAAGTAGTTAATCGAGTTAAAAATGCTGGTGTTGACCTATATGGTACAGATGTTCACGGAACTGTGATTGTTACAACTGACGGGAAAAATTATTCCGTCAAAACGAACAAGGATGGAACAGTAAGTCCAAAAAGTACTGGCTCCACCAATAGTGGTAAATCAACAAATAATAATTCAAGCAAAGAAACTGAAAAAAATGATTCGAGTAATGATAATGCTACGAATGCATGTGTAGATATTAATTCAGCTTCTGTGGAAGAAGTACAAAAGATTAAACACATTGGACCTGAGCGTGCTCAAGATTTAATTGATTCAAGACCATATTCTTCTGTTGATCAATTAACCAAAATTAAAGGTATTGGTCCTGCAAGAATTGACGATATTAAAAGTCAAGGCCTTGCATGTGTGAAATAAGGAGGAAGAATCATGAGAGGAATACTTGATCGCTTCGAAGACCAAGATAAAGCGGTTATTTTGATTGAAGACGAAAAGGAAGAAGTAATTATTCCAGCATCTGATTTACCAGAAGGAAGTAAGGTAAATACCTACTTTAAGATGGAAAAACAAGATGGAACATACCGAATCATCTCAATTGATGAATCAGCAACCGAGGAAGAAGCGCAGAAAACTTCTGACTTAATGGCAAAATTACGCGCTAAAAAAGGAAACGGAAGTAAATTTAAAAAATAGTTTTGGAAAGAGACAAAACTAACATTAAGCGTCTAAAGAATAACAATGGCGGGGAGTTTATTTATGTATTTCGCTCCCCGACCGTTGAAATTCGCTCGCAACTAGGCCGCATTCGCTCCTCACCCGTTAAATTTTGCTCGCTCCCAGGGTGAATTCGCTCCACAGCCGTTAAATTTTGCTCGCTCACAGGGTGAATTCGCTCCCCAGCCGTTAAAATTCGCTCGCCACGCTGTAGAAAATGCTCCATAGAAGGGGTAATTTAATATCCCACAATTTGAGCCCTGCTCCTTATACCCTCATCCATTTATCCCTATTCTTCGTACGAACTTTTCATGTTCCACGTATTTTTTATGTGCTTCTTTAATTGTAATTGGTCTGAATTTTATTTTCCCACCTGGGGGAAGTTGAGCGACCTTTGGTATATCGGTTGAAATAACCGTCGCAATTCGTGTATAGCCACCAGTTGTTTGTCGGTCAGCCATTAAAATTATTGGCTGACCATTCGATGGAACTTGAATACCTCCTAGTGGCACAGCACTGGACCATATATCTGCTCCATTCTGGTGACGAATTGGGGCACCCTGTAGTCTATACCCCATGCGATCAGATTGTGAGGCAACGACATAGGTCTGTTTGGAAAACGTCTCTAATGATTCTTTCGTAAACTGATTGGAATGTGGATCTTGTATATAATTAACTTCAGCTTCTCTTTCATAATTTGGAATCATCGATTGTTTTAGCCCAATGTCTCGGTTATTAGTCGAGGGCCAACCTAATAAAATAGATCCCTTTTCCACTTTTTGTCCTAATTTAGCTCGTAAATAGGTCGACTTGCTCCCGAGTACAACTGGAATATCAAAGCCCCCTTTTACAGCTAGATATGTACGAACACCATTTTTAGGTATTCCAAATGAAAGAAGGTCTCCCTCCTTCATTCGAAAAGTCTTCCAATTTGTTATCGACTGACCATTTATTGTTGGTGATAAATCAGCACCACAAATTGCAATCGTTATTGGACTAACTGCTTCTAGTTCCGGCCCAATCATCGTGATTTCCATTGCTGCTTCATCTTGTTTATTTCCAACTAAAAGGTTTGCTACACGTAGTGAAAAAGTATCCATTGCACCAGAAGTAACGACTCCGAATTGTTGAAACCCATGGCGACCTAAATCTTGAAAGGTTGTTTGAAACCCAGGCTTTTTCACATAAAAAATCGGCTTACTTTTCGTCATTTGTATCACCAATGCGTTTCAACTGAATTCCAGCTTGCTCTAATTCTACTTTCAATCGTGATGCAAACTGTATGGCATGTTCCCCATCTCCATGAACACAGATCGTATCGGCTTGAACAGGAACTTTTGTCCCATCTGTTGCTGTCACTGTCCCTTCTGTTATCATTTGTAACACTTGTTTAACAGCCTCAGCGTCATTAGAGATGACAGCATTAGTAGAAGTCCGTGGGGTCAGTGTTCCGTCAGATTGATAGGTTCGGTCAGCAAAAACTTCTGAAGCCGTTTTTAACCCTGCTTTTTTCCCCATCGTTAATAATTTGCTGCCTGCTAATCCATATAAAATTAGATTTTTATCAATATCATAGATTGCTGTTGCAATTGCATGTGCAATCTCGGTATCTTTTGCTGCTAGATTATAAAGGGCTCCATGTGGTTTTACGTGCTGCATAGAAACTCCATTGATTAAACAAAAAGATTGCAATGCTCCGATTTGATAGGCAACCATTCGATAGATTTCTTCACTTTCCATATGGATCATTCGTCTACCAAAGCCCATTAAATCGGGAAAACCAGGATGAGCACCGATTCCAACATTTTTTTCTTTTGCTAACTTTACGGTTTGATCCATCACATTCGCATCTCCTGCATGAAAGCCACAAGCAATATTCGCCGATGAAATCATGTTTATGATCGCTTCATCAGAGGTTATTTTATATGCACCGTACCCTTCCCCAATATCACTGTTTAGATCCACGTATTTCACGTCATCTCACTTCCTTTCTAATGGTGTAACGATTTTCTTGTATATCTCTTTCAATTTGTTGATATTCATCTTCAGTAATTCGTTTAAAACGAATATAATCCCCTGCTTTAAATAGAAATGGGTTACTTATCTTCGGATTAAATAATCGTAATGGGGTTCTGCCGATAATATTCCAGCCGCCTGGGGATTCAAGTGGATATATTCCAGTTTGTGATCCAGCAATGCCCACTGAACCTGCTGGAACTTTCGAACGGGGACTTTCCAGCCTTGGTGTTGCTAGTCTTTCTGGCAACCCTCCAACATAAGGAAATCCTGGTAAAAAACCAATCATGTATACAAGGTATTCTGGTTTTGAATGCATTTCAATGACTTTTTCAATTGGTAGGTTACTAGATTGAGCAACCCTCTCCATATCGATTCCATATTCATTACCATAAAGTACTGGCACTTCAATCAAGTAAGACTCGGTGTTCGTTCTTCCTGTAGTTTTTGATAGATGGTGGATATGTTCTGATACTTGCTCGTAGGATAGTTTATCTGGTTGATAATAAATTGTTACGGTATCAAAAGAGGGAACCCATTCCACAATGCCTGGTAGTGTTTGATTTTGCAGGGATAGACATAGGGAACGAATTTGCTGATTTAAAGTTGGGGTGACGTTGTCATTGAATTTTACAAGAATTGCTTTATCCCCCATTGGATAACATTGTAAGGAAACCACCTATATCATCTCCCCTTGATTTTATTTTGTATGATTTTTTTAAGATTGTTGATATTCATATCTTTCCTAGAGACGGGACTTTTTTATAGTGATTCTCGCTATAATAAATGGCTTTTGTGTAGTACACCAGCGTAGGAAATACACGTAGACTCCTGTGGGAGAATAGGCATCGGTGAGACCCATGATGCTCTTGCGTCTACAAGTAACTCTACGAAGCTGGCTTCCTCAGCGCAAGGGTGCAAGGAAGATTAATCACGTAGTCCCCTGGCTCACCAGCCGCCCACGGCAAAGAAGACACTGTGAAAGCGACCGTAGGAAGCTTGAACAGATGTCGCACTTGTGCTGGAAGTGAAAGCGAAGTGTATTTCCGTAGCGATAGTAATGCTCCAGAACAAAAAGCTTAATTATATCACTGAGTATTCTCATAATAAAAGTATATCATTTTGAGGGATGAAAATCTTTAGTTATAAATTCGGAAACGATTTGATCGTGGTGATTTTAAAGGTAAAATATATTTCTATCTTTACTGGTTTTAAATTGGAAAATATTAGCCAAATATCTGTAACATATCGTTCACACATCTTCCATTGCTTTTCAGCTTTACTTTGATAAGCTTAAAGTAATTAAATTTCATTGAAACAATGTAAATAAAGCAGATGACAGTAGAAAGGACGAACAAATATGAAGCTCAAGTATTTCCTTTATCCCCTGGTTCTAATACTGTTACTTTTGTCAGCATGTAATGAGTACAGCAGTATTGAAACAAATTTATCAGAAGAAATTTTACCATTTGAATTTACAACACAAGATAACGAAACACTGAGTAATGAGGATTTAGAGGGGAAATGGTGGATTGCTGATATGGTGTTCACCAATTGTACAACGATATGCCTTCCAATGACGACAAATATGAGTACACTGCAGGACTTACTTGAAGAAGAAGGATTAAATGATGAGGTAGATCTCGTATCGTTTAGTGTCGATCCTGATTACGATACTCCTGAAGTATTAAAAGAATATGCTCTAGGATATGATGCCAACCTAGAAAATTGGACCTTCCTAACAGGATATGACTTTGAAACAATCAAGAAAATATCTGTTAAAAGCTTTAAATCATTACTTGGAGAAGACCCTACTGACGATACCCAATTCATTCATGGTACAGGATTCTTCCTAGTGGATCCAGAAGGAAAGGTTATAAAAAAATATAATGGCACTTTATCAACTGAAATGGAATTAATTGTTAACGATTTAGAAAAATTACTTAAATAAAACCGACGAGGAGTGAAAGTCATGAAAAAGAGATCCTGGTTACTTATTCTAGGTGTTGTATTTCTAGCAATTCTTACAGCGTGTAATGATGAATCAGCTGAAGAAAACGAAAACTCAGATGAACTGCTTATGTTAGAGGTAGAGTTAAATGTTGCTGAAACAGTAGATGTAGGTGAAACGGTTGATTTATCAGCTACAGTAACATATGGCGATGAAGCAGTAGCTGATGCAGATGAAGTGGAATATGAAGTGTGGGAGAAAGGCTTAAAAGATGAAAGCTACCGATTGGAAGCAACGAACAACGAAGATGGAACCTATACAGCAGAAACTACTTTTGATAAAGACGGCATCTACCATGTTCAAGTGCATGTGACTGCCAAAGACTTGCATACAATGCCCCAAAAAGAAGTTACTGTCGGTGAAGGTGGAGACTACTCTGATTTGGAAGAAGAAAATGACGATAGCCATGGTGATCATTAAAAAAGCGCTCAATTTGGGCGTTTTTTTTTATGAAAACATAACTTTAAGCGTTTGTGCAAAACTATCGTACATGAAGCAATTTAATTTGACATGGAAAGCCTTTCATCATCTAGAATGGATATAGTACATAGAAAAAGGAGTATGCTTTTATGACAGACAGTAAATTAATATTTTTTGATATAGATGGAACCTTGTTAGATGACAACAAGGATTTACCACAATCAACGTATGATTCGATTCAAAAGTTAAAAGAACAAGGACATACCGTAGCAATAGCAACAGGACGTGGACCATTTATGTTTCAATCTCTCAGAAAAGAACTAGGTATCTCTACCTTTGTAAGTTTTAATGGTCAATATGTTGTTGTTAATGATGAAGTGGTACACGAAAACGCTTTGAATTTTGCTTCATTAGAAAGATTAACAGAGACAGCTTTACAAAATAACCATCCACTTGTCTTCATGGACCCAAGCAATATGGTTGCCAATGTTCCTGAGCATCCATTTATAACAGAAAGTATTGGATCAATGAAACTAGGTATTAGCCCTAGCCATGACCCAGAATATTACAAAGGCCGTAAACTCTATCAAGCTCTTCTTTTCTGTGAAGAAGGAGAAGAAGCTATTTACGAAGAAACATATAAGGACTTTGACTTTGTACGTTGGCATCAATACTCTACAGATATTTTACCTACAGGTGGTTCAAAGGCAACTGGAATCCAAATTGTAGCCAATAAACTTGGAATCTCTGCTGATAATATTTATGCTTTCGGTGACGGATTAAATGACATTGAAATGCTTTCTACCGTTAAAAATAGTGTTGCAATGGGAAATGGTAAAGATGAGGTAAAAGCAGTCGCCAAACATGTTACTAAGTCTGTTAATGAGAATGGAATTAAACATGGGTTGGAGCAAGTAGGCTTATTATAGGAGTGCATTTTAACAATTCTTCCTATGCTATAATGGAAACAAACTTGTTAGTAGGAGGTTGTTTTTATGTTAGCGCTAGTCAACGGAACAATTTTAGACGGAACTGGAAAAACGATAGAAGATAAAGCTATTTTAGTTAAGGACGGCAAGATTGAGTCAATCATCGCAGTCCAAGATGTTCCATCTGATTATGAAGCACTTGATGTAAACGGAAAGGTAATAACCCCAGGTTTAATTGACGTACATACACATCTTGGGGTTTCTGAAGTTGGAGTGGGCTCTGAAGGCAGTGACTTCAATGAAACAAGTAGTCCTGTCACCCCAGAAGTACGTGCTATTGATGGGATTAACCCTATGGAAGAGGGCTTTGCCGATGCCCGAAAATCTGGTATTACAACTGTACAAGTCATGCCTGGTAGTGCCAATGTCATTGGTGGGGAGATGGTAGTTTTAAAGACTGTTGGAAACATTGTGGATGAAATGGTCATCAAATCCCCTTCCGGAATGAAAGGTGCTTTAGGCGAAAATCCAAAACGTGTCTATGGTAGCAAAGGGAAAATGCCTGTAACGCGAATGGGAGTAGCTGCAAAACTACGTGAGGCACTTATTGAAGCACAAAACTATTTAAATGGAGATCAGAAAGATAGAAAACTAGGATTAGAGAATCTTTCTAAGGTATTAAAGAAAGAAATTCCACTCCGAGTCCATGCTCACCGGGCAGACGACATTTTAACATTACTTCGGATCCAACGTGAATTTGATATTGATATCACAATTGAACATTGCACTGAGGGACATTTAATCGCGGATTATATCGCAAAGCATGATGTACGTGTGTCTCTGGGACCAACTATGTCAACTAGATCAAAAGTAGAATTAAAAGACAAAGGCTGGCACACAGTAAAAACACTAATGGATGCTGGCATCTCTTGCTCGATCACAACGGATCACCCAGTTGTAAGTATTGAATACTTATTAAATAGTGCAATTCATGCCATTAAAGCCGGAATCACGGAACAGCAAGCATTAAAGGCAATTACATTAGACGCTGCCAAACACTTAGGCGTAGAGGATCGTGTTGGCTCTATCGAACAAGGAAAAGATGCAGACCTTGTAATTTGGAGTGGTAACCCGTTTGATTTAACAAATGAAATAGAAAAAGTTTATATAAATGGTGAGTTAGTTTAATAGATTGTTAGGGGGATGGCGGTTTTTACGCTTGGATTAGTAAGTTCTGCGTTGGGGGTGGGAGCGAATTCACCCTGGGGGGGAGCGAGTTCACCCTGGGGTGGAGCGAGTTTCACGGGGGGCGAGCGAGTCCCTCCTACATTGGAGCAAATTTCACCCGGGGGCGAGCGAGTTCCACTCTGTGGGGATCGAATTCACCCTGGGGTGGAGCGAATTTCTCCGGGGGGCGAGCGAGTTTCATCCTGTGGGGAGCGAATTCACCCTGGGGTGGAGCGAATTTCACCCTGTGGGGAGCGAATTTCACCCGAGGGCGAGCGAGTCCCTCCTACATTGGAGCAAATTTCACCCGGGGGCGAGCGAGTTCCACTCTGTGGGGAGCGAATTCACCCTGGGGTGGAGCGAATTTCTCCGGGGGGCGAGCGAATTTCACCTGAGGGCGAGCGAGTCCCTCCTACATTGGAGCGAATTTCACCCGGGGGCGAGCGAGTTTTCACTCTGTGGGGAGCGAATTCACCCTGGGGTGGAGCGAATTTCACCCGAGGGCGAGCGAGTTCCACTCTGTGGGGAGCGAATTTCTCCGGGGGCGAGCGAGTTTCACCCTGTGGGGAGCGAATTTCACCTGGGCCGAGCGAGTTTCACCCTGTGGGGAGCGAATTTCACCCGGGGCGAGCGAGTTTCACCCTGTGGGGAGCGAATTTCACCCGGGGCGAGCGAGTTCTACCCATTACGGAGCAAGTTTCACCCGGGGGCGAGCGAGTTCCACTCTGTGGGGAGCGAATTTCTCCGGGGCGAGCGAATAACACCTACCTTGGAGCGAATTTCACCCGAACCCCACTCCCCACCATAAAAAAATCGGTGCCTGTTCCATATCACGGCACCGATTTTTCTTATTTAAAATGCTCCTGCTCCTCCGCCTCCAGTTGGTGAAGTTGTGTTTGAGTTTGTTCCTCCTGATGTACCTGTATAAATAGCAATATTATGACTTGCAAATGTGGTAATAGCTATATCAGGATTATAGAGTAATGGGAATGCAGGTGTTATATTTTCTGCAAAGTCTACCTTTCTACATAGCTTTGCATATTGTTTTCCTTTTCCAAGTACCACAGCATATTCAAGCCGTTTCTCCATTTTGATAGGGTCAGCTTCAACTGGGTACTGCTCTTTATGGAACAAAGCTTTTGCCCGTTTAATTGCATATTTTAATTGTTGAATCTCTTCATTCGAATAAGAGTAGGCTGGTGTTGCGATTAATACAGTAAATACTAGTAAATAAAATAGAATTACAAAAATTGTTGCACTCGTAAATGTAAATCCGATCGTGTGAACAATTAATGCGATTGGGAAATAAAAGACACTTACCCACTTCCATTTACTAAATAAAACACTAATAATAGCTAGTGCTCCAACTACAATCGGAATCACTAATTGCTCTGTTTCAGAGATAGGATAAAATGTTGTTGAAAAATAGATCAATCCAAATGAAACAAAGGTAAACAAAATCGTTAACCAAGGATAAGGTTTGAATGGAGTCCTTACTTTATAATAGGCATCTCTGGCTAATACAAACTCTGACCATACCTTAAAATGGTTTTGGAATTTTTCTGCTTTTTTCTGTTTCTCCTTATCCGATGCTTTTTCACCAGCAGTAAGAGACTCTAGTAAGAAGTATTCGCCTTGCTTATCCTTTTCAGTAAAGAGCCATGAGTATAAGTAACTATCTGCCATATCTAAGTCATGACCGGAGGAATCCTTCCAAGTGAATCGGATTGTTTGGTCTCCTTCTTTTCTTTCTGATGCCACTTCCTCTAATGTCACAATCCCACGCTGTTTTAAAGAAAATAAAGCAGCAAGAAAACTATCATTTGTTAAAAATCCTTTTGAATCTAAGAAATATGCATCTAGGAATTTCACGAATAAAGGATCTGTATCCTCGACAAGCCGAAGCAATGTATCATCACTTTTATTTCCACGATAACGGGCTGGATGCTTCATGTACAACCAAATCCCGATCAATATTGTTAGCACAATTAAACCAATTAGGATTGGGTTAAGACTGCTTATATTTTTATCTAAGTTAGCTACTCTTAATTCATATTCTGCTTCCGACGCCAAGATAGAGTCTAACATTTCTTTATCTTTCGTTAAGCTTACGGTGTCACTTAGTTGATTCGCTGGGAAAACTACTCGAATATACGAATCTTTCCCTTTCTTCAACAGGGGATTAGAATAATGAAACTGGTTGTTGGAGATTTGCCAACTACCAACCCCATCTTCATGGAGAAAGAAATTTGTATCCTCCGTAATTGTTTTAGCCGGTGTTTGAATCCAAATATCAACATTATTTAAGTCCGTTTCCGATGATGAATCAAAGAAGGCATATGTCATATCTGCTACATCTACGTATTTTTCAATCGAACCATGGACTTCATATTGGTATCTCACTGTTTTCGTTTCATTTTCCGAGGCAGAATAGATTTTAAAGAAATCATCATCTTTTTCTACTTCAAGCTGTTTAGGGGCATTCCCAATTAAAAAGGCTTCAAAGTTTCGCACATCTGACTCAATTTGTCGAGTCATCCCCTCAAAACTATCGTTAAATGTATACGTAAAAAACTCTTCAACATGCATGACGCCATTTTCATCAATTTCAGCATATATCTCAACTTTATCAATCGTAAGTTCTTCATCCGCATGAATGGTCAATGGGAAAAAGAATAAGATTGGAATCATTAGCAAGATAATACATATCTTTTTCATAAGTCGCCCTCCTTCATTCCATACTATACGTACGAAATAGTATTGTAAAAAGTTTCATCAGGCTTAGTAAAAAGGAGAAGTGGCATGATACAAATCATTGCAATTACTTCGGATAACAAACGGAAAACGATGAAATCCATTGATGAGGTACTAGATGGAGATTATCAGTGGTGGTGGATCGATTTTAATAACCCGACAGATGAAGAAGTAAAACAATTGGATACGAAACTTCACTTTCACCAATTAGCAATTGAGGATTGCATACTGGGGCAACAACGGCCAAAAATGGATTATTATGATGATTTTTCTCTCATTGTTACGCACACAATTGGACCTGTGTCATTTGACCAACATGAAATAAATGTTTTTATAGGCGATCAATTTATTGTGACTTTTCATAAAGATGATGTTCCCGAAGTTAATCAAGTATGGAACATGGCAATTAAGCAAGAGGATATGAAGGATTGGGATATTTACCGAATTTTTTATGAAATATTAGACAAGGTCGTCGATCACTATTTCCCAATCATCTACCAGTTGGAGGATTCTATAAATTTAGTTGAGGATAATCCTGAGGAATTGTCCATGAATGTGTTATTGGAACAATTATTTGAGTTGAGACATGAATTGTTAAAATTAAGGCATGCCATCAATCCAATCAGAGACTTGGTTTATCGAATCTTAAATTCTTCTCATCTACAAGGAATAGAAGACAGACGAGAATATTTTGCTGACATTTATGACCATTTATTAAAACTATCGGAAATGGTGGATTCCAACCGTGAAATCACAAATGATATTAGAGATAACTTTATTTCGCTAAACTCTTACCAGCAAAATAAAGTGATTCAGGTTTTAACGGTAATCACGTCTATTTTTGCACCACTTACGTTTATCGCTGGGATTTATGGAATGAATTTTGTAAATATGCCAGAACTCGAGTGGCATTATGGCTATTATATTATTCTTGCTCTCATGTTTGTACTTAGCCTAGCCATGATCATGTGGTTTATAAAAAGAGGATGGTTTGGGTGAAGGGAAGAAATAAACTTCTTCCCTCATTTTTTATGTTATATCCCATTCAACAACAAGAATATAGCTACCACTAATACCCCAATTCCAATAATAAATGTAATGGCCTTTTTCACTAATTTAAATCCAATGACAATAATAAATAATGCAAGCACCACTAGAAGTATGGCTAATAAATCCATAATTCCCCCTCCAATCAATATCTACTACTTTATCTTATGCAACTCCCATTTATAAGATTATCATAGATTATGAAAATTCCAATAACCTTTTTTAAAAAAATAGTAGCTAGACAACCTAAAAAAGATGAACAACACTAAGTGCCATTCATCTTTACTATCAACGATTATTGTACCATTGGTTGAATCGGTTCATCATGGTGATTCTCTATTTTTCCTCTATATTCACTTATATGATATTCAACATCGTCAATCTCATCACTTTGGACTTCCTCTTCTCCCTCTTCCCAATCAATGGTTACCTGTAAGCTATCTTTCATATTCATCAACTTCATGACTACCTTCATCATTTGACTGAACTCCATATTTGTTTCCATACTGCTTTGTAGTTTAGTCATCATCGGGATCGACATGGAACTTTGTATTGTATCGGCTATATTTTCCACAGATTTCATACTGTGGTCAGTCAGATTCCGAGAGTTCTTCAATTTTTCAATATTCGATTGGAGGGATGGGTCGTCTATCTCTTCAACAATAGATGATATTTTTTCCATATCTATTTTTAAGAAGTAGTCTAATGGAACATCTAGCTCTTCCCCTGCTTGCTTTAACGATGCTTCCACACTTGTATCGCTATCGTCACCAGAGGATGCAAAAACAGGAGCCACCTCATTCTTTATAGGTTTTATCTCAACCACTTCTTCATTTGCATTGATAGAAAGTAATGCTTTAAAGTTTGAAAACTCACTAAAGGTTTGTTCAGGATCTTCTGCAAGTAATAATACATGTAAAAAATCAACATTTTTACTGTTTTTACCTAAATCAAATGGTTCTTTAGGTATAAGCTTTACTTCATTTAAACTATGTTTCAATTTATCCGATACATCATTAATAAAATTTCCGATGTTATTATTATCGTCAGTCGCCTGTTCCTCACCAGTTTGTGCGAATGTCCAACCTAGCGCAAAAAACAACGCCAAAGTGACAACGACATTTAAGAACTTTAACAATTTCATAATACGCCCTCCAGTTAAATCAACCTAGTAGGCATTATTTCCAAAAAAATGGTTGTATAACCTGGTAAACCAATAAAAAATCCCCTATTCGCAGCGTTTTCCACGATTAGAGTATTTGGTTTCATGATATTTCATCTAACTTCAAATTAGCTGGTGGTTTTCTTCGGAAGAACCACCCTAACACTGGGGGTACAAATAAGACAATAATTAAGATTCGCATTAGCTGCAAGGCACTAACAATAGCTGGGTCACCACCAATTTCTGTTGCCGTAATTACCATTTCAAAGAGCCCACCTGGAGCAATGCTTAAAATGGAAGTGGTAACAGATAGTGGCGAAAAATAAGCGAGTAACAGTCCAAGCCCTGCACTCGTTAATATTATCAGAAGGGAAAGACCTAAATAGTAAAACGATAACTTTCCACCGAGCTTCAAATCACGGAATAGTATTTTTTTACCTAAACTAGCCCCAACTGCAATTTGACCTAAGATAATTAATTGCTGTGGTAGTGTTGGCAACTGAATCCCACTTACATTCATAATTGCAGTAATTCCTAATGCACCAATAATAATCCCAGCAGGAAGTTTATCTTTAATTAATAATGCAATAATTGCTGGAATGAAAAACCACATATACTCTAAAATACTTGTTGTTTGAGAGTTCGTGGCTACTGCTTCAACAAGTTCTGTTTCATTTCCAGCAAAAATCAATGTCATTGCAGCTGGAATCGTAAATAAAACGGTTAATAGACGAATTGTCTGGAAAATAACAACTAGTGAAGATTTTGCTGAAAGGGATTCACTTGCCAGTGCCATTTCTGAAAGCCCACCTGGGATACAGGAAAACACACTTGTGACAGGGTCTATTTTAATCCATTTGGTTACCATGAACCCTAATACAACACTTACAACAATTAGAACAATGGTTAACAACAAGTACGGTATTAGGTACGGTAAAATTGTTTGGAAGGTCTCTGCTGTAAAGTATAGTCCAAACGAAATACCTAGAATGGCGAATCCTCCGTTTTTTATTGCTTCTGGCACAACCATTTTCCTTTTGAAAAAGCCTTGCCATAAAGACACAGCTATAAGTGACCCCAACACCCATGGTAATGGCAGCTGAATAAAATAAAATAGCATGCCTCCTAGAAATGCAATTATGATCGTTTCAACGATGGAAAATACTTGTTTTTTTTTCATAAATTTCTCCTTTTGTTTCTCCCAAAAAAGTGAATCACTCATTATCGTGATTCACTAACGTTTTGCTTTTTTCGATTAATGATAGCTATCATTAACATATAAAGCACGATTCCTACAAATGCCCCTGCACTATCAATCCCAACATCTTTCAACTGTGGGCCACGTCCAGGTATAAAGGATTGATGATATTCATCGGATGCAGCGTATAGAACTGCCAAACAAAAGGCCCAAATAATTCCTTTCCACCCTTTTATTCCACTACTTCTTAATGCATGAAGCAGTAAAACTCCTAGTACAAAATAAGCGAAGAAATGTGCATTTTTCCTAATAAAATGATGGAATTGTTCTACATCAAAAGTTGCACTTGGTACTACTTGTTCAATTGTTTGGAGGACGATTTGCATGACACCATTGCTAAGTTCACTTGATGCTGAACCAGGTTGATGGGATAAGTAAAAAATGACACTCATCCATAATATTACGAAAGACCATGCTACATATTTGTATTTCATCGCGTATAAATTCCTTTTCTTTATATTAATCTATAATAATACGAACATAATTGTATCATATTGTATGGTTGTAAGGGAGTACTACTCACCTTTCTATTTTTTATAAAGACTGAATACTTTTTCAAAAAAGTAACAAGAATTATACAAAAAATGCTATAATACTTTATATAGAGACAATTAATTACTAGATATGCTATAATTATGGAGTTGGGATGTAGTGATTAAGACCTAAACATTCTATGAATCTACGTCTTTAGATTAGATGTACTTAATTATGAAAACGGTCACATATGCTACTTTACCGATATATTGCATTCTAGATCACTTTTTATACGACATGGGGAGGTATACAATATGGGATTGGCAAAAGATTTTTTCATTTATTTATCACAGAACAAAGTACTGAACAGTGGAGCGAAGCGTTACGGATTAAAACTAGGCGCAAAATCTGTTGTTGCCGGTACTAATGTTGAAGAAATGATTGAAAGTGTAAAAGCACTTAACATTCAAGGCATCTCCTGCACCATTGATAATTTAGGAGAGTTTGTTTATGAAAGAGAAGAAGCAACAAAAGCGAAGGAACAAATTTTGAATGTCATCGAAGCGATTCATGAACATCAAGTCGATGCACATATATCCTTGAAGCCAACTCAGTTGGGTCTTGATATTGACTACGATTTTTGCTTTAAAAATTTAAAAGATATTGTTGAAGCAGCAAATCGTTATAACATTTTTGTAAATGTTGATATGGAAGACTATGGCCACTTGCAGCCATCGTTCGATTTAATCGACGAGCTTTCCAAATCGTATAACAATATCGGTACGGTAATTCAAGCATACTTCTTCCGTGCTGAAGAAGACATTGAGAAATATAAAAATTACCGTTTACGCCTTGTAAAAGGGGCTTATAAAGAATCTAGTGAAGTAGCTTACCAAGATAAGCAGTTAATTGATCAGAACTTTGTCCGTTTAATTGAATATCATTTATTACATGGTAAGTTTACATCGATTGCAACTCACGACCACAACATTATTAATCATGTAAAACAATTTGTGAAAGACAATAATATTCCATTAGATAAATTTGAATTTCAAATGTTATATGGATTCCGTAAAGATATGCAGGTTCAGCTTGCTAAGGAAGGATTTAACTTCTGTACGTATGTGCCATTCGGGGATGATTGGTACGGTTATTTCATGCGTCGTCTAGCTGAGCGTCCAGCCAACTTGCAACTAGTTGGAAAACAAGTTTTCAATAAGAAAACAAATACGGTGTTAGCAGTTGGGGCAGGAGCTTTCGTACTCGGCCGCCTATCTAAACGTAAAAAAGACTAGTTAAATATGTTAATAATGGTAAGTTTTCTGAGGATTGGTTACTTTTATAGTTAATTGAAAAGTCAAATTTAGAGCTTAGTTGATTTCCACTGCTGGCATTCGCTTTCCGCGGGCACGGCCTCAGCCAGGCGGCTACTTGAATAAACTTCTTTGCTGCCTTGTACCGAGGAATTGACTTCTTAGAATTTCTAGTAGACGCAGGTACATCTCTCGGGTCTTCGGACACGTGCTGTTCCCGCAGGATAAGGAAAGCTACTTTTGCGAAACATCGCACGCAGAAAATGCAAATGGAAATGCATTTTCAAGGAGTCGAATGCCATCCGCTCCAATCAACAATCTATATTGCAATATTTTAAATTAATATTTATGCCAAATCTAGCGAAGGAAATACATGAAGACTCCTGCGGGAGCAAAGGCATAGGTGAGACCCCTTGATGCGCTTGCGTCTACAAGTAATGCTACGTAGTGGGCTTCCTCAGCGCAAGGGTGCTAGGAAGCCTAACCAAGTAGTTCCCTGGCTCACCAGCCGCCCGCGGCAAAGAAGACACTGTGAAAGCGACCGTAGGAAGCTTGAACAGATGTCGCCCTTGTGCTGGAAGTGAAAGCGAAGTGTATTTTCCGTAGCGGTCGAATTCACGCCAAAGATCTGCTCTATTGCAAAAATCCGAACAAATTCTAAATTGTTCGGATTTTGATGTATCTAGTATATTTTCGCCCCTGACGCCATTTTTATTTCTTCAAAAATAGCTTTCGTGTAATTATGTAGATTGGTACAAAGATTACTAGAAATAGACCTAGATCTTTTAATAACATTATTAAATCAAATCCATCACGAAACAGATTATAATCAAAATCATATAGAGCTGTTATGCCTGAATGTATAGTAATTGTCACGATCAGGATAACAATGTTTAATAAAATATTTTTCATCTCAACCACCTCTTTTAGTGAATCCATTATATAAGATATTAATCTTAAGGTACAAGTAAATCATTAAAAATATTCGTATAATTAGGTATACTCTCTATTTTTTCTGGAAATGATAGTTTACTAGAATACAAAATTTCTAGAAGGGATATGAGAAATGATGAGAAAGAACATGAAAAATATAATGATTACAGGGATCGTTTTATTAATATGTACATTTGCATCTAGTCTTACAGCAAGTGCAGATAGTAATGGCTCTTTATTTGAAGTAGATGCTTCCTTATTGAATATGCGCTCAGGCCCTACGCATGAAGCACCAATTGTAGGACAATTAGAAGATGGAGACCAGTTACGAACATTTGAAGAACAAAATGGATGGGTAAAAACATTCTTTGCAGGTGAGCCAGTCTGGGTGAACTCCGAATATTTAAAGCTTATCAAAGAGGATCACAATAAAGAAGATGAAAATATAGAAGATAGTAATTCAATAAGTAAAACAGTAGAAGAACAAGTTGAGAAAGAAAACGACGTTATTTTTTCATCAAGTGAACCTATTTTTATAGATTTACCGAAAGACTACGAGTTTTTCTTAGAATCTAGGGAAGTTAAAATTTCTGAACACGCAGTAACGGTAACGAAAGAAATTCTAGAAGACTATCATATCGTATTAGATGCTGGACATGGTGGCCATGATTCTGGTGGGACAAATAATGGATTAAAAGAAAAAGACTTAACAATAAAAACTGCATCCGTAATTGGAGAAATGCTTGAAGAAAAAGGAGCAAAAGTTAGTTACACAAGAGAAGAGTCTGATAAAGAATTTATATCTTTACAAGAACGCGTAAAAATGAGTAATAAGCTAGATGCAGATGCGTTTATCAGCTTACACTATGATTGGTTTGACGATCCAAATGCAAATGGGATTGGTACGTATTTTTATCATAACAACAACAAAAGTCTGGATTTAGCAAAATCCGTTCATTCTTCATTAATTCACCATGTGGATATGAAGGACAGAGGTGTGCGCAATGTGCCATATTATGTACTTCGCAACAATCAGGAACCAGCTATTTTACTAGAATTAGGATTTATTTCTAATCCTAATAATTTTGAAGTGATTCAAAAAGACGAATATAGGGAGAAAGTAGCAGAGGCAATCACGAACGGCTTGATTGAGTATTTTAGCAAGTAATTAAACACTTTAAAAGAAGACTTTCCAAAATGAAGACACCCGAGAAAAATTCTCGGGTGTTTTACATATTAATTCAATACTTCTATATCGGTAACCGTAAAGTTATGTTTTTCTAAATCCTTTTGGACCTTAGTCGCCAACTCTTCATTGACTTCTTTCGGCAAGACAACACAAACTCTACGCACAAAATTCAAGTTATTTTTTAATGAAATGACACTTTGTACATTACAATGCTTGTTCACTACTTTTAACATTTTTGCTAAAGCACCAGCATACTCAATCGTTCCAACTGTTAAGCAATAGCTTCCTTCATTCACGCCCCACGCATCCTCCAACAATTGAAGGACATTTCCGTTAGTCAAAATTCCAAGGAACTCTTTCTCTTCATTAACAACTGCTAAATACGGAAGTCTTTTAATGGAAGAAAATACTTTAAAGAATGGATCATTTTCTCTTACAAACCCATCTTTGTCTTCAATTAATGAAGAAAGTGGACCAGTCAAGGAATGGTCAATCTCATACTCCAGTAAATCTACTTTGTAAATATTCCCAACAAAGGTAGTTTCCGATTCATCAAGTACAGGGATACACCGGTAACCAGATTTATCTAGCACCTCTAACACATGTTCAATACTGTCATCCTGTTTAACATGGACAACATCTTTCTTATTTACATAATCATTTTTTACTAACATGTTAATCCCCCTAACGGTTTATAGGCTTACCTTTATTTTCCTACACATTGAGTTATTTAGCAAGCAATACCTGAAGGAATCAACCTTGAACTACCTTATTAATTCCGAAACCAATATATAGACAAATGCTCCTGCCATTGCGATATGTCCGATGCAAATGTTAGGGAACCATTTTTTAATGAACGATTGTTCAGATTTGCCTTTAGAATTTGGAGTACTGTTACAAGTAGTACATGATAGAAGATTTTTTACACGTTTCTCCATCATTATGCACCCAATATTTCTTGAACAGCATCTGGATCAAACCCAAGGACCCATTTTCCATTGATTTGTGTTTGCGGAACCCCTGTGTGGCCAGTTTTAGCCACTAAACGACGTGCTTCCTCTTGATTTTCTTGTACATTAATCGTTTGAAATGGAATGTTTTGCTCTGTTAAGTAATTTTTCATCATTGTGCAATAAGGACAAGTTGACGTTACATAGACTTTTGCTTCATTCTTCATAGCTTGTTCCCCCCTTTATTAATACATTTATCATATACCCCACACAGTATAAAAGTCAACTTTTCTAGTCTAATTTAAGACATTTATTCTGCTTTCATTTATAGAATCGTTAGAGTATAATGATTTTATAGTTTTTTATCAATTTATAGAAAATAGGGGGAATTTGTATGCTAAATAAGTCGCTAATTGAAGATGTATTATCAGCGGCATTAACGACTGGTGGAGATTTTTCTGAAGTATTTGTTGAAGATCGTTACACCAATAATATGAAACTCCAAGGTGGACGACTTGAGACAAATTTATCTGGTCGTGACTTTGGTGTTGGCATACGTGTCTTTAAAGGACTACAAAGTGTTTATGCATTTACGAATGATTTTTCGCAGGAAGGTCTTATTCAAGCTGCCAAAACAGCAGCTCAAGCAATACAAGGCGCACCAACAGATAAGACAATCGTACTTCCAATGGAAAAACAAACTCTACAAACTTTGCATCCCATTGAATTGTTACCTAACAGTGTAGAAAAAACTCGTAAACTAGCAGTTATGCGAAAGGCAAACGAAATTGTGACGAATTATGACCCTTCGATTGCACAAGGGATTATCTCTGTAGTAGATGAGGAACAAAACATTCTTGTTGCTAACTCAGAAGGTACCTTTGCTGAGGATAAACGAGTGAGAAGCCGTATGTCGATTGTGGCTGTTGCGAGTGATGGGAGCGATATGCAAACGGGTCATTATGGTCCAGGTGCTCATCAAGGGTTTGAATTTATTGAAAACCTTGACCTCAATCATTATGCAAAAGAGGCAGCAAGAATTGCAGTTACTATGTTAAATGCTGACCCTGCACCAAGTGGGAAGTTTCCAGTCATCATCGATAATGAGTTCGGTGGGGTTATTTTCCATGAAGCTTGTGGTCATGGACTTGAAGCATCTTCAGTTGCGAAAAACAACTCTGTTTTTGCCAATAGAGTAGGAGAAAAAGTAGCTTCTGACTTAGTTACCTATATTGATGACGGTACACTACCAAACGAGTGGGGTTCATTAAACATTGACGATGAAGGGGAAAAAACGCGTAAAAACACCCTCATTGAAAATGGAATTTTAAAAGGATATATGATTGATAAATTTAATGCACGACGAATGAATGCGGAATCCACAGGTTCTGGTCGTAGAGAATCATACAAATTTGCTCCTACTTCACGAATGACAAATACATATATTGCTCCTGGAAAATCAACACCAGAAGAGATTATCGCAAATACGGAACATGGTATTTACGCCAAGTATATGGGTGGTGGCTCTGTTAACACAGCAACTGGTGATTACAACTTTGCAATTAATGAGGCCTATCTAGTGAAAAATGGAAAAATTGATAAGCCATTACGTGGGGCAACTTTAGTTGGAAATGGCGCAAAAACGATTCAGAAGATTGATATGGTCGGCAATAATCTTGGACATGGTGCTGGTATGTGCGGTGCATCAAGTGGAAGTTTGCCAGTTAATGTCGGGCAACCAATGGTACGTGTTAGTGAAATTACAGTCGGTGGAACGGAGGCGTAGAGAATGGAATTAACAAATTTTCGTGATCAATTGTTTGCTAAAGGGGAAAAATTAGGTATCACAGATTTAGAAGTATATTACGAAAAGCAAGATAGTTTTTCATGTAAAGTTTTTAAAGGGGAAGTAGACGGCTATGAATCTTCTTCAGTCCGTGGTGTATCCGTACGCGGTGTCTACCAGGATAAGATGGGTTATGCGTACACTGAAAAATTAGATGAAGAATCTGTATCCTTTTTATTAAATAGTGTTCAAGAAAATGCAGCATTAATGGAAGAGGAACCAGAAGAGTTATTTGAAGGAAACGTTGATTACCAAGACTATGATTTCTTCTCCCCTGCTCTAACGGACGTTTCGGCTGAAGAAAAGTTAGCCTTAGTAAAAGAAATTGAAGCAAAAATTCTAGCTTATGATGAACGTGTTGTACAGGTTGGTTATGCTGCACTTAGTGACCAATCCATCGAAAAAGCCATCTTCAATAATAAAGGGCTTGCGTTACAAGATAAAAATAATTTCTTATATGTGATTTTTTCAGTCACTGTAAAGGAAGGCGAGGAAATTAAATCAGGTTTTTCATTTAAGCTAACAAAGGATTTTGCTACTTTAAATGCAGATGAAATTGCTAAAGAAGCTGTTGAAAAATCGTTGAGTCAACTTGGAGGAAAAGAATATCCAAATAAGAAATACCCTGTCATCTTCCAAAACTTTGCAGCATCCTCCCTTGTTGCAACATTTGTCTCGTCATTCTCAGCAGAATATGTTCAAAAAGGGCAATCGCAATTGAAAGGAAAATTGGGTGAAAAAATAGCATCTGATCATGTTACATTATCCGATAATCCATTTTTACCCGAAGGCACACAAAGTGGAACATTCGACTCGGAAGGTGTACCGACGAGAGAAGTAACTGTTGTCGAAAACGGCGAATTAAAAACGTACTTCCATAATTTAAAAACTGCGAAAAAAGATGGCGTAGAATCAACAGGACATGGTTATAAATCGTCCTATAAAGGAACTATTGAAGTTACTCCATCTAACTTCTATGTTGTCCCGACGGAAAATAAATACGAAGATTTATATTCAGGGTTGGAAGAAGGAATTATCATTACTGACTTACAAGGTCTACATTCTGGGGCTAATCCAATCTCAGGTGACTTCAGCCTTGCAGCAAATGGTTTCTACGTTAAAGATGGAAAAATTGCCGGCCCTACCAACCTAATGACAATTGCAGGAAACTTCTTTGATGTATTAAAAGACGTTGAACAAGTAGCCGACGATTTAGAATTCTCACCTGGTGGAGGAGTTGGCTTTATCGGCTCACCATCCATAAAAGTCAAAAGTCTATCCGTAACCGTGGATTAAGAAATTAAAATTATACGGAGATGACAGTAAGAGTCTCCATGTTGAACAAAGCCAGCGTAGGAAATACACGTAGACTCCGGCGGGAGCAGAGGCATAGGTGAGACCCCATGATGCGCTTGCGTCTACAAGTAATGCTACGCAGTGGGCTTCCTCAGCGCAAGGGTGCTAGGAAGCCTAACCAAGTAGTTCCCTGGCTCACCAGCCGCCCGCGGAAAGCGAAGTGTATTTCTGGAGCGAAGGTAAAGCAACTTTCTCGAAGATAATTACATCAAAAAACCCAAACAAATACGTTTGGGTTTTTTATGTATTTTTCTCTTGCCTTACCTATACTTCTTACACATACTCTAAAACTCTATGATTTGATTTCACAATTTGATAGTCATTCGTTAAACTACTTACCACTAATGATTCCGTTTGATAAT
>NZ_FQVW01000003.1 GCF_900129485.1 Ornithinibacillus halophilus
TTTATCGTACGGAGGCGAAGGAAGTCTTGTGCCTGTGGTTACTCGGCACAAAGGGCATAGAAGTATCTCTTTGTAGTTCCTTCGCTAGTCGCAGGCGCTCGGAGCTAGACATCTCTGAAATTTTATACATTCTTATCTTTTAAAGAAAATGTCTTTACCCTCGTTTTTCTATAAATAATACCTTTAGATAATTCCCCTCTGGAAAATCCTTCGTTGTGTGGAAATCCTCAGGAAGTCCAAAAGATTCTTTAATCTGATATTTTACATTCATTTCTTTAAATGCTTGGTCGACAAAGTTCTTAAATTTTTTCATGCCAAAAGTGGCATTATTAGTAGATGCAACAATAATTCCATTCTTCTCTGTAATGGATATGGCATCTTTCAATAACCCTGTATAATCTTTCGCCGAACTAAACGTACGTTTTTTGGAACGAGCAAAACTTGGTGGATCTAAAATCACCAAATCAAATTTCATTTCCTTACGATTGGCATACTTAAAATAATCAAAAACATCCATTACGACAATATCTTGTTGTTCAAAATCAATCCCATTAACACTAAACTGCTCAATAGTTTTACTTTTACTTCGCTTAGCCAAATCAACACTTGTCGTTTTAGCTGCTCCACCTAGTGCAGCAGCAATTGAAAATGCGCCAGTATAGGAGAATGTATTTAAGACATTTTTCTGGTTTGCATACTTATCCCTTATTACTTTTCGAACATCACGCTGATCGAGGAATATACCAACCATCGCTCCATCATTTAAATAAACTGCATAATTCATCCCATTTTCTTTCACAATGATTGGAAATTCGCCGCGTTCCCCTTTAACAAAATCATCATCGTCAATGTATTTTCCCTTTGTATCAAATCGCTTCTTTTCATAGATTGCTTTATAATCCATAATCTCATCTAACACACGAATCACTTGTTCTTTATAGGAATAAATCCCTTCACTATACCAGTTTAATAAATAGTAACCATCAAAGAAATCGATAGTCATCCCACCGATTCCATCTCCTTCGCCATTAAATACACGAAAAGCATTAGTATCGGGAGCATTGAAAAAAGACTGGCGTTTATCTATTGCCTCTTGAATCTTATTCTTGAAAAAAAGATAATCAATCTTTTCCCCTTTATTCCGTGTTAAAACCCAACCGATTCCTTTGTTTTGAATTCCATAATATCCCTTCGCAATAAACTTGCGATTACGGTCAATTAGATTAATTATTGAACCTTCACGTTTCAGTACTGCCACATTATGAACCATGTCTTTATTAATTAGTGGATATCCTTTTAGGAACTTTGACTCAAACTTAGAATTTACTTGTATTTCTATTTCTTTACTCATACTATTCATCCAATCTTTTATGTATTAATTCTAGTATTTCTCCCAAGTTGCTTTTGTATAAGCAATTTTAAGACCAGCTCTTTCCATGTTCTTTTGACTTGAACTACCAAACGCTGCCTGCCCAATAACAAGCTTCACGTCATTTTCCTTCGCATCACTTATTCTCCGTTGAATAAGCGCTTGATGAATCCCCTTATTTCTGTACTGTGTTAATGTTGCAGACGCTGCTAATACAAAAGCAGACTCATGTTTATACAAAACAGCTAATCCAGCTGGAGTATCATTAATACTAGCCAGATAGAATTTCCAAGAGTCGTTGCCATGCAATACTCGGTTATTATTGGCCACAGCTTCTTTAAGAAAATCCGGCATCTGAAATCCTTTTACATAAATATCTGCAAAAGTGTCAAAGTCATCCAAATCCATTTCTCTTATTGTAATCTCATTACTCAGTCGTTGTAATCCACCTACTGCCCCATATAACGAAGCGTGAAATCCATTCTGATAATACCCATTCTCATGTAACCTTGGAAATAGTTCTTCCGTTGCTATTCCTGGAACAAGATCGAATCTAGGAGTGATTCCTTTATCATCATAGAATTCGAGGATTGAATCTAAATAATGAATGTCCCCTCCAGTTAAGCCTTTAACCGTATTAAATGAAGGCCCTGGAATTCCTGTAGCTGAAAAAGCAGTTGCTTCTCCAAAATGCTGAACTTCCACTCCCATTGGATTTTCTTTTTGTTCACGTATTGCTCTTAATCTAGATTCCAACATGGCAATTTCCATTCGTTCAATCTCCTTGGCAAACTCTAATGATAATACACAGTCCATTTCATCACCCCTTACCACTAATCTAATCCAACAACTTTGCTTCTTCTCTCCAGAAGTACAACATCTCGCCATTCTCCGTTTAGTTTCCCTATTTGTTTACGTATTCCGACAATCTCAAACCCAAGTTTTTGATGAAGCTTAATACTTGTCTCATTTTCAGGAAAAATACCAGCTTGTAAGGTCCAAAACTCTTCCATTTCACTTAATTCAATGATTCTACTTAACAACTTCGTCCCTACACCTTTACCGGCACTACCTAAACTGAGGTAGATGCTAACCTCTGCTACACCACGGTATGCTTCTCTTTTTGAAACAGGTGATAGTGCTGCCCATCCAATTACATTATTTCCTTCCCTCACAACTAGACGACATTCCTGATGGTGACCAGTATCCCATTCTTCCCAGCTTGGAGCTTTTGTTTCAAAGGTTGCATTTCCTGTATTAATTCCTTCTATATATATATCACGTACCTGTTGCCAATCAGATTCCAACATATTATCAATAACAATGAAATTATTCAATTCATTTTCCCCCTGATTTAAATTCCAAAATTCTTTGGAATCGATAAATTCTCTTCATACAAAAGACGTAGTTGGTTAGATTAATCATAGCCAACTACGCCTCAAAATTAAAGATATTTTAATATTTATTAATTTTATTTCTTCCTTGCTTTAAAGAATCCGACTCCAACATCCCATAATAAACTCAACATGAAGATGATAATCGTCCATTGTGTTCCAATTTCCCAAATGAGTTTAATTGCTTGATACCCTTCACTCCCTGATTCAACGATACCTGCTTGAACCATTTCATCCATGAAATTTGGGTTCCAAACCGAAGAATTCACCATAATCCAACCCACAAATGCAAAGGTGATGACATTTGTTATTAAATTGTAAAATGCTAATTTAATGGTCCATCTTCCTAATACTAGCTTAAAAATCTCTTTCATTATCAATAATCCTAGAACAATTACTATGATTGGAAGGTATGCTGATAAACTTCCTTTATGAAAGAAAGGAATGGTTGAGAATTCATTATCATTAACTAAATAAACTCCAATATATTGGTTTGAAACAGTAAATGCCACGATCAAGAATATGAGAAAAATGATCCCAAAGATTGGTTCACTTTGTTTAATCTGTTTTTTCTCATTTGGAACGGGCGGAAGGTTACTAGGGTGCCAATCTTTCTCTAGATTCACATCTTCTCCCTTTATAACACCTAAATGTTCAATGAGTACAAAAACAATTGTAATCCATCCTATAGAAGAAGGGACTATTGTAAAAATAGAAACAATTAAACCTATAAAGTGGTCTAGAATCTCTAGGGGATTAATGATTGTTTCAATCGCAAAAACAACCCCCAAAGCAATTGATACAGCTAATAACACAATTTTATTAATTGAAAAATACGATTCAAAATAATCTGGTCCAATAAGGTATCGTTTACTACCACGGTACTTATCAGCTAGTTGCTTTGGCGATCCTAATTCCATCAATACTTCTTCAACAATCTCATCCGTTGACACACCCTCTTGAGTGCGCTCTTCCACCATATCTTCAACAAGCACCCTTAATTCATTAGCAATATCATCTCTTTGTTTTTGTGGCAGCCTACGGACAACTGCATATACATAGCGATTAATTATTTCCACTTTGTCTACCTCCTTCCAAATTTAATAAATCATTTAAGTTAGTCACAATTTGACTCCACTCTTTACTTACTTGTTCAATAACTTCTTTACCTAAAGAGCTTAATACGTAATATTTTCTCGGGCGTGATTCATTCGTATCCCAAATACTTTCTAATAAGCCTTGCTTTTCTAATCTTCTTAATAGAGGATATAGTGTTCCAGGTTCAACTTGGATTCCTTTTGCTTTTAACTCCGTCACTAAGGAATACCCATACTGCGGATCATTTAATTGGCTTAATACCCCAATCGTAATCGTTCCTCGTCGTAACTCATGCATTATTTTATCTATATGTTCATTAATATCACTCATGGATTTAACCTCCTATTCACATTATAGTGTATGACGCACACTATTGTAAATAGTATAATAGTGTATTTTAAAATTCATTGTATTAATTTTTAACCCTTGTCTAACAAATTTAAGTACCACTTTACTTACTGGAAAAAACTTAGTTGACAAAAACTCTCCCTTTCGATTAGATGGAAGAAAGATGTACGTGTGAGGAGAAAAGAGAAATGAAAATATATGTAGATGCAGATGCAAGTCCTGTAAAAGATGTCGTCGTTTCTATAGCTGAAAACGAAGACCTTTCAGTTGTATTAGTAAAGAGTTTTAATCACTTTTCCCATGATGAAGAAAAAGGACATGTAGAAACTATTTATGTTGATACAGGTGCCGATTCAGCAGATTATCGAATTATGAAAATGGCACGTAAAGACGATATTATTATTACTCAAGATTATGGACTCGCCTCACTAGGTCTTGGAAAAGGTTGCATCGTCTTACACCACAAAGGATTTAGGTACACTAATGACAACATTGACCGACTCCTTCAGACAAGACATGTTAGTGCTAAAGCGAGACGAAGTGGGTATAAAACAAAAGGACCTAAGCCTTTTACAGGGGAGGACCAAAGGAAGTTTGAGTATCTTTTAAAGAAAACGATCTCCGAAATGAAGAAAGAAGGTGTAAGCGATGACCAAAGCTAATGTCATCAACACCATTACCGATAAGCTACCTAATATGAGTAAATCACAGAAAAAAATAGCTACCTATATATTAGAAAACCCACACTCTGCTCCTTTCCTCACAGTTGGAAAGTTAGCGAAATTAGCACAGGTCAGTGAAGCAACAGTGGTACGTTTTGCTACTTTTCTGGGCTACTCAGGCTATAACGAATTACAACAACATATGTATGATGCAGTAGAAAAGCAATTAAATACGGTCGAGCGATTACAGATGTCACGTTCTGTCTATAGTGAAACAGAAAAAGGGATTTATGAGATTTTTGAAGATGACATAGCCAACATACAAACAACTATGGAAAATCTGACTCTTGAAGACTTTCAAATGGCCGCTAATTATATATTGGGTGCAAAAAAGATCTATATAGTTGCTAATCGTAGTGCAGTCTCTTTAGGAACTTTTCTCCAATATTACTTAAATATCATTTTAGGAAATAGCCAGCTGATTACTTCTAGTGAATCTGCCTTTGAGCAAATCTATGAGATCAATAAAGATGATGTAGTTATCGGTGTGAGCTTTGCTCGTTACACAGTAAGTACAATTGATGTTGTATCACACGCGCATAAAAAGGGATCTAAAATCATAGCCATTACAGACAGTCTCATGTCACCGATTAACCAATATGCAACTGTTTCACTACATGCTTCCAGTAAAATGCCATCATTTCTTGATTCATTTGTTGCTCCACTCAGTATAATCAATGCTTTAATTGCCTATATTGGAAAGCAGCGTCCCAAAGAGGTCAATGACCGATTAGAGAACTTAGAGAAATTGTGGGATGAGTATCATGTATTTTATCAACGAAGAGAAGATTGATGAAACTTTAACTTCATTTAAATTATAAAATGAAATATTTATTGCATAAATTATTTTCCTTGCATATAATATAGAAAAAGTCACTATGTGAGGAGAGTTTTTTTAATGCATGTTCAAACCTCTTTTAGAAGTGGGAAAGAGCAGTCAAAGGCAATGTATGAAAAGGCTAAAAAAGTATTGCCAGGTGGAATTACGGCAAATATCAAATACTTCTCCCCCCAGCCTATCGTAATGAAGACAGCAACGGGGTGCAAGATTACTGATGTAGATGACAATTCCTATATAGATTATCTGCTTTGTTACGGGGCACTAATTACTGGACACGGTCATGAACAGATTATGAGAGCAACAATAAAACATATGCAAAATATAGGAACAGCTATATTCGGAGCCCCTCATGAATTAGAAATCACTATGGCGGAAAAGTTAATTGAACTTTATCCAAGTATTGATATGGTCCGCTTTACAAATTCTGGCCTTGAGGCAACTTTATTCGCCATTCGTTTAGCAAATGCTTATACAGGCAAAAGTAAAATCGGAAAATTTGAAGGCCACTATCATGGTGGGGCTAACAATGTTTTAGTCAGTGTAAATCCTAATCAAGAGGAGGCTGGAAGTGAATTGGAGCCGACTTCTATTGCAGAGTCAAACGGCATTCCAGTTCATGAGTTAAAGCAGACGATTGTATTGCCATTTAATGATTTTGAGGCAACAGAGAAGCTACTGCGAAAAAACAAGGATGACCTAGCAGCCATCATACTTGAGCCAATTCAGGGTGGGTTTATTCCTGCTGATGCAACATTCATGCATCAATTAAGAGCATTAACAGAGGAACTAGGTATTCTACTAATCTTTGATGAGGTAAAAACCGGATTCCGTGTTCATCTTGGAGGTGCCCAGAGCATCTATCATATAAAACCTGATTTAACAACATTAGGAAAAGTTCTAGGTGGAGGTTTTCCTATAGGTGCTGTTGGTGGGAGAAAAGATATCATGATGTATAGTGCACCAAATGATGCAAGCGATATATTTTCTAGTGGTGGAAATAGTACCGCAAAGAAGGATGTTGTTTTCCATAGTGGAACATACAATGGCCATCCTGTCGTTCTAGCTGCAGGCCTCGAAACAATCCGCTTATTAGAGCAAGATGGGGTTATGAATGATTTAGTCTATAAAACCAACTTGTTAAGAACAAAATTAGAAGAGTTATATGCCAGCTATCATGTTCCAATGCAGACAATTGGGATGGGGAGCATTTTCAACATCGTATTTACAAACGATCCAATCCGGAACTATCGAGATATGTGGAAAGCAAACAAAGACCTTCGTGAGGCAATTGATATTGAATTGCTTGAACTAGGAATCTACAATAAGCCGTCCAACCGGTATTCTTTGTCAATTGCCCATTCTATGAAGGATATTAATAAAACAATCGAAGCCCATGAAATAGCTATTAAAAATGTTCTACTTAAATAAATGACAGTAAGAAATATTTCAACCTCTTTTAAAAAGCTAGAAAGGCCGATACCCTTCTAGCTTTCTTCATATTCAGTAATAAGTGGAACTTCAGGTTTCTCCCTTAAATTCCGGTACTTAAATATCAATACGATAAATATAACCTCCATAATCAAAATGGTAACTGGAATAATAAATAACAAACTATGCATAATTTCTGGGGGTATATTTATTATAAAGGGTTGGATAATCTGAATAACTAACATAATTACTACATAAGCCTTAAATAGTTTCTTAGTGTAGCTTGCAAGATCTCTTGCCTCATGTCTTTTGGCTAATTCCAATAGAACCTGGAATACATAAAATACTAGAATAAGTTTTAGTAGTCCAAGAATTAAAAAGTAGATGGACCATTCAGATAAAACTCGCATCGTATCGACAGCCTGTTGAACAAATACACTAGGAATAGAAATCACACAAAGTGCTGATGCCCAATTTGTTGCTTTTTTACCTATTTGATGTTCCTGAGTTAAACTAGAAATACCACTATAAATTAGATAATATCCTATCGGGTCAGGTAGAAGATCAATAACTGCAATGTGAATTTCAATTAATACAAATAGAAACCCCCAAAAGATTTTCAAAAACTCATTTCTCATTCATGACCACCCACTTCCTTTTCGTCAATAATTCTATCAACATCCTCTTGCTCTAAATATGGTTGGTCATTAACGAATAATTTTTCAACAAATTCCCCATTATTTGTTTGTCCTTTTAACTGGATTTCAAATTCAAATACACTTGAACGATCGTAATCGTATTGTTGGTAAATTTCAATCCAATCATTTCTTTCTAACTCTAATGGCAATACTCCTTCATCCAATGATATTCCAGGGATGTTATTCCATTCTTGGTCAAACCCTTCATGCATCTGTTCAATTTGATTTTGTGTCCGATTGGTTTCAAGCTCTTGAGACTTATCTTTATCTACATTTATTTTAATAGCAATCTGCTCTTCCAGCTCAGGATATGGGAAAACCACCTCATTAATTATTACTGATTCTTTAGCTAGTAAAGAAGTCCATTCTTTGTGGTTAGAACTGCTTCCACCAGCTCGCCAGTCCAATGGGCCTTGATGATATTCCTGGGCATCTACAATAGTAACCTTACCAATATCTGCATTAATTGTTTTACCATTAGATAAGTGAACGGTAATCTGTTGAAATGATAGTATCCCATCATCGTCCATCGGTAGGTAATCAGCATCAGCTGGTATCTCAAAGTGAGCCGCCATTAAATACTGGTGCGTATATTCCTGCTGATATTCAATTTGCTCAGAATAAAACCCATGTGCAATATGGATTCCATCATTTACAGTATAAATAGGAAAACCATCAATATTCGCTGACTGAACCGTCACAGGATTATCTTTATTGGTTAGGTAATAAAAGGTTACGATTATTTCTTCTGTATCCTCATAAAATTCACTTGTTATGTAATGCTCTAAAAATATCGGCTCCTCAATCTGCTTGGACTTAAAATATATGTAATTCCCAACACTACTTATAACAATTAGGATAATTCCAATCCATAATATTCGCTCTTTCACTCTATCTCCCCCATTTGAACCTTGGCATAGCCCTTCTTTCGGCATATTCAATACATTTATAACATACAGCTACCTTGTTATGTTGATCATCTAAATAATATTGAGGACTTACTGCTTTTTGATTACAAATGAAGCATTTTTTCTTTCTAAATAACTTGCTAATGATACTACTCATTTGCTTTCACCTCATATTTCAACACCATCTACTTCTCTCCCTCACAATAATAATTCGACAGAACAATAGTAATTCCTCTTTCTTATCAAAAGGTGCAGGCAGAATTATACAAGTCCTACCTGCACCCATTAATTCAATTACCTATTTTTCTTATTGTGAAATTACTTTGTAAAACTGGCCAGTTTTGTGGGAAATGATTTCCTAATACCCAGTAACTAATTCCCTTAAGATTATACTCCCTGACCACATTATATTTTTGCTGGACACTTCTAGCATCCTCAAACCACACCTCATGTTCTTGCCCATCTTCATCTCTATACTGAAAATAAGGAGATTGGTAGGTTTGGTCATATTGAATATCTGCTCCATATCGAATGGCTAGGTTTACAGCTTGAGTGGGATTTACAGTTTGAGCATATGTACCTTGTACCCAAGGGACTTTCCAATCACGTCCATATGAAGGCATTCCTAGTAAAATTTTTTCATTTGGAATCACTGTCACCGCATATTCAAGGATATCATGAACCTTGTTAATCGGAGCAATTGCCCATGGTTCGCCACCAGCCCAACCCCATTCATAGGTCATTAATACAACAAAATCTACTAATTCACCATGTACAGGATAATCATGAGCTTCATAGAGTAGCCCTTGCTGATTGGCACCTTCTTTAGGAGCTAATGCAGTTGAGACAGAAAATCCTTCTGGCCGTAATCTTGCTACTACTCTTCTTAAAAAATTATTATAATTTTGCCGATCCTCTGGATAAAGATATTCAAAATCGATATTTAAACCCGAATACCCTTTTTCATGAATTACATCTAAAATATTAGAAATCAAGGAATCTTGTACATCAGGATTACGCAATAAAACTGCACCTAAATCAGAATTAAAGCTATCCACCGAATAATTTGTAAGCACCATAAGAGTGGAAACGTCATTCGCTTCAGCTGCCTGTAATATCGGCCCTTCTTGCATCCAAGTTAAACTACCATCTTCTTGAAAGCTATACATAAAAGGAGAAAGATATGTAAAATTTCTACCAAGTGCTAATACTTCTTGTCTTGAGGCTTCATTCATCTGAGTTACATATGCATTCACATCAATTACAGGTTTCTTTGTTCTAGGAATTCTAATGACTTGCCCTGGATAAATTAAGGATGGACTTTCAAGATTATTTGCTTGTAGAAGTTCGTTGATGGTGACACCATAGCGCCCTGCGATGGCCCATAGATATTCACCAAGTTGGATGGTATGAGGAAAATAGGGTGTTTCTAATAATTCACCTACATAAATTAGATTAGGATTTGTTATTTGGTTATACTGGGCAAGCTCTTGAATAGTAAGTCCAAGCCTATTGGCTATCGACCATAGATCATCACCTGGTTGAACGACATATTCTAACTCAGCATCAGGAATAACAAGCGCCTGCCCTACTACCAGTGAATTAGGATTTTCCAATTGATTCAGCCTAGCAATTTGATTAACATTCGTATGATGTTTTTCTGCTATTTTCCATAGCGTTTCATTATGCTCCACAACATGAATATCCATCAGCATACTCCCCCAAAATATGGTATTTAATTAACAAGTTATTCATGAAATGGTTGTCTTATTAATAAAGAAGCAAATAACTACATGATTGCTTTCACTTTTGTCATAATAAATCTACTTTCTGGTAAGCTTGGAATATATCTTAAATTTAATATGTGAGTTTATTCTGTTTCACACAACATTGCTTTTCTTTATAATAAGGTTAGGAGAGGAGAGAAAAGACTAATGGCCAGGGAAAGAAAATTTTCAAGAGAAGATTTATATCGAGTATCAAAGCAGCTCCTCCTTAAACATGGGTACGAGGGATTTACGTTTAGTTTATTAGCTAAAGATTTGAATATCTCAAGAGGGGCAATTTACAAATATTACGAGAATAAGGATGAATTACTAAGTGAATATATGATTTACGAAATGGAAATATTTTTAAATAAATTGGATAAAATCAATAATTATAATTCCTTTAATAAACAATTTGATTTCTTAGTTGATCTAATGTTTCAAGACCAAGAAATGCATCAATTACGAAAAATTGGATTTGAAATTCCTCATACTACTAGTGAAACAGTAAAAATAAATTCCGATACATTAAGTCAACTTCATTTGACTATGTATAAAAACTTACAATCCTTTGTTTCTCAAGGGAAAAAAGAGGAAATAATAAAAACACATATTCCTGATGAACTGGTATTGGGATTTATTTTTCAAACGATAGATATCCCTAATCATACACATATTCCTCAAGAAAAATGGATAGCCTCGATAAAAGAAATAATTCGTAATGGAATGTTCGTACAGTAGCAAACTACTTCCAAATTGACATGTGTGTTACTTTGGAAGATAATTTAAAAAGAAAGTGACAGATATGTTACCTTAATCTGTATGAAAGGAAATGAGTTATGAAAAATATATTACAGTCGATTACCGACCGAGTATCGACCAAAAAAGGAATGTGGTTTACCCTAATTTTTTGGTTGGCTGCTATGATCCTTTTAACAATATTTGCCCCATCTGTTCGAGATTATCAGGTTACTAGCGTTGACACATTACCTGATGATGCACAATCGATTATCGCGAGTAAAAAGGTAGAGGAATATTTTGGTTCTAGTGATTTAATCCCTGCCATATTAGTTTTTGAATCAGACGATGAAGTTGAACTTCAGGACCTTGTTAAGATTACCAACCAAGTTATTGACCAAGATATATCAGGGGTAGAAGAAGTAATACCATTAGGAAATATCCCACCTCAAGCAACGGATAGTTTTTTCTCTGATGATCGTAAGACTGCATTTTTACCACTAAACCTTCAATCATCATTGGATACACCAGATATTAAGGAAGCATTAAGTAGTATATATGATATTGTAGAAGAAGAATCCAACTTAACATTGTATATTACAGGTCCAGCAGGAATTGCTGTTGATACTTCTGACTTATTCAGTAGAGCTGATCTCGTCTTAATATTTTCAACGATAGCCATCATACTTGTGCTACTAGTTGTTATATATCGTTCACCACTGCTTGCTTTAATTCCATTATTAGGGGCCGTATTTGTTTATCAAATCGTTACTCAAATTCTAGGAATATTGGGCAAATCTGGCTTATTAATGAGTCAGCAAACTGTATCCATTATGTCCATCCTGTTATTTGCAGCAGTGATTGACTATTCCTTGTTTGTTTTTTCTCGTTTTAGAGAAGAATTAAAGAACCATGAAAATAAATATGATGCCATGAAGAAGGCTATGCGCGGAACAGGACTACCAGTCTTTTATTCTGGAGCAACTGTACTAGCTGCTATGCTCATCTTATTTGTAGCTACCTTAGGAGACTATAAGAACTTTGCACCAACATTCGGTGTTACATTGGTAGTGATTATAGTAGCATCTGTTACACTAATACCTGCACTCTTTGCAATGTTTGGAAGAAAGTCATTCTGGCCAATCATTCCACGTGTTGGTGATCATAAAGTAAAAGAAAGTTCATTTTGGAGCAAAGTAGGCCGTTTCGTTACGAAAAAACCTATCTTATCCGTTGTTCTAGTTGGCTTATTTATTGTACTTTCATCTAGTAATATTTTAAATATCAAATATGAATTTGATTTAATTAAATCATTCCCTGAAGATATGCCATCAAGAGTAGGGTATGAAATCTTAGAGAAAAACTTCGATGCTGGTGATTTAGCACCTACTACCATTTTACTTAAAACAGAAGATTCCGTTTCTGAAGAGGCCCAACAAGCATTAAAAGAAGAACTCACTAATAAAGACCTAGTTAGCGATGTACGTATTGATGGAGTAAATGAGGATGAAACAGCAATTCGTTATAGTTTGACGTTTGAAAAGAGTCCATATTCTGTTGAAGTATTAGATGAACTCGAAATGATTCAAAACCAGTCTGAACAGTTGATTGATACTATTGAAACTTCTGGAGAACTCTATTTTGCAGGTGAAACAGCATCTTCTATCGATGAACGTGCTGCCAACAATAGAGATTTATTGTTAATCGTATCATTGGAAACCATTTTGATATTTATCATGCTGATTTTCCTTACTAAATCATTTAAAATGCCACTTTATATGATGGGGACGATTCTCGTTTCATTTGGTGCTGCATTAGGATTAGGGATGTTCTTAACTAACCTATTTTTTGATATTGACAGCATCAGTAACCGGGTTCCTGTTTATGCATTTATATTTTTAGTAGCGCTAGGAATTGATTATAATATCATTCTAGTGTCGAGATTTATGGAAGAGAGAAAAACAAAATCAGTAAAAGAAGCAGTTGAACATTCCGTTGCAAGTACTGGTGGAGTGATTTCATCAGCTGGAATAATACTAGCATCTACATTTGCTGTTTTAATGACCCAGCCGATCCAACTATTATTTGTATTTGGATTCATTGTAGCTGTTGGAATTCTGATCGATACTTTCCTAATTCGAGGAGTTCTGTTACCAGGATTACTTACATGGTTTGAAAAAGATGACAGACAAGAGTTACCTCATAAGTCTGTTGATTAAACATAAAAATATACGAAGGCACTTGGATCAAGGTTCCACGGTGCCTTCTTTTTTCATCCTACTGGATAATTCTAGTGTTATTTGTTATTATCAGACCAAATGTGATCGGAGGGGAGATACGATGAAAATTGTTTCTATTGAACCAACACCGAGTCCATACTCGATGAAAATAAATGTAGATGAACGTTTACCAGATGGTAAGACAGAGAATTATAAATTGGATGATGACCTTTCAGAAGCACCAAAATATATAAAGACTCTTTTTTCGATTGACGGTGTAAAAGGGCTATATCGTGTCATAGATTTTATAGCGTTAGAAAGAAATCCACGTACTAGTTGGGAAGAAATTCTTCCAAAAGTTAGGAAAGCATTGGGTTCCAATGAAGAAGAGGATCTTTTACCTAACAATTCTAAAGAAGAAGGACAATACGGAGAGATAAAGGTATTCATGCAAACATTCCGAACTATTCCCATGCAGGTTAAATTGGAAGAGGGAGATAAAGAACATCGTTTTGGCCTTCCAGACCGATTCATGAATGCCGTAATGGAGGCTTCCATCGCTTCCGACAATATGTTAGGAGAAAGAAAGTGGATTGAGCAAAGCCCACGTTACGGAAATACTGAAGAAATAGGAAAAGAAGTTGTCGAAGAAATCTCTGCTAGCTATGACTCTGAAAGACTAGAAAACCTTGTTAAACTAGCTTCTAATAGTAAAAACTTTGAAGAAGCACGTCCGTGGAAAAAGGTTACCTTAGACATGTTAGACAACCCTGACTGGAAAGAACGTTACGCAGCTCTTGATCGAATGGATCCTACGCTTGAAGATTTGGCAGTTCTTGATAAAGCATTAGATGACAAAAAGGCATCTATTCGTAGATTAGCAACAGCCTACCTTGGTATGATTGAAAACAAAGCAGTTTTACCATACTTATATAAAGCACTGAAAGACCGAGCAGTCAATGTAAGACGTACTGCAGGAGACTGCTTATCCGATTTAGGATTTACAGAAGCCATTCCTGAAATGATCCAATCATTATCTGATTCTAGCAGATTAGTACGTTGGCGTGGTGCGATGTTCTTATATGAAATTGGAGATAAAACAGCTATTCCAGCTTTAGAAGAAACACTTCATGATCCTGAATTTGAAGTGCGCATGCAAGCAAAAATGGCGTTAGCTCGAATTCAAGGTGGAGAAGAAGCAAAAGGATCCATTTGGCATCAAATGACACAAGCTACAAAACAGAAAGATTCATAACTACCTAATCTGAGGTAGTTTTTTCTTTCCTTTTTCTATATAATAAAGTATGTACCTTTCTAAATAATCATTTCTCGTAAAATACGTCTCTAGTCTTAGTTAAATATATTTCTCCAGTTTCTTCACTTTAATAGTTTCAAAGATTACAATGAGAATACATTCTTTATTTATAGGGGCGTTATAATGACTAATAAAAAGATTTACATTATCTTAACAGATACAGGAACAATGTTTACAAAAACAATTAAAGCTTATACACGAAAACCTTATAATCATGCATCCATTTCTCTTGATTCCAGCCTATTAGATGTATATAGCTTTGGCAGGAAAACTCCTAGGAATCCTTTTATCGGTGGATTTGTAAAGGAAAACATTCAAGAAGGTTTATTTGAACAAGCCCGCTGTGCCATCTATTCTTGTGAAGTAACAGAAGAACAGCATAGAAAGATGGAGAAGTTTATAAAAGATACGGAAAGAAACAAAGACCAGTTGCGATACAATCTACTGGGACTTGCAGGGTTCATCCTGAATAAGCCAATCAAGCGGGAAAATGCATATTTTTGTTCACAGTTTGTTGCAACAGTATTAGAGTATGGGGAAGTCATTTCATTTCAAAAACCCACATCACTTATCACACCTCATGACATACAGGAAGAAAAAATATTTAAACTTGTCTTTCAAGGAAATATAGATGACTTCCATACTAATAGAAACAACTTACACTTAAACAGCATTGAATTACCGGTTTAGCATATATAAAAAGAGAGTTCACTGACGGAGTGAATTCTCTTTTTTATTTCATTATTTAGGGACGCCGGGGGTTCGCCATGGAGCCAACCAAATTCGGTGATGAATCCTCATTCCGTTATTCCCATAAATGTTCGAGTTTTTCAGGCTGTCTTGGATTCTGGTTCCGTTATTCAGCTCTTTTAGCTAATAGATTACTAGATTTTTAGCAATAAAGGAACCAGGAACCAATTCATCACTAAAATCAGGCGTTTTGGCACAAATAACGGAATGAGGAACCACCCAATCCTGGACGTGAATCCCCATTCCGTTATTTCCATAGAAACCACGTTATTCTGTTCGTTTCTCCGCGGTTCCCTAATTAAACAACAAGACCTTAAATTGACATTTCTCGGTAACCATATACATCATGTGTATGCACATAATTGATTGCTTCTTTAAACATTTCTTCATTAAAGTCTGGGAAATACACGTCATTGAAAGCCAACTCTGCAGTTGCTGCTTGCCATAATAGGAAATTACTAATTCTTTTTTCTCCGCCAGTTCGAATGACGATATCTGGATCTGGTAAATCCCTTGTGTATAAATAGTTAGCAACCATCTCTTCATTCAGGTGTTCTATATCTAACTTGTTATTTTGTACATCTTGAATTATATTATTTACTGCTTGTAAGATGTCATCTCTTCCACCATAATTAAAGGCGAAATTTACAATTAATCCATCGTTTCGTTTTGTCTTCTCTATCGCTTTTTCCAATGCCTTTTTTGTCGATCCAGGTAAAGATTCCATGTTTCCTGATATTCGAATCTGACAATTGCGCTTCATAAATTCCGGTAATTTCTGCTTAAAGAACTTGACTGGAAGATGCATCAAATACTTTACTTCATCTTGCGGCCTAGACCAATTTTCCGACGAAAATGCATATAGGGTTAGTACTTTAATACCTACTTCAATACTGGCATCAATTACCTTTTCCATAGCTTTAACCCCTGCGTAATGCCCCTCACTTCTAGTAAGCCCTCTACTTTTTCCCCATCTTCCATTTCCATCCATAATTACCGCTACATGTTTCGGTACATTTGCATTCATTGGCTTTCCTCCATTCTTAATGCTAAATCAGCACAGCAATGCTAAGCCTCAAATTACATTTTTGATCTAAAGATCCAATTCATTTAATCTATTTGTTACTTTTTGTTTCATTACATTAAATGACTGCCAGGATTCATTCTTCATCCCATCCAAACTCTGTTTCCGGTCGATTAATATTTGCTTTAGTTCTGGATAATCTGGATCTATCTCGTACAAGTCCATTAATCCATCCAACCCTGTGTAGGAAAGGTGGTTTAAGTAATAAATATCAATTTTCCCTGTTTCCTCATAACGTTCTAAATTATTGTTAACAACAATTTTTTCTAAACCAACGGCATTAATACCAGCATAGAAAATAAGGCCGATGATAATATAGAAATGAAAAATTGATAATTTTTCGAGCCAAATTCGAATAAATGTGTAGGCAAATACCACCATAAGAAAAATCATAAACGCATGTGCCAAAACACGGTCTAATGTAAAGCCATATGCTGTTTCATATAACGTTAATCTTTGGTATGCAGAAGTAAGCATAACTCCACTAACAAGTACTAAAAGAGAGTACATCACTTTTAATACGACTTTTAATTTTTTCCTTCCCTCACGAACTAATTTTAAAAAGCTTATAAGGATACTCCAATTAATGAGTGTTACAAAGATTAGTTCAAAGAACCCTCTTCTTGCGTATTCTGCATAGGTATAACCAGATAACAGTTCTTCATTAAAGAAGTATTTAAACTGAACTATCGCAAATAAGACATAAACAGAGTTAAGTAAAATAAGGATTGTTACCGCCGTGATTCCGTCCCAATTCAAAGCAGGTTTTTCCTTTAATCTGCTAAAGTCTTCCTTAGGTTTTGAGTGAGTATGCAACACTTGGAAAATACCGAAAAATAATAGGCCAATTAATAAAACTAAAATCGAGCGAAATACTCCTTCAATAAAATTAAGTCCTAAAATAAATTCTGGTACCTTTAGTACTATATCTTGAAAAATTGAATCAGCTGACATCAGTAACCCTGTTATAACAAATAACAACGGAAGACCGATCACCATTCCAATGAAAATTCGTTTAATAACTTGTGCTGTATTATCAGTCATATTTTTAAATACTTTTCTAAAGCTAATTTTAGAAAATCTAACAGAGTAATTAATACCCCTTGAAAACTTATCCATCAATAATGCAACAAATGCTGGTTTACTCCACTTCGTACCATCAGGACTTGTAATTAACACGATATGAAAAAACACCATTAACGGTATTAATAACATATTTAAGCCACGAAATAAGAGGTTATCATAAAAGGCATAGGTTCCTGCTAACACCCAAATAGAAACCATTAACAGTAAACCAATACGCCTATTATGAAAGGCTAAACGATAACGACCTAAAACTACAGCATAAAATCCAGTAATGAAAACCAAATAAGAGACTCCGATTCTTTCATGAAAAAAGCTTTGCTCAGCTAATAAACCAAGCCCAAGACAGACTAGTAAAAACAACAAGTCGTTTCGTTTCAATTTGATCACAACCTTTATACTAGAAATTCTATATACATCGTTATTCTATGTATATAGGTAAAAAATAATGTTAATTGAGGACTGAAGCATATATAGAATCAGCCCCTATTTAAATGGAGCGTTTTCTCCCCCATCTGTACCCAAGCCAACTAACTGGATAGAGCACTGCAGTTAGAATAATACATGTTACTATAAAAGGTGCATTTAATAATGGCCCAAACCATTCTCTCGGTATTTGCTTAAAGACGATTAAATACATTAAAACTAAGTTCGGAAGTACCGATATTAGAAACGTTTTGATTAAAAGCTTACGTCCACCATAACCAAATTCTTTACCAATTTCATATCCTAGTAATCCCCAAAATAGTATGTAGATGCATATAATGACTAATGAAATATTAGTTAGACCTTGCCAAAGGATATCCATCCATTTCCACTCAAAATAATTATATCCAAAAGTAAGCAATCCACCACCAATAAATAAAGCCACGTTTAGAAAAACAAATAACCATTGAGTCTTTTTAGGAGTTATACTTGTTTCCTGCTTCCAAACGGTGGCTAGTTCTTCTGGTGAACCCAAGCGATTGATAATTTCTGTATATAATTGGTCAGATGGAATTTCTTCCTCAACCATTAGATCCATAATGTGAACTTCATATTCTTGAAGAATCATTTCTTTTTCAGGATGCTCTCCAATTTCTTTAGCTAACTCATGCAGAAATTGTTGGCTTCCATCGGTCATGATTCACTTCTCCCGATAAGGTTATTCATTACTTGTACATATCGATGCCATTCACTTGTTTTTTCCTCAAGAATCTCTTTTCCTTGTTCCGTTATTCGATAGTATTTTCGAGCTGGACCCTTTTCCTGATGCTTCCAGTAAAACTCGATGTACTCTTGTTTTTCTAATTTATGAAGTGCTGGATAAAGTGTTCCCTCTTTCATTTGAAGGTGGTGTTCACTACGACGATCCATTTCTTTTACTAACTCATATCCATACATATCTCGCTCATTTAATAACTGTAGTACTAGGAGCGATGTACTTCCCTTAACAAGCTCACGATTAAACATTTTCTCACCTACCTAGAATTATTAGGTACATATACTATATAAAAAAAAATCCTGTTTGTAAAGAGCATAAAACAATATCTTTCCTGTCCCTGTTTTATCATAATTCAAATCAAAAAACTCAATGTAAAGAAAGCGCAATCATGGTATACTATTTAAACAGATTCATAATTTCCTTATAGGGTGTGATATCCATGTTTCATAAGATACTCTTCGCAGCAGACGGCTCAGAACATTCCATTCGTGCTGGCGAGAAAGCATTTGAGTTAGCTAGTTATAACAAAGATTCAAAAGTTGACATCTTATATGTTGTTGATCCCAAGCAATCAAAAGGAGAAGTTCTGAATAACTGGGGAAAAGATACGAATGTCATTCGTAAAGAGAAATTAGAGTTAATCGTTCAAAAAGCAAAACATTCTAAAACGAATTTTGAAGTAGTCTTTCTCCATGGGGACCCTGGTCCTACAATTGTAGATTATGCAAATAAAAATAAAATGGATATTGTCGTAATTGGTAGCCGTGGACTGAACGCCTTTCAAGAAATGGTTTTAGGAAGCGTCAGCCATAAAGTAGCTAAACGCGCAAATTGCCCTGTAATGATCATAAAGTAATAATGACTCCCATACACAGGGAGTTTTTTTATGCATACTCATACTACAAATCCTAGTTTTCTGGTATGATTAGTATATATTAGTGTAGATTTGAGGGATTTATAATGGAAAAGAAGATCTATATTATTCACGAGAACAGTGAGTGGACGGAACATTTAATCAAACGTTTGAATGAATTGGATTTACCTTATGAGGAATGGTTTCTTAATACAGGATTAGTAGATTTAACCTCAACTCCACCAGAGGGAGTGTTCTATAATCGAATCAGCGCTTCGTCTCATACTAGAGATCATCGCTATGCACCTGAACTAACAGAAGCAGTACTTGCTTGGTTGGAGCGTCATGGAAGAAAAGTATTCAACGGAAGTCGTGCTCTAAGACTTGAAGTAAGTAAAGTAAATCAATACATGGCATTAAATCAAGCTCAAATACAAACACCTAAAACGATTGCAGCTGTTGGAAAGGAACAAATTATACAAGCAGCAAAAAAATTGAACGTACCATCGTTCATTACTAAACATAATCGAGCTGGAAAAGGACTTGGTGTACAATTATTCCATTCTGTAGATGCACTAGAAGAATATGTTAACGGCCCAAGTTTTGATCCATCCATTGACGGAATTACACTCATTCAAGAATATATCCAAGCTCCAGAACCTTATATTACACGATGTGAATTTGTTGGTGGAAAATTTGTCTATGCCGTTCGTGTGGATACTTCTGAAGGATTTGAACTTTGTCCAGCAGATGCTTGTACCATCGATGATATGTTCTGCCCTGCAGGTGAGGAAATAGAAGAAAAACCAAAGTTTGAAATCATTAACGATTTTGAGGACCCTATCATTGAAAAATATGAGCAATTTTTACAGGATAATAAGATTGACGTCGCGGGTATTGAATTCATTCAAAATAAAGACAGGGAGATTTTCACCTATGACGTGAATACAAATACCAACTATAATTCTGATGCTGAAGCAAAGGCTGGAAAATACGGCATGTTAGAACTGGCAAAATTTCTTGGTGGACAGTTAATTTAATTGTAAAAAAGCTCAGATTGCTTATCTGAGCTTTTTATATGGACATTTAGTACGCTATTTCATTAATTTAACCTAAAAATAGAATTCATCGGACAATTAAGCCGTTATTGAACAAATTTCATAGAATCTTAGGGCTATTTTAGTCGAATAACGGAAAATATGTCCTCCCAAACTCCCAAAAAGCATTATTGTTACTATTAACGGAACAAATGTCCACATATCAGTTAAATTCGCAACTCCTAAACAGTGGTTTTACTCTTCAATATCCGAATCGCCTCTTCCATATCAACATCCTTATAAAGATGTTCTGGTGTCCATGGAATATAAATATCCGGCTTAATTCCTGGGTTATCTAAAGCTCTACGATTATCTAATGATTTTAATCTTGATGTCGGGTAACTAAACTCAAACTTCTCATCCCATTTAATAGTTGTTAGATTCGAATAATCATTAACACCCATTGTTGGTCTTCCTATAACGGTAACCTTTGGAGACATCTTACATAGGTAAACAAAAATATCCCCAGCACTGCCACAATAGTTATCAGTCAGCACAACTATATTTTCCGGTAGTTCACATCCCGTTATCTCCACTACTTCATTGTCTTCATCAAAGGATACAAATCCTTTCCCTTTATTTTTCACCCATGTCTCTTCTTTCCATTGTTCAAGACCTTTACGATAGTCTTCATTTTCAATCTTAGTTAACTCTTCATCTATTAAACCGATCATTAACTCCGAATTTCGAACCGTACAATTAAATTCCATATTATAATCATCGTAATCTACCTTCATCGTACCACTTGGAAACAGGTATTTTTCCAAACTACTATATGCTAATGTGCTACCACCATAATTCACTCTCACATCAACTACAAGGTTCTTCGTTTGCTTCAGTTCATTTTCATGTTTTTTGACTAATTTATCTATGCTATCCGCTTCAAAAAAGTCCGTTAATTTCATATATAATGTTTCTGAGTCTAGTCGAGTGACTGAATGCTCCGGGGTATATTCTGGCTTTTCATATTTTCTTAATTCTATCATTCGAGTATTTCCGTTAGAATCTAGAATTTCAGCAACATTGTACTTCGGAATTACTTTTCTCCAATCTTCTCTTTCTGCTCTAATTTCCATTAATTCGCGTTTGTGCCTTTTAACCAGATCGTTTATCGATATATTATCTAGTGAAACAATAGCATCTCCTGGTTTTAAACGATTTTCATTACTTATGGTGGTTACGAATAATTTATCCTCAAACCTTCTCACCCTAAAACCAGAGTCATATTCCTTTTGTTCATCGGATTTTATCATGTTTAGGAACATATGAGGATCCTTAAAATCTAGTAAGTAATCTTCAACAATTTCTATAAACAAATGGGCATCTAGCTCACCCTTTTTTTCCAAACCTTTTATTTTCTCCTCATATTTCTCTGGGTTGTCCCATCCTTTTTTATCATGGCAGCCTGCGTAATCGTGATGCATAATGTCAACTAGTTCACGAAAAATGTTACTATACAATGACTTACCCCTTTCTCAAATATACTTTATTCCTTCACAATCATACTAAATGCATAATAAGCCTCACCTACAACCTCTCCATCCCATTTCGCATGAATGATATAGTGATACCTTCCCCCTTCTTCCGGCGCTTCAAATTCTCCAACCCAATCATGTTCAACACTTCCAATAACTTCTCCTTCTTCTTCATTCAAATAAAACTGAGTCACTACCATTTGGTTTGGATTAGGGAGACTACCTGGCATAATATTTATACTATAGTTTATTTTTTCACCTTTGCTCACAACCATCGCACGGATACCTTCTGTTGTTTCTGAGGGATGTTTAGGTGTTCTTGTACATGCTTCACCATCCTCTTCTCCCCAGCAATATGTATCCCGGATGGCCATGAAATTCCCTCCATTTTCTGAATCTCCAAAGACATGAGGTGGAGGTTCTTTCCAGGTTGTTTCGTCAGATTGTTCCGTTTCCTCTTCTTTTTCAGGGGTTGGTGATTCTTCCTCATCATTAGAACAACCAACTACACTAAATATGCCAATTAGTAACAATACTAGAACTAATCGCCTCATCCTAAAACCTCCTTTACTACTGTCTAAATTAATCTACCTTACTCGTCTTAACTTTTTGTCTAGCTATAAAGTAAAATAGAATAGTTAATGCTAGAATAATAAATATTCCTTGCCACCAAACACTGTCATTTTGAAACAGGATAATCTCTTCCGGTAATAGATACTGAAATGGATTAAACCAAGCCAAAGGGTTCCATGTTATAAATGCTGTTAAGGCATATCCTGCAAGTAATGTCGCTAAGACAGCAAATAACGTTGGTAATGTATTTTTAAACAATAGACTATACAGTAAACAAAGCGAAATAATTAACAAAATGGTTACTGAAATAACAGTGATTCCTAGAATTATATATTCTGAAATCGACATGAATTGAATTTCATGATTTCTTTCCATTATTAAAGGATAGTCAAATGTGCCCTTTTCCCCAAAAATGGTTCCTATTAAGAAGACGGATGCTAACATAATTGCTGTTGTTAGCATATAAAGTATAATCGACCCAAAGAATTTACTTGTAATGATGTGAGTTCGCTTTAGTGGTTGTGTAAATAATAAGTTAACCGAACGATTCTCAAACTCAGAAGACATAATTTCTCCAATTAATAGCAGGACAATAATTATCGCACCGAAATAAATAAACAAATCAACTATTTGCTTCATAAAATTTGGTAGAGCAATACTGTACGTTTCATTCTCCGGTGGGATATTTTCATCGATTAATTTCTGGTTTAAGGCAAGTTGATGATTAATTTCTCTAAATGTTAATGGATGTTCTCCTTCTGCCTCTTTATACTCGATGACCCGATTCAAATACTCATTCTTAAGTGCTAGCCTATTTTCCCAATTTTCTCCACCAATCATCGAACGCAAATCATATAACATATTTACCAACGAACTATTAATAAGTAGCTTTTCTTTTTCATCTTCATCGTCAGGGTTATCTTTCATAATTGCTTGGTGCATTTCTGAATTTTCATAACTAATATCCAAAAGGTCATCCACTTCCTGGCGTTCTTCCTCTTGAATATATGACTGAAAAATAATATTTCGTACTAGCAATAAAGCAACAGCAACAATGATTCCAATCGTTAAATATAGAAACTTTTTACTAAACAGGATTTTCTTTAACTCAAATGGCAGTAGTTTCATGAGGACAACTCCTGTTCAAATAATTCCCGATATCGTTTCTCAGCCCCTATTTTTTGAATTTCTATATCTTGAATCGAAATATCATTTTCATTCAATCTGTCAATAAAAGTCTGCACATCTACCACTGTATCTTCAAACCCAATTTGGTAGTCTTTGTTCACCGTAAAAGGAACCTCTTGTTCTTCCAAAATCACCTTTGCTCGCTCTACTTCGCTCACTGTTAAAAGGTATTTTTTCGTTGAGAAGTCCTCTAATGACTCTTTTAACAGCGCCCCATCCTTCATAAAATAAATGGTGTTTGTTAACCGATCAATTTCGTCCAAGTTATGGGAAGATACCATAATTGTTGTTCCCTCATCATGTAACTCTAGCAGGATTCTTCGCATGTTAATGGCACTTGTTGGGTCCAATCCATTCAGTGGTTCATCCATTAGCAATAGCCTCGGTTCATTGATAATCACCATTGCAAGTAATAGATGCTGCTTCATACCAAGTGAATAATTTCGTACTCTTTTCTTCAGATAACTTTCCATTCCTACCCGCTCAGCAACTTCCTTAATTTTTGATGTTGGTAGTTTTTGAACACTACAAATAAATTTCAAATGATCATACCCTGTCAAACTTCCATATAAAATCCGATTATCCTGCAGATAGGAAACTTCATGAAATAAAGAAGAATCCGTATGTTTTTTTTCAAGCAATTCTACCTGTCCTTCATTAAAGGATAGCAAATTGGTCATGCAATTCAACAAGGTAGTTTTTCCAGACCCGTTCGGTCCGACCAAAGCGATAATCTGTGGAGAATCGACTTTCATGTCAATCCCTTTTAAGACCATTTGCTTCTTATATCTTTTTTTCAATCCTTCTACATTAATAATCATTTCATCACTCCCAATCTATGAATTACTATTCCGATACTGAAGCACTGATATTCCGTACGTTACGATTAGAACTATCAAACTAGTGATTCCTAATGAAACCATGCCATTCGTATACGAAAAATTATAATTATCCATTGTAACAGCCATTTCATTTGTCACGACATCTAGAACCTGGAAGTAATGAAACGGTATAAAATGTGCAATACTAGAAGTGACAAATTCTCCACTCCATCTTGTCCCGATTAACAGTACAGCAAGCGTTAATCCGATTGCAGCCAACACTCTTCTAGTGATCACAGAGAATAGAAATAAAATAGAATAGCAGAATAATAGAATCATCATAAACATTCCAACTGCTTTGATTAAAAAGGTTCCTAGATTTATTAGAGTAAATGTACGATCTTCTCCATAAATCAATACTGGATATTCCCAATCTCCAAATCCGTCAAAAATCACTCCAGTTAGCATGGAAAGAACAACTGTACCTAGAAGGATTATGGTACTAAGTAATATAACGGTTAGGAACTTACTTGCTAGAATCGTATCTCGGTGTACTGGCTGTGTCCTCAATAAATGAATTGACCCATTTCTGCCAAACCCTTCTTTTGTTACCACATCCCCGAATAGGAACAAGAAAAATACTGCGCCAAATATACTAAACAACAAACCAAAGAATTGATGGAGGTAATGAATGGAGGTAGAGGAATATTTATCGCTTCTCTCCGCCAAATCCTTCAGTGCTTCTTCTTCTGACATACCTTGCACGTTCATATCCTGATCATACAGCGTTATCCAGGACATGGAGTTAATGGGTAATAATGGAGTCACTTCTTTATCACGCATCCATTTGCTCATTTCGACATAAGTTTCTACAGTAAAAAGCGTTGGCCAAGTATATGTATGAGTCTGGTTAAAGTACCTCATCTGCCCAATTTGTGGTTCTTGTTGGTCGATTTCTTGTTGCAAAATCGCTTTCCAATCCTTTTGTTCGTATAATTCCAATGTTGCTTTATCTTTTGCTACCCATTCTCGTTGAAAATCAATTTCACTTTGAATATTAGCAGCTTCTGCACCCTCAGCAGATTCCAAAGCTATTTCTTTTTCCTGAATAAATTGTTCAAAGGTCTGGATCATGGTTTCTAAATTTCGAATTTCATCTTCCACACGTTCTGTATTGATATAGACATATACATAATATGCAAGGAAAAATAACAGAAATACTATCATTAAAATACGAAAAAAACTGGAATTAACTATTTTTTTCATTTCAAATACAATTAGCTTTAACATTTATTCATCCCTTTTTCTATAGAAATAAACCCATTTACGCGACTATCGAACAAGTATAGAAAAGGCAAAATAGGCTTGCCCAACTAATTCACTATCCCACTCAAGTTTTAATGAATAAAAATACTTTCCTTCCTCCATTGGTGCAATCATACTCCTCTTATCGATAACTTCTATCTCTTTTTCCTCATCCCCTTTAAATTGAACAACCTTTACTTTATCTGGATTTGTAACGAGATCTGGTACATCTGCACCCACATCAGTAGATAATGAAAAGCTAAATTCCTCACCCGGTTCAACCTTTAACGGTGGCCATCCATTTCCATGTACAACTTCAGATGGCGGATTTGGTTCTAAGTCACAAGGCTCATCTTCTTCTCAACACCAAACATCACGTTCTACTGTTGTTACACCCACATGATTGGACAAATTCACATGAGGGAGTGTAATTCTTAGCTCCTCCCTATCAGCTTCTTGTGTATCAGGAAGTCCATCTTTTTTAGCCTCATCATCTGAACACCCTACTAAAATAAAACAACAGATAATAACAAAAGGAACCCACGGTAAGTTCTTCGTCACTAATCACCGTCCATGTATAAATTTACACCATTGTAACATAAAATTGTTTTTTTTGAATTATCTTAACAATAATATAACTGAATATGCAAGGACACAAAATACCTATGATAAAATGACTTGGAATGTTATTTTCTAGAAAAGGCACATTAAATAAGAGAGCAGCATAAGAGGTGAGATAGTAATGAATGTAGCTATAGAATTCAAGGATGTAAATTATACTGCAGACGGGTTACATATACTGAAAAACATTACAGGGGTTTTCCCTGAAGGACGAATCACAACCCTCGTCGGCCCATCAGGCGCTGGAAAATCAACATTATTTAAACTATGTAATGGATTACGCTCTTCCAGTTCTGGAGAAATTTTAATTAAAGGAAAAAAGATTGATGAATATGACCCTGTTAATTTAAGGAGAAATGTCGGGATTGCCTTACAAAGCGCAACGATGACTAAGGGAACTGTATTAGAAAATCTTGAGCTCCCTTTAACATTGCAGGGGGAAAGAATTGATAAGGATTACGCTAAAGAACTGCTCCACGATGTTGGTCTAAGTGAAGAGTTTATGGAACGTAATGCAAAAGACTTATCTGGCGGACAACGGCAAAAATTGTCCATTGCTCGTACCCTTGTCAATAAACCAAAGATACTGCTTCTAGATGAGATTACCTCCTCATTAGATCGAGTATCACAACATGATATTGAAGAATTAATTGAAAAAGTAAATAAAAAATATGGTACGACAATGATTTGGATTACCCATAATCTTGAACAAGCCATAAACATCGGCCAATATACGTGGGTAATGATGCAAGGGGAATTGATTGAATCTGGAGATAGCTCCTTATTAAACTCTCCAAAAGATGAACGGGTACAACAATTTGTAAAGGGGGAACTTGGATGAGTTATTTAACATTATCCCTCACATTAATATTTGTGCTTATTCCAATTATATTATCAAAAACCCTTAACCTAGGATTAGAAAAAGATACAATTATTGCAACTGTACGTTCCATTATTCAGTTGTTAGCTGTCGGTTATATCCTGCAATATGTTTTTGATGCAGAGCATTTTATCTATTTATCATTAATGATTCTTTTAATGATTGCAGCAGCTACACAAAACGCTCGCAGAAAAGGAGCCTCTATCAGAGGTATTACATGGAAGTTAATTGTGACGTTTATCTTTGTGGAAGTGTTAACTCAAGGGATTTTGCTTGGCCTTGGAATCATCCCACCTACTCCACAGTTTATTATTCCTATTAGTGGAATGGTGATTGGGAATTCGATGGTACTTGGTATATTATTCTTGAATCGTTTTACAGCTGAAGTAGAAGATCATCAGGATGAAACAGAATTGATTTTGACTCTTGGTGGCACTCCTAAGCAAGCGATTCACAGACAATTAATTAATTCCATAAAAGCCAGTACCATTCCAACGATTGAAAGCCAAAAAACCATTGGATTGGTACAATTACCTGGAATGATGAGTGGTCAAATAATAGCTGGTGCAGATCCAGTACAAGCCGTTCAATTTCAGTTGCTCATTCTCTTCATCTTATTAACTACAGCAGTTGTCACAAGCATAATGCTAGGATTTCTTTCTTATCCAACATTATTTAATGAACGAATGCAGTTTTTGAAATTTGAAAGTAAATAGTTGGGGACTCAGGGGACGAGCGATTTCTTTTTTGTGAGGAGCGAATTTCTCCGGGAGCGAGCGATTTCTCCTTGGTGGGAGCGAATTTCACTGGGGGGACGAGCGATTTCTTCTTGGTGCGGAGCGAATCTCTCTGAGGGCGATCGATTTCTCCTTGGTGGGAGCGACTTTCACTGGGGGCGAGCGATTTCTTCTTGGTGCGGAGCGAATTTCTCTGAGGGCGAGCGATTTCCTCAGGGTGCGGAGCAACTTTCACTGGGGGGTGAGCAAATTTAACGCTTCGTTGAACATCTTACTAGATAGCCCCTTCTAACGAAAAAACACACCCAAATAGGTGTGTTTTTATTTACATTAATTGCATCGTTGTTATGCAAGTATTATCGCCTTCGTATGTTGTGATTTCAGATTCAGATGTTTTTCCATCCTGTGTAATAGTAACATTAAATGTTTGTTCTCGTGGAAGCCATAAATCAATGAATCCATTCTCCATTGTTTTTATCGTTTCATCCACTATCACATTTCCATCTTCATCTTCAATATATATATCAAATTCTTCTTCTACTAACTCACCTTGGCATCCAGTTAGACTGTGAATGGCACATGGATGAGTTTCATTAAAAAACGGTGCGATTGATACAAAGAACTCATCTTCTGGTAAATCATAAGTTGTCTCATTATCATCGCTGTCTGTAACAATTAGTTCATGTGATGTAATCGATGCTGTCACATCACCATCATAATTTCGCAAACTATAATCTTCTACCATTTGTTTAACATCAACATCCTGAGTTTCCTCATTATTTGAAGTGCTCTCATCACATGCAGCTATTACCAAAACCAGTAATATCCCAATCAGAGTAATAAGTATTTTTTTCATATACAATACCTCACTTATATTGTTATGGTGGTATTTATAATTGCAAGAGTAAACTTACCAACAGAACTTATTTTACCACAAAATCCATCTATAAATAGGTTTGTCACTGAATGTACAAATATTATCGTGACGTTCGATATTTTTCTTTTTGATTACTTGGTTTAAGTATAGTTGTTAAAATGATATGCTTTAATTAGAATTAATGGTAGTACTGAGGGAGGTAAACCATGAAAAAAGTTCAAATCGGTAAAACAGATCTATATGTCAATCCTGTAGGGCTTGGTGCCAATGCAGTTGGTGGTCACAATTTGTATCCAAATACAGATGATGAATCAGGAAAAGAACTAGTTAGATCCGCTGTTAATGCTGGATTAGATTATATCGATACTGCATTTAGCTATGGATACGGAAGATCTGAAGAATTAATTGGGGAAACTCTTAAGGAATTAGGTAATCGAAATGAAATCGTGATTGCAACAAAAGGTGCTCAAAGGATCGTAGGGGAAGAGCGAATAATCGATAACTCTCCAGATTTCTTAAAAGAAACAATAGATGCCAGCTTAAAGCGTCTACAAACAGACTATATCGATCTTTTTTACATACATTCTCCTGACGCAAGTACACCTAAATATGAAGCTGTTGGTGCATTGAAAGAGTTAAAGGATGCAGGGAAGATAAGAGCTATTGGCGTGTCTAACTTTTCCATGGAACAACTTGAAGAAGCAAATCGTGATGGTTATGTGGATGTCTATCAGGGACATTACAATTTATTAAAACGAGATGCCGAAAAGGACTATTTTCCATTTGCAGCTAATCATGATATTTCTTTCGTACCTTTCTTTCCATTTGCATCTGGACTACTTGCCGGTAAATATACAAAGGATACAGTATTTAATGACTTCCGAAAAAACATGCCTCATCTGCAAGGAGAGGAATTCAAAACGAACCTACTTAAATTAGAAAGACTAAGAGAAATTGCAGCTTCAAAGCAGGTTGATGTGGCACATATTGTCTTAGCATGGTACTTAACACGTGATGTAATCGACACAGTAATTCCAGGTGCTAAAAAACCAGACCAAGTTCTTAACAACCTTAAAGCAAATTATGTAAAACTAACTGATGATGAAATACATGCAATCGAAGAAGTCTTTTCTTAAAATACTTTTAAAAATAAGAGGCTGGGACAAAAGTATTTTAATAAAGCACAAACCCGAACAATGTTATATTTGTTAAAAATCATCGCTACGGAAATATACTTCGCTTTCACTTCCAGCACAAGTGCGACATCTGTTCAAGTTTCCTCCGGTCACTTTCACAGTGTCTTCTTTGCCGTGGGCGGCTGGTGAGCCAGGGAACTACTTGGTTAGGCTTCCTAGCACCCTTGCGCTGAGGAAGCCTGCTTCGTAGCATTACTTGTAGACGCAAGCGCATCATGGGTCTCACCGATGCCTTTGCTCCCACAGGAGTCTACGTATATTCCCTCCGCTTAGCTAGCAAATCGTTCGTCTTTGGCAATGACTTTTTAGTTATGTCCCAGCTCCTCTTCTTCTATATAAAAACTACTAATCTAAGGCGTTCCATTCTTCTCTTAAAATCCCCATTCGAATCGAATCATAATAATTACCTTTGTAGTAGCGGACTTTTCGAATGCGACCTTCTAGTTGCATTCCTAGTTTTTCGCCTACACGAATCATACGCTCATTGCCAGACCAAGTAGTCAAACCAACTCTTACAACAGGTAATGTATTAAATATATGGTTCATCCAAAGCTTCAGTGAACGAGTTCCTATACCTTTACTCCAATTATTCGCTTCATGGATAACAATACCAATTTCCAGCCATTTTTCTTGATCATCTTCATAGTAATAGGAAAGAATCCCACATACAACTTCATTAACACAAATAACCCAAAAATCATCATTACCAACCCAGGTAATACTAGTTTACATAAATTCATCATATGGCTTTGACTTATGTGGAAAATATGGAGCGTCCCATCTTTTCCACTCTGGAGCATCGTCTTTATAAATTAACTCCCATAATTTTGTTAAATCTCGTTCTTTTATCGGGCGAATTACTAATTCATTATCAGTATACATAAACATCCTCTTTCCGAATTTTGATAGATTTTCCGATTGAAAAGAAGATTAGAGCTGTCTTTACTTTTCAATCACCTTTTTAAATATATTATTTTTCATTCAAATCACACCTTTCATAATAATGCATCCATTATAACACCCAAGGTACTTGTAATACAGATTCAAATTCTTGAAGTTCTTTATTATCTTTTCAACCTCGGAGGTTCATACTTATGATAACCACCCATTGACAACTAGACTTATTAGGAGTAAAATTACATGTAATTAAGAATACTTTAATTCAAAATAAACTAATGAGGTGCAAGATTATGAGCGATAATCTATCATTAAAAGCATTTGTCGTCCTGATGAAAGCATCTAAGTCACTTCAAGAACAAGTGAAAAAAGATATTAGTAACCACGGAATGAAAACATCTGATTTTGCTGTGTTAGAAGCTTTATATCATAAAGGAAAACAAACGGTTCGTGAAATTTCTGAGGCAGTCTTAATTAATACCGGGTCGATAACTTATGTCATCGATAAATTAGAGAATAAAAATTATGTCGAACGTAGGCATTGTAGCGAGGACCGGCGTGTTGTCTATATCCACATTACGGAAGAAGGCAAACAAATAATGGATGAAATATTCCCTAAACACCAAAAGGTAATTGAACAAATGTTTAACGGTGTTAACAGTGAAGAATTACAAACAACCATCAATGTACTAAAGCGTGTCGGGCAAAAGCCATCCAATCAATAAGGAGGAGCATCAATGAAAAAAACAGCAGGAATTCATCATATAACAGCAATTGTTGGTCATCCACAAGAAAATATCGACTTTTATGCAGGTGTATTAGGATTACGTTTAGTCAAAAAAACGATTAATTTTGATGATCCTGGTACTTACCATTTTTATTTTGGTAATGATGGTGGAAAACCAGGTTCAATTATTACTTTTTTCCCTTGGGCAAATGCCTATCAAGGTCGTATTGGAGATGGACAAGTAGGGATTACCCCTTATGCTATCCCAGTTGGATCTATGTCCTATTGGGAAGACAGATTAACTAAATTCAATATCAACTATAGTAAGACAACTCGATTTGGTGAGACTTTTCTTTCATTCAATGATGTCCATGGATTAAAGCTAGAACTAGTAGAAAGAGCCCAAGGAGAACAAAACATGTGGTCTTTTGGTGATGTAACTCCTGATGTTGCGATAAAAGGTTTTGCTGGAGCTGTATTATATTCGGGCCAGCCAGAACAAACCTCCAAACTTCTCACAAATGTTATGGGATTAGAAAAAATAGATGAAAATGAGGAATTTATTCGCTTTAAATCCCACGGAGATATTGGAAATATAATCGATCTAAAAAAAGCAATTGACGAACGCGGTCAAATGGGTGTCGGTACAGTCCATCATATTGCATGGCGAGCAAAAGACGATGAAGATCAGTTAGACTGGAGACAACACGTACAAAAACACGGATTTGGTGTAACACCTGTACGTGACCGTAATTATTTCAATGCGATCTATTTTAGAGAACACGGTGAAATTTTATTTGAAATAGCAACTGACCCGCCAGGATTTGCCAATGATGAAACCTATGAAAATCTCGGGATGGAGTTAAAGCTCCCACCACAATATGAAACATACCGAGAACAACTGAACAAAACTTTAATTCCTATCGAAGTACGCAATTTAGATCATGAAGTGAAAGGGGAATAAATTATGAATCATATTTTTCAAGAGGGATCGGATCGCTCAAAACCAACATTATTACTATTACATGGAACTGGAGGTACGGAGCGAGACTTACTTCCTCTAGCAAAAGAGATTGATCCTGAGGCAAATGTGCTAAGTGTACGAGGAAACGTCCTAGAAAATGGTATGCCTCGTTTTTTCAAACGTTTGGCTGAAGGCGTCTTTGATGAAGAAGACTTAGTATTACGCACGAAAGAACTGTATGATTTTCTCGATGAAGCAGCAGACAGATATGACTTTGACCGTAACAACATCGTAGCAGTTGGTTATTCTAATGGAGCTAATATCGCAGGAAGCTTATTATTCCACTATCAAGATGCATTAAAAGCAGCAATCCTCCACCATCCAATGGTTCCTAGAAGAGGTGTTGAATTGCCAGATTTATCTACAAAACATGTATTTATTGCAGCAGGAAAAAATGATCCTATCTGCCCATCTCAAGAATCAGAAGAGCTTCAATCCCTGTTAGAAAATGCTGGAGCTAACGTTGTATTACACTGGGAAAACATGGGTCACCAATTAACTTATAGTGAAGTACAAGCAGCAAGTACATGGTATAAGAAGATCGATTAATCTAGTTGTTCAAACGTTTGTTTAACAAAACCGCAACATTTTTGTTGCGGTTTTTCTGATTAGTTACGTAATATGATGAAAATCATATATAAAATATAGAGTATGACTAGAACAGAACCTTCTATTTTCCCAACTCTAAATTTAGTTCTTGAGAAGATCATTAATAGTACAGTTAAAATAATCATTACAAAGATATCAGTAAATACTTTTGTATTAACAACTAGAGGAGAAATCACTGATGCAGATCCAAGTACGAATAGAATATTAAAAATATTACTCCCAACGATATTCCCAAGTGCAATTTCGCTTTCCTTTTTTAACGCTGCAGTAATGGAAGTAACTAATTCTGGTAGGGATGTACCAACTGCAATAATGGTTAAACCTACTAATGTTTCACTCATTCCAAGCGAGTAGGCTATTTCCGTCCCATTACTAACAACCATTTCTCCACCAATGACGATACCAACAAGCCCAAGAACTGTAACGACAATATTTTTTGGCCATTTCACATTTACAGGAATAGGCTCATTTTTAGTTTTGTTACGATTCTTTAAGGCAACTTCAAATACATAATACAAAAATACCGATAAAAACAAGAGAAAAATTAAACCATCACTACGCGTAAGTAAGTTTCTTTCTTCCCCTTGTAAAAATACATCACTTATTAATATTAATAAAGCACCACTTGCTAATAATGTGAAAGGAATTTCCTTTACGATTGTTTCTGTTTCTACCTTTAACGGAAAGATAATAGCTGCAATACCAACGACAAGAGTTAAATTGAAAATATTACTCCCTACTACATTACCAAGGGAAACATCTGAACTACCTTCTAGTGCTGCGATTATACTGACAGTGGCCTCCGGCGAGCTTGTTCCAAAGGCTACAATTGTTAACCCAATCAAGATAGAAGGAACTCGTAGTAATCGAGCGATATTCGAAGATCCCTCCACAAAAAAGTCTGCTCCTTTTATTAATAAAACAAATCCAACGACTAATAAGATATATGCCATAAACGCCTTCCTTTTCAACAATCATTACAATTATTTTGCTACATAGAAGTATAATAATTCATTTCTATCTTATTAGAAAGAGAGAGAAACGTCACTTCATATGGAGTTTTCTTACTCTCATAGGAAATGACGTTTCATATTTTTTGGATGGTCCATAAACTTAGCCAACAATAAGTTGGATTGTATTCTCAGAAGGATCTTTCACTTCAAAGACATCTCCATTTTGCTCAACTATAGCACCTATTTTCTCCAATTTTCCAACTGTAGTAGCGCGAGTCTCTTGGTCAGGAAATACAAGAGTAAACCAATTTAATCCAGCACTATTTGACGAAGGTGCCTTTGCTCCAACACCATTCCACACATTTAATCCAATATGATGGTGATAACGACCTGTTGATGCAAATAAGGCTCCTGGATACCTAGTTACAATATCAAAGCCTAAACCATTTACATAAAAGTTTTCTGTTGCGTCCAAATCTGCAACATGTAAATGAATATGCCCCATAACTGTTCCTTTTGGCAATCCCTTCCATTCTTCATTACTTTCTGCTAATAAACCCTCTCCATCTAATGGTTCAGTTGCCATCGCAACTTGATCACCCGTCCAACTCCATTCTGTTGCAGGTCGATCTCTATATACCTCAATACCATTTCCATCGGGATCATTAAGATATAATGCCTCACTAACGTAATGGTCTGATGCCCCTAAACGCACGCCATTTTTAATAATGTGTTTCAGGAAGCTAGAAAGGTCTGCACGACTTGGTAAAAGAATTGCAAAATGGTATAGCCCAGATTTTCTTTCCTCTTTTGGTGTAGCTCCTTCCGGTTGTTCTAAAGATAGGATTGCTGTTTTACCATCTGCAGTTAATGATGCTTTTTTACCATTTTGTTCTAGCACTTGAAATCCCAATATTTCTTTATAAAACTGAAGTGATTTATCTAAATCTGTAACATTTATATTAACCTCTCCAACATATACGGTCGGTTTTTCAAAAAATTTATTCTCCATGTAGTAAATTCCTCTCCTATTAATTACTTATATTAAGTAACTTACTTATAGTAAGTATTATAAATTCAATACACTTTATTGTCAACCTTACCTATAAGTGTTTGCTTATTAAGGATTAATACTAAATGTTTACGAATATACTGATATAGTACTGAAGTGCATTTTAGTTTGCTATGTATTTACACAGCTCAAGATAAGAAAATCTTTCTTTTTAATAAAAACTATACTATAATAGTTGAGTTGCATGGCAACACGTGGTTCGAAACCATCCCACGATAAAAAACTAAGGGAGAGATTAATATTGAAGACAAAGACATTGGTGGCTAACGCATTGGTAGCAGCGTTATATATCGCTGTATCCGCTGTAATTCAGCCATTTGGATTTACGAATGTGCAATTTCGTGTTTCCGAAATATTTAATCATTTAGTAGTTTTTAACAAGAAATTCTTTTTTGGAATTATCTTCGGTGTATTCCTTACGAATTTAATGTTTTCGCCAATGAAAGCCTATGATATTATTTTTGGTGTAGCACATTCTGCTATTTCCCTAGGGATTATCATTTTATTGGCAAAATATATTAAAAATTACTTGGTGTTAATGACTGCGAACACTCTTGTGTTTACATTCAATATGTTTATTATTGCATTTGAGTTAAAGCTAGCATTGGGTATGCCATTCCTTTTCACTTGGCTAACAACAGCAGCAGGAGAATTAGTCGTCTTGGCAGTTGGAATACCAATCATGCTTGCATTAAATAAACAAGTGCGATTAGATAGACTTATATAATAAGAAAACCAATGATATAGAAAACTTCACGATTAGCTTACTAGAAAAGCAGATTGTGAAGTTTTTTCGTGTATTGAATATATCGTATCAAGGAGTGATTACATGATTATAAGAGAACGTGACCAAGAATTTGTCATGATTGAACAGCACAACCATGGGCAAGTATCTGGTGATATTATGTCTAAATGGAAAGAATCCATGTTCATCGAGCAATCGCATAGGAGATCAGTAGAGTTTGCTATATACAACCATGATTTAGGTTGGAATGAATTTGACCAACAGCCTTTTTGGGATGATAAAGATCAAAAACCCTACTCATTCTCGACTTTTCCGACGTTACCAAAAATTATCTTATATAAACATGGCATTGAAGAGGTTGAAAAAGAGGATCCATATGCTGGGTTATTATGCAGTGAGCATTATTCACGTTTTCTAGCAAATAATACATCAATACCTGCTCAAGAATTTGTAAGAAGTGAAAAAGAGAGACAACAAAAACTATGGAAGAAACTTCAACCATTGGACAAACGTTCGTTTAACTTCCATTATGGATTAGTTCAATTAGGAGATAATCTATCTTTGTACCTTTGTTTGAATGAACCAGGAATAAATAAAGAAAATGAACACCCCTTCTTTAAAAGTGGCATACCACTAAATTCAGCATTAATAGGATTCCAAGAATCAACACTTCAATTACGCTGGAAAAACTCATCTACCGTTGAAATCCATGAATTCCCCTTTAAATCCTCTTTTCACGTTAGATGGAAAGAAAAAGTGGTGAAAAAGCAATTGATACAAGATGTAGGTTTACTAGAAGCTTATGCAACTACACCATTTGAAACAAGGGAAGTTCAATTTGTTCCAAAATAAAAAATCACCGATTTAAGGTGATTTTTTACTTTTCTTGTATTTTCCTTTGCAACTGGGCAAATTCCTCATTTAAACGGACCATCATTACTTCCATTGCTTCTTTTCTAGGTAAATCCTCTGGCATTTCAATTGGAGCACCATAGATAAGCTTTGGCTTAATACGTTTAAAAAGATCCTTAAAGTTATTTGGCCCAACATAAGCAGCAGGCACTAAAGGCGCTTTAGAATTAACAGCAATCGTTACAGCACCCTTCTTCAATGGAACCTCTTCACTAGTTCTTGTACCGCTCGGAAAAATACCAACAACTTTACCTTCTTTTAACAGACGGCGTGGTATTTTTATTGTACTTGGACCTGGGTTTTCACGATCAACCGGAAAAGCATGCAAGCTTTCCATTAACCATTTTAAAAACTTACTTTGGAATAATTCCTTCTTTGCCATATAATGTATTTTTGTTGGGAGTGTAGCAATTCCTAACCACAGTATATCTACCCAACCAGTATGGGTACATGCTATGACATAACCACCTGTTTTCGGTAAATTCTCTTTTTGATAAACTTTAATCCTACCAAACATACTTAGAATTACTTTTAGTACATTCGCTGCAAAATTATACATTGACGTCTCCTCTTTCAACTCCTAATTAATTTTCATTTTAACACAACAGGTTAATACCTGGTACTAAAATTAAATGGAAAAAGAAGGGTATTGCAAACATCAGCTCACAATCCCCTTATTATTAAGACTCCTGGTTTCCTAAATCAATTTGTTCTTTTTCAGAATCCACATAAATTCTTCTACTTGGTACTGCAAATGAAACTCCCTCACGCTCTAGAATTTGGAGGATTTTCAAGTTTATATCTTCTTTAATTCCTAACCATTGTCCCCAATCGGTTGTCTTCGTAAAGAAGTATAACAGTATATCAATTCCATCTTCTTTATAGAAGTCTACATTAACAAAGATTGTTTCTGGATGTACCTCTGGATGTTGTTCAATTAGTTTCCTAATCTCACCTACAACACGGTCCAGCTTTTTACTAGGAGTATCGAAAGTTAACCGGATATTAAAAGTAATTCGTCTTTTCCCCATTTTACTCCAGTTTGTAATAGATTCATTCGCTAAAGTAGCATTTGGAACTGTAACTACTGCATCAGCAAAAGTTCTTACCCTAGTACTACGAAATGTGATATCCTCAACGGTACCTTCTACACTCGGTGTAAGAATCCAGTCCCCAATCCCAAATGGCTTTTCCGTAATAATAACAATTCCACCAAACATATTCGCTAACGCATCTCTAGCAGCTAAGGAAATAGCTAATCCCCCAAGTCCCATACCAGCTACCAAACCATCAATTGCATATCCTAATTCATTTAAAACAATCGTTACACTTATTGCCACTACGACAACTTGCAATGCACGGGACAATAATGGAATTAAGATCTCGTCTATCTCGATTCTCGTTTTTTCATTAATGTTCCTAATAATGGCTGAAGATGTAGAGGCTAATTTAAATAACCCCCATGATACTAAAAGGATCATCCATATTTTTAGTACTTTAACAAACACAGCTTGTTCATGGTTTAGCTCTGGGTAATAATAAACTGCTGCATAAATACCTAGTATAATAAATACCCATTGTACAGGTTTTTCAAACGCAAGAAGTACATTACTGAATAAAGTACTATTCGTTTTATTTGCAAAACGCTTTAGTCCTGCAAATATAAATTTAGTAAATAGCTTTCTAAAGACTAAGAAAAGCAAGAAAATACCTATCGCAATTCCAAGGCTATACAAATGGTCATATGATATAAACTCTTCCCATGTCATAAATTGTTCCCTCCTGACAGTCTATATCATATCATAAAACATTATGTTACACTTCAGCTAGTGAGTTTCTTCCTCCCACTGGCTGAAGTGATTTTCATCCAACTTGCTTTAGACTGATATATAAGCTAATCACTTATATTGATCCAATATTCGATAAAAATGTTTAAACGATGGGACGACTTCATTATTCTGGAGCATTTTTTCGTATTGTGTTCGATTCACCCATTTGACATCAATCACTTCATCTTCTTGCAGTTTCAAATCACTTAATGAAGCATTTGAAGAAAAATGCCACATATCGGAGTGGTATGTGTTTTTCAGCTCACTATATAATAATTTGCCTCCGTTAGGCTCTACATATAGGCCCAGCTCCTCCTTCGTTTCTCTCAGTATTCCTTCTAAACTTGTCTCTCCTTTTAATACAGAACCACCCGTACATTCCCAAAGATTTCCGTATCCTTTAGCAGGATGACGTTTCGAAAGTAGTAATTCACCTTTGTCATTTTGTATTAATACGTGAACAACTAAATGGTAAAAACCTTTAGGTATAGGTTCACCACGTTTATGTAATCTTCCTACGCGCATTTTGTTTTCATCGTATAAATCCCATATTTCCATCCAAAATCCCCCTCCATATTCCATATATATAACTATTCGATACCATTCCTCAAAATCCCTACGAAAATTGTCGATAATTTCACCAGTTAAAGGGCACCTTATATTTAGACTATTGATTATAAAGGTGGATTGATGATGGATAAAGAGAAAGCTAATAACCAAGAAACCAATATTGAACATGAGGACACACTCACGACAAGACAAGGGCATCCAGTAACGAATAATCAAAACATAAGAACGGTTGGAAATCGTGGTCCAGCCACTCTTGAGAACTATGATTTTATCGAAAAGATTAGCCACTTTGACCGTGAAAAAGTCCCTGAACGCATTGTACATGCAAGAGGGGCTGGTGCTCATGGTTATTTTGAAACCTATGGAACAGTAGGTGATGAGCCAGTTTCTAAATATACAAGGGCAAAAGTGTTTCAAGAAAAAGGAAAACAGACTCCAGTATTTGTCCGTTTTTCTACTGTAGTACATGGTGTCCATTCTCCTGAAACTGTTCGAGACCCTAGAGGTTTTGCTGTTAAATTTTATACAGAAGATGGGAACTGGGATTTAGTAGGAAACAACTTAAAGATCTTTTTTATTCGTGATGCTATGAAATTCCCTGACATGATCCATGCTTTTCGCCCTGACCCTGTAACAAATGTTCAAGACAGTCAACGTTTCTTTGACTTTTGTGCGAACTCTCCAGAAAGCTTCCATATGGTTACTTTAATTTACTCACCTTGGGGGATACCTGCTAACTATCGCATGATGCAAGGCTCTGGTGTGAATACTTATAAATGGGTAAATAGCGAGGGGAAAGCCGTTTTAGTTAAGTACCACTGGGAACCAAAACAAGGGATTAAAAATCTTACTGTTAAAGAGGCGGAAGAAATTCAAGGCAAAAACTTTAACCATGCCACTCAAGACTTGTATGAGGCAATAGAAAATGGTGATTATCCTGAATGGGAGTTATTCGTTCAAATTATGGAAGATGGTCCACATCCTGAATTGGACTTTGATCCATTAGATGATACAAAGCTTTGGCCAGAAGACAAATTCCCTTGGTTACCAGTTGGAAAAATGGTTTTAAATAAAAATCCAGAAAACTATCATACTGAAGTAGAACAAGCTGCATTCGGTACAGGAGTTCTTGTTGATGGACTAGATTTTTCTGATGATAAAATGCTACAAGGAAGAACATTTTCCTACTCAGATACACAGCGTTATCGTGTAGGTGCTAATTACTTACAAGTTCCAATCAATGCTGCGAAAAAACAAGTAGCAACCAACCAAGAGGGTGGAAAATTACGCTATGAAAACGATAAAGCGCCTGGTCAAAACCCACATGTTAACTATGAACCATCTAGTTTAGGTGGATTAAAAGAAGCAGAACAAACCGGAAAAGAACATACTCCACATGTCGAAGGGAATCTTGTTCGAGAATCAATAGATAGACAAAGCAATACAAAGCAAGCAGGTGAAACGTATCGCCGGTTTAAAGACTGGGAAAAAGATGAGTTAATTAATAACTTAGTCAATGATTTATCAGAATGTATCCCAGAATTACAAGACAAGATGTTAGCCTTAGCTGAAGAGGCTGACGAAGAATACGGCCGTCGTTTGCGTGAAGGCTTGGAACAAAAGCGACAAAACAAAGCTAAAATGGATACCGAATTCGGCTCAGAAATGCACCCACTTGGAGCAATTAATGCACGTAAAGCTGTTCAAGATGCTATCGAAAAAGGTCGAGACGCAGATCCATATTAATAACATGAATATGCATGTGCCCATTTGAATAAACAAATGGGCTTTATTTTTGCCAAGAAAGGATTTACTTGTAAAACGGTTACATTGTTTCATGTCCATTTATTTCTTTTTCATGTATACTAATGGTTAAAGAGTTAATTGATCAAAGGGGAAGATTATTTTGCCTATACCTACAGACCACTCTAAACCAGTTCGAAAAACTGCAAAAGAAAATGCCTACAACCAAATTTTACATTGGATTATCGATGGGACACTTTATCCAGGCGAAAAATTAAATGATACTGAGTTAGCAAATGCATTAGGAGTAAGTAGAACTCCTGTTAGAGAATCATTACAACTCTTAGAATCACAGGGTTTTGTTAAAATGTTCCCTGGAAAAGCCACACAAGTTACAGAAGTCGAGAAAGAATCAATGAATGAACTCCTCCCTCCATTGGCAGTTCTTCAAGCTCTTTCAACAGAATTAGCAATCAACCATACAACTCCGGAAATAATAACAGAGCTAAAGCAATCGAATGAGAAGTTTAAAAATGCTATTCTCGCACAAGATTATCGTAAAGCACTAATTATTGATGAACAATTCCATCAACTTATTGTCGACCTTGCAAATAATAAATACATTACAACTATAGTTGAGAAGTTACAGGCACATGTACGGAGATTATTCTTCCATCATTCTATTATTCTATCGATGAAATCTGTGGAAGAGCATAATAAAATAATTCGATTTATTGAATTAGGAGATAAAGAGCAAGCACCTATAGCCATGAGATATAACTGGCTACGGATAACAAAGGAATATGATTTTTAAGAAAAGCTCAGTACGCACGGAACTAGACATTTCTTTCATTTTGAAATAGAAGAATACAGATTAAAAAGTCGACAAACCCCAATATCAAGGGCTGTCGACTTTTCGTTTACTTATTTAATACTTCCACAGGACGTGGTTGTAGTTTTGCAATTAATCCTGTAATTAAAATAACAACTAATGCCGGAGCCAACCACCCTAAGCCATTTTCATAGAATGGCAATACTTCTTCAAAGTAACTTACAAGTGGTTGGAAAAATCCATAACCGGTTATTCCTAACGATGAATAGAGAGATTTTAACCCATCAACGAAACTAATGACAAATGTCACTGCAATTGTTAATACATACACCATTCTTGAATGATTAAATAATGGTGAAAGGAATGTCAGTAGCATAAGCACAATAGCTAATGGATAAAGGAACATTAATACAGGAATTGAGAATGAAATTATATTAGATAATCCAAAGTTCGCAATTACAAATGTTACAGTTGTAAAGAATATAACTAATGTTCTATAACTAAATCTTGGTAACAATTGATGGAAATACTCTCCACACGCTGTCATTAACCCAATATTCGTAGTCAGACACGCTAAAATGATGACAATGGATAATAACAGCGAACCAAACGTACCGAAATAATACTCAGCTGCACTGCTTAAGACAGGTCCTCCGGTTTCAAAGATCCCAAATTGTTCTGTACTAACAGCACCTAAATAAGCAATTCCTACATATATAAGTCCTAAGAAAGAGATAGCAATTACACCCGATTTAACCGTTGCGGCCATAATTCCTTTTTTAGTAGTAACTCCCATGGAACGAATGGCATTAATGACGATAATTCCAAATACTAAAGATGCTAATGCATCCATTGTGTTGTATCCCTCAAGGAAGCCTGTTGTAAATGCTCCACTCTGATATGCCTCAAGTGGTGATTGAATCGAACCTATTGGGTTAATAATCACTACTATTAATAAAATTCCTAGTAAGATTACAATTCCTGGAGCCAAAATTCTCCCTACATTTTTTACTATATCTGCTGGTTTTAGTGAGAACCACAGTGAAATTGAAAAAAATACTATAGTAAATATAAAAAGAATTAGTTTGGATGAATCTTCTCCAATATTAGGCGCGATGGCGATATCAAATGCAACTGCACCTGTTCTTGGTGCAGCAAAAAATGGTCCAATTGTTAAATATAATAATGACGTAAACGCTACTGCGTATATAGGATTTACTCGACTAGCTAGTTCCTGTAAATTTTTACTTCCAGAAAAGCCCATTGCTAAAATTCCAAGTAGTGGCAATCCTACTCCTGTAATTAAAAATCCAAATACTGATGGCCATAAATTTGTTCCAGCTGCTTGTCCTAGTTGTGCAGGGAAAATTAAGTTACCAGCTCCAAAGAATAATGCAAATAGCATAACCCCAATAACTAGATATGATGAAAATGACAACTTCTCCTTCATGTAATCCTCTCCCTTAGGTCTATTCATAATAAATTGTTAGTAAATTCGCAATATGCAATATATCATTGAGATTTATAATACTACCTTCGACTGAAAAATGCAATATATTACAGTTAAAATTTTTTGATTTTTTATAACTATGGGACAAAATCAAGTTTGTTAGTAGCCAAATTAAAAATACGAAGGGAATTTTATATCAAAAAAAGTATCCGAACAAGAATTCAATCCCTTTTCGGATACTTACCATTATCTATACTATACACACTTATAACTTTACCTTGTAGATTTCTCGTTAAGAGCCTTATTGTCCGTTACATTTGGGATAAATTTTGCAAATAAACCATGCTTAGGTGATCCTATGAAACTGATAAGAAACACAATCCCTGTAGCAAATGCCATAGACCCAGATATTGAAGTATCAATCCATGCAGCAATATAATACCCCGTTATCGCAGAAACTACTCCAAAGGTTCCACTTAATAAAAGCATTATTGAAAGTTTATCTGTCCATAGATAAGCAGACGCTGCTGGAGTAATTAACATTGCGACTACCATGATTGCCCCTACTGCATCAAAAGCTGCAACGGTTGTAACTGATACTAAACTCATAAACACATAATGCATTAACACTACTGGAATCCCAATACTAGCAGCCAGAGCTGGATCAAATGATGTTATTTTCCACTCTTTGTAGAATGCTAGTATCATAAAAACTACAATTATTAAAACAAGAAAAAGTATGGCAGTTGCTTCTGGTATTGATCCTATCATTGGTAAATTCACAGTATTCCATGGAATAAACGTAATTTCTCCCATTAATGCATGTTGAACATCTAAATGAGCATTTCCAACTGAGGTAGCAATGAGAATAACCCCAATAGCAAATAGTGTCGTAAATACAATACCAATTGATGCGTGGTTTTCAATTTCTAATGAATTTAGCCATTGAACCAATACTGCTGTTAATAACCCCACTAATATTGCACCAACCAACATATGAGGCCCGCTTAACTCTCGAGTAATAATAAAAGCAACTACTATTCCTAGTAGCACCGTATGGCTTATCGCATCTGCCATCATTGCCATTCTTCTCAGAATTAGAAACACCCCGATTAGTCCACAAGTTAAACCGACTAAACAAGCAGTTATTATAATCCACGCTGTATAAGTCATATCATCTACCCCTTATGGTCCAGACTAATCTGTTTATTCACCAGTTGTTTACGCTGGATTTTAAATTGAATATAGTTGGATACAATCCCTTTTTCTTTCCCAAAAATAAGTGAAATAGTGAAGAATACTCCAGCAACTAAAACAATAAACGGACCTGTTGGCCATCCACTGCCTAGAGCACTTATATAGGTGCCAATTGCTCCCGATAATCCACCAATACATGCTGAAATGATTAACATCCACTTAAATGATTGCGTCCAATAACGGGCACTTACTGATGGTATAATTAATAAAGCAGCAATTAGAATTACTCCTACTGCTTGAATACCTATTACGATAGTAGTAACCAATACACCTGTATATAAGAAATTCATTCCTCTTATTGATAGGCCAATACCTTTTGCAAATTGTGGGTCAAATAAATAGATTTTCCATTCCTTAAACCCAAGAAATAAAACGATTATGACAATCACTGCAAGCATGAGCATTGTTATTACATCAGATTTTACCATCGCAGCTGCCTGCCCAAAGATAAAATTATCTAATCCACTTTGATTTCCACCTGCTGTTCGATTAACCAATGTTAAAAGCATAAGTCCAGCACCAAAGAAAATAGATAAAATCATCCCCATTGCTGTATCTTCCGTTATTCTTGTTGTAGATTGAATCAATTGAATAAGAAAAGCTCCCATTAATGCACTTATAGCTGCACCAATAATAAGGATGAGTAAGTTTTTTTCTTGTAATAGTAGAAAGGCAATTATTACCCCTGGAAGTGCGGCATGAGCTAAGGCATCACTCATCAGGCTTTGTTTTTTCCAATAAGCTAGACACCCTACCATCCCTGCTGCTATTCCAAGAATCATTGTACTAGCAAGAACCCATTGCGTCGTACTACTTGCCAGTATGGACCACATATTGTTTCTCCTCCCCCATCCAACGCATATTTCCACCATATGTTTTCGCAACATTATCCTTAGTAAATGTTTCAGTAGTTTTACCGTGATTCATTACCGTTCTATTTAGCAAAAGAACGTGATCAAAGTATTCTTCTACTGTTTGTAAATCATGGTGAACAACCATCACGGTCTTTCCATTTGCCTTCAGTTCTTTTAATATCGTCATTATGGCACGCTCTGTTGCAGCATCAACACCTGCTAATGGTTCATCCATAAAGTAAATATCAGCATCTTGCACTAATGCCCTTGCTAGAAATACTCGTTGTTGTTGTCCCCCCGAGAGTTGACTAATTTGTCGATCAGCATAATCTTCCATTCCCATTTTTTTCAAAGCATGAAATGCCTTTTCTTTATGCATGCGTGTTGGTAGTTTGAGCCAACCAATTTTCCCATAAAGTCCCATCGTCACAACATCGAGTGCATTGGTAGGGAAATCCCAGTCAACCGAGCCTCTTTGTGGTACATATCCAATATATTTCTTTGCTTGTTTAAAAGGTAAACCCATAAAATCAACTGTTCCAGATAAAGAAGGATGAAGTTGTAGCATGGTTTTTATTAAAGTGGACTTTCCGGCACCATTTGGTCCAACAATGCCAGTTAATGACCCTTTTTCTACAGAGAAATCCACATTTTCTAGAACGGTATTTTTTCGATATGCAGCCGATAGTTCCTTTACCTTTATTACGGATTCAGCCAATTTACTCTGCTCCTTTCATTAATGCATTATAAATGGTATCCACATTATGGCGATACATGCCTAGATAGGTGCCTTCCTTTGTTCCGTCTTCTCCCATTGCATCCGAGAATAATTCCCCACCTAGTTCAACAGTAACGCCTTCACTATCTGCCCCTTCTATTACAGCTTTTATAGAGTCCTCACTAATGCTACTTTCAACGAAAACAGCAGGTACTTTGTAATCAATTATGATATCAATCGTTTCTTGTATATCAGATACTCCGATTTCTCCATCGGTACTTAATCCCTGAAGTCCAATTACTTCTAAATCATGCATTTCTCCAAAATAACCGAATGCATCATGTGCAGTTACTAAATACCTTTGTTCTACCGGGATTTCTTCTAATTTCTTTGCTTCCTCTTTCAATTCATCCATTTGTTCAAAATATTCTACTTTATTTTCTTCAAAATAATCTGCATGTTCTGGTGCGAACTCTTTTAATTCATCAACTGCAGATTCCAACGCATGCTTCCATAGATCTAAATCAAACCAAATATGGGGATCGACAGCACCTGTTTCGTCTTCTAATAAGGAATCTTCCGAAACTGTTTCACCAATAGCAAGTACTGGCTTTGACTGCGACATTTCATCAAAAATCTCCACCATATTTGCTTCTAAATTTAATCCGTTATAAAATGCCATATCCGCTTCTTCAATTTTAGAAATATCCCCATGTGTAGCATTGTACAGATGAGGATCTACAGACGGCCCCATTAAGCTATTCACATCTACATATTCCCCACCTATAACAGATAAAGGTTCACCAATTTGTGCAATGGTGGTTATAATACTTATTTCCCCATCTGATTTGCTTGCACTTTCTTCGTCCGTTCCACAAGCTCCAAGTAACAATACGATGCTAAGTAAAAACACACTACACCAAAGTTTCAATAAACCTTTCATTTTGCACTCTCCTTTTATTTTTGCTCTAAGGCAACTTAATTTGTTACCGTCAATGATAATCCCTATAGTTTGTATATGTCAAGATGTTTTTCGGAAAACTTATAATTTTTCCCTGACGCAACTTTTGCACGTGATTTAATCCTATGCAGCAAAAAGTAAAAGTGTTCAACTTACAAGAAAAGCGCAAGCGCCTTGGTCAGCCTCAGGCATAGCTTAAGTCGAGCCTCGGCGTGGCGATCTTTGCCCGTGATGAGGATTGACTTAAGACCTCGAGGGGGTAGGCGCTGGAGCTAGACATCTCTTCTTATATAAAAAGGACAAAGAGTTTTCCTCTTTGCCCTTGTCATATTTAGCTATTAATGATGATGTCCCATTTTTGGGTTGGTAATGAACATTTCTTCTTTTGGTACATAGAAATATTGAATCCACACACCATCTAAATATTCATTTCCTTTTTCTAAAATAATATCAATATCCTTATCTGTACGAACTACCTCATCATTTTCGGTTGGTGTATCCAATTCAATATCATAATGCGCATGGTCACCATGGATGTGAGTCACAAATACCCGAATCATTTTACCTTCTGCTTCTTTTGTTTCAAGCATCTTATTTAATACTTTTGCTGCATTTCTATTTGTTTTACACTTCATTATGTCAAACTCCTATCAAGTAGATTCAATTATATTGTTCCACTTTTGAGAAGAAAAAACAATTAATAATCCTTAGGCTCTTCTTTAAGTAGCCGTAATCGATATGCGTTCATCGCAGTATCACCAAGTTGATCCAATAAGTTATAGTTAGCATACGCTCCTACAATTGCCCCAAATCCAGGAATTAACTGGAGCATTTTGACGAAATCGATATAGTCTCGATATTCTTGTTGAAATACGCGCCAATCCATGTCGACAAGCTTTTCCTTTTGCTCTTCCCAGTTGTCGATATAGAAAAAGGTCTCCCGACGTTTTTCGTCATTTGAAAAAGCTAGCTGAAAAACATGTAGAATAAATAATCGTTCCTCATATTGGTCTGTGTCGTATCCATAAACAGCAGCTGCCTCAAAAAGAAACTTCATTTTTATTGAAAGTAACAGCGGAAAGTCAGCTAAACCTAAAAATATTCCACCTGCTCCAGTGCCCGCACCTTCTATTGTTGCTGTTTTACGATAGGTAGCTAATTTTTCCTTTACGAATTCATCCTTTTCATACAAACTTAATCCTAATGTTGGCTTTTTAGTAGTAAGATTAGAACCAACCAATGTCGCCTTTACCATATTTTTTATTGCGTCCGTTATAATCTGATGGGCTTTTTCAGGAATTTTTTCATTAATTTTGGTTTGTGCTTTTTTGGCCAAACGATTGAAGACACCCGATTGCTTTAATAATTTATTTCTCCACACTTGTAAGTCATCATATACTTTACTTTCATAATCATTCAAAGTCATCATTCCTTTTAGTTAATACCTCATTAGTTAAATACGTGTTTAGATGTAGTTAGGTTTCCCTTAAGTTCAATTTTAGAGGTCACTTCCATATATTCAGAAAATTATTGACATATCGTTTTACTATGTTATTATTATGCCACACGATATATCGCAATGCATAATAGTGAGATTAAAAAAGAGAATTCACTTAGTAACGTAAGAAGGACAAGGAATTCTCCCTATGTAGTACCTTTGTTAGTATCAGGTGCTCGAATCTAGTCACCTCAGAAAAGTTATACTTTCTTATCTTTCAAAACATGGAGAAATTCCTCCATTACCAACCAATTCTTTAAGAAGGTGAATTTTCATGTCAAGTAATGAGAAAACCCCTATGACAGAGGCAATGTATTACGTTTTATTAGCATTGATAAATCCCCTTCACGGATATGCAGTGATGGATGAAGTACATAAAGTATCTAATAAAAGAGTTACTATGGGCCCTGGTACTCTATATGGAATTCTAAAACGTCTGCAGAAAATGAATTATATCAGGATGACTAAATCGGATGGCAGGAGAAAGGTTTACCATATTACATCTTATGGTGAAAAGGCATTAGAACAAGAGTACCAGCGACTTGCCTCTTTGGTCCAAGACGGGAAACACTATTGGAAGGGAGCGGATAATGATGAATAGAAGGAAACGAAAAATTCTTTACTTATCTATGTGGCAATTGGAGGAATTAGAGGCATGGTTTAATGACATGCACCTAAAAGGATGGAAATTAGTAAAGTTAAACAGAACCTTTGCTACTTTTGAAGAAACACAACCTATGGACGTACAATACCGTTGTGAAATTTATAAAACTGATGACTCCTATGAAAAAAATCGAGTTGATTTTTATGAACAATCAGGGTGGGAATATGTCGATTCCCTCATATTTGTTCATATTTATAGAGAAATAGTTGGGGCAAATCCAGTTGAAATCCATTCTGATCCTAGCATATATTCCGAGTCTATCAATATCCTTAAAAATGATTTAGTAAAAAGAGGGCTTTTAATACTAATAGCAACAATTACAATGGTTTTTGTATATTTACACCAATTAGAAAGGAATCGGGTTGGTATTTTTTTAGATGATTATTTTATATTTCCTTTAACTGGAATAATTACTTATTTATATATTCTTATAACAATGATTAACGGTGTTTTCCATACACTACGATTGCTCAAAAAGTTAAGGTCTGGCCAGATGCTCAATCATCAAGCAACCTATAAAAGGAAACTATATTTAAAAATATTAATAGATATTGTTATTTTCGGGAGCATTATCTCTCTTTTAACTTATCTATTTATTCAAGATAATACTAATCCTGAATATACCGCTATTCCAAATGAGCAATTACCTGTTGTTCAAATTTCAGATATATTAGTAGATGAGGAATTTGAACAGATATCTCAAGGAGATTATGATAACAATTATCAAATTGATTCTAGTATCACCGTCCCTAAACAATATGAATTAAAACAGACAGTGGAGATTTCCTCGGGTAAGTTTTACTTTCACGATACGCAATTATACTCTGGTTACTATGAAGCTCGTAATGAATGGTTAGCTTCAGGTTTGGTTACTGCAATAAAGGAAGAATTTGACTTTATAATACCCAAACACTTTGACCAAGTAAAAGATATCGGTTTTGATGAAGCATGGATTTATGAAAATGGAAGTCAACATGAAATCGTAGCTAGAAATGGAAAAACAGTTTATCGCGTTATTTATTGGGGTGACATAGAAACCGATACACTTCTTAAGCGAACCCTACCAAGAATGCAATAATCTGCTTTGTTGATTCACACTACGGGCAGTCGCTTTCCACGGGCACGGCCTCACGGCCTCAGCCTCCAGCGTGGAAGCACTGTACCTGCGTCTACAAGTTACGCTTCGTCGCAGGCTCCTCGGTACAAGGGGCTAAAGTAGATTATTCTAGTAGTTCCCTCGCTGTGGGGCCTTCGGACACGTGCTGTTCCCGTTGGAGTCGACTGCCCTTCTGCACGATAACGTCGAACCATCTGGTATTGTCAAGCGCAAATATTTTCGGTGGGGCGAGTTTATTTGCGTAACTATTAAGTTATTGCATGTTTAGTGTTGATGTTGAGAATCCTGCAACCATGTTGTTCTTCTTAGGTCGTTGTAGATTATGATATAATCCTTCTTATTGCGTTCTATAATAGGAGGTATCATTCATTGGCTAGCAAGAATGTACAGTTTTTTGTATAGTTGGTACTTGGATTTATCAGTTTAAGTAATGGAGTGATTACTTTAATCGCATTTGGCCAAAGTCTTTGGTCAGTTATAGCAGGGTCAATGCTAGTTTTAGGTGGATTCATTCTAATAATCATTTCATACATAGCTTATAAGAAAAGCATAAAGCGCTAAGACAGAATTTGTCATCTTAGCGCTTTTATTCTAGACTTTTTTTAGATCTAAATGGGTTAAGTCAACTGTTGCTCTGCAAATTCTCTATATAAATCGTGCGTTTTAATTAAATCCTGATGATTTCCACTACCAGTCACTCTTCCATTTTCAATAAAGATAATTTTATCGGCATCAACAATTGTAGATAATCTATGGGCAATAACAAAGGTTGTCCTCCCTTCCATTAAACGAGTTAATGCTTCTTGAACTATCCCCTCAGATTGGCTATCGAGACTAGCTGTTGCCTCATCCATCATCAAGATTTTTGGATCACGCAGGAAGGCTCGAGCGATATTTATTCGTTGTCGTTGTCCACCAGAAAGCTTTACCCCTCTTTCCCCTACTTCCGTATCTAATCCTTTATCAAAAGAGCGAATAAATTCATCCGCATACGCCATTTTAGTAACTTGCCATAAACGATCGTCCGTTATTGTTTCTAAATCTGGCAATCCATAAGTTAAATTATCACGTATCGTCCCAGCCATCATTGCACTTTCCTGGGATACATAGCCAATCTGACTTCTCCATGAATTTAATGAAAGTTTATTAATCGGAGTAGCCCCCACCCTTATTTCTCCCGAGGTCGGAGCATAATATCTTTCTATTAAAGCAAAGAGGGTTGATTTTCCACCACCACTAGGTCCAGCAAAAGCAATCATTTCTCCCGGTTCTGCTTTAAATGAAATATTTTCTAGTACTGGTTCAGACTCCTCATATGCAAACGATACATTAGAAACATGAATCACTTGATTAGAAATATCTTTATCTAATCCAGATTGACCATCTTCTTCCTGCATATCTAGTATGGAGATAATCCTCTCCGTTGCACCTTTTGCTTTTTGTAATTGAGTAAAAAACATCGCAAAAGACGTTATAGGAAAGATAATTTGAAATAAATAAAGTAAAAAGGCTACTAAAGATCCGGTTGACATATCTCCTTCAGCAACACGTATTCCACCATAACCGATAATAACCACAATTACGACCATCATTACCGTATACATAAGTGGACCAATCAGGGCAAAAATTCTTGCTTCTTTTAAGCCAAACTGTAATAAACGCTCAATTCCTGACAAGCCTTTTTCTTTTTCTACAGATTCGGCCGTAGAGGCTTTCATCAGTCGAATTTCGCCTATCGTTTGTTGAATACTGCCTGTAAATGTTGCTGTTTCGTCTTGTAGTCCACGAGAGACTTTCGACATTTTACTACCCAAAGGAATCATAACAGCCATTGTAATTGGAACGGCCAACAACATCATTAATGTCATTTTCCAATCCATTACTAACAAGATTGCCACGGCACCTATAATAGATATTATTCCTCCAATAAATTGTGGAAAGTGCTGTGTAATCAAATCACGTACAATCCCAGTATCATTAACAACTCGACTAACTGATTCTCCACTGGCTTGTTTGTCAAAATAACTAACAGGCAGGCGAATTATTTTTAACCACATTCTATCCCGCAATCTAGCAACAATCCTTTGACCAACTGCTGCTAATAAATAGGTTGATACCCCGTCAATAACTGCTTGCAATATAAATACGACGATAATTGCAATGATCAATCCGATACTTAACGATTCTAGTGAAAAACCATCTACCAATTCTTTCGTTAATAGCGGAATGGTTAACCCTACTAATGTTGTAATAATACTTCCAATTAAACCAATGGTTAAGGCTAATTTAGGAATGTTTGTCGAAACAATTAGTGAAATAAAAGGCTTTAAGCTATTCTTTTTCATCGTTACTATTTTCTCCTAACTACAGGACCTTATCTATATTTTCATACTACATTCTATATTTCATACTACATTATAATGCCTTTATAATAGGAAGTATAATTTCATCCATGCAGTTTGTTTCAACAAAAAGAAAACCGAACAATCAGTTCAGTTTCAAAAGAATAAAAAATAATATGTAAATTATAACTGTAAAAGTCTATAACTAATGCCTAGTTTATTACTTTTACACTTCCATTTACAGTTGATATGTTTACTTTATTCTCACCATCACCAAAAACGGCACGATTAGTATCCTTCCCAAAAACTTCAACCTTTCCAAGCACTACATCTACATCAATCGTCACATTAGAAGGTTGATTTCTTGAATGAATAGAGATTCTCCCATTCACGGAACTTAGATTAATCGAACGATCTAGATAATCTGTTTCCAAATTAATACTTCCATTGGTTACACTGCCTCTAATGTCACCAGTTAACTGTCGAAAGCTCAGCTTCCCATTTTGTGACTGGATTCTAGAAATCTTTGTATTCATATTTGATAAGGTTACAGCTCCATTTATTGTTTCAATTTCTAAGTCTTCTATTGTTAGATTTAGAGTAGAGATTTTGCCATTTACTACATTCATCGTAACCGATTCATATTGTTTTTCTGGTAAATACACTTTTATCTTTGGATTAGATACGTTAAACTCTAACCGAAAGAAAGAGACCCTTCTTTTTTCTTTAGATTCAATTGACAATACACCATTATTAACATTCGCAGCAAAAGTGTAACGAGTATGCTTTCTCTCAGGCGCACTAAATTCAACAATTATTTCTGGATTATTAGTGGATATAAACTCAATACCAGCATTATCAGATACAAGGTCAATGTGCTGAACTAAATCTACTCTGAACCTACTTGTAATCGTTTTTTCTTTTGATTTTGCAAAAATAGATTGAATTGCCAAAGCAAAACCACTCCTCCAATTATCAATTTCATAACTATTGTAATTAATTATTTCGACTCAGAGATATCTAATTCCTTCTTTTACCATTCTATCTAATTAAAAAAGGTTTAGAATATAAACTATTCCAAACCTTTTATCTAACTCACTACCCCTTTTTATTATAAAACTTCACTCTTCTACGTAATGAAAACAACAGAAACACGTAAAGAATAACGACTGGTAATACGATTCCCAAGGATAGATATTGTACCCATAACCCTCGCCAAGTAGCAAATAAGCCAACTTGGGTTAGTAAGACCAGAAGGAAAAGAGTAATATAAAATCGCATCATCCTAGAATAGGATTCTTTAACAGATTCTTTATCAGAATATATCTTTTTAACCCCTTGCTCACGATTATCTTTACGAAAGTAATGAAATAAGTTAACAGCATCATCCACGTACTCCCAACCCGCATCTCGATATAACTGGAAATAATCCTCGTCTGCTTCTGGACGAAAATCTGTTTGGTAAACATAAGAGTTGTTAGGGTCTTCCTCAAAGTAATAAGTCATCAATCGATATTTAGTTAAATGCAACCCTTTATTTGACATCTCGGTCAACCATTTTTCTTCTTTTTCAATATTTGACGCAAGGAAAATTTTAAACTTCTTTATTGTCATTATTCTCACCCTCCAATTGTTCAATATACTCTTTAGCATTATCCACTAATGAATTTAGGCGTTTAAATTCAAGCAATAGTACCTCTTTCCCCAAAAATGTTAATTCATAAAACTTCCTTCGATCTCCCTTAATTTCCTTAGACTTTGTAATAATAGATTGCTTTTCTAATTTACCTAAAGCTCCATACAGTGTCCCTGGTCCCATTGAAACCTCTCCATGGCTAATCTCTTCTACATCTTTAATAATTCCGTAACCATGACGAACCTCTCTAAGTGATAACAATATATAGTAAGTAGCCTGTGATAATGGTAGGAACTCTTCTGCCCGTTTCATTCTAAATCACCTCTCTTATATCGCCCTTCAATGTATTGTGATTCGATATATCGTCTATCGATATAATAACAGGTATTTTTCTATTTAGCAATAGGAAAATGTCATTTTTCTGAAATTGGACATACTAAAACGTAGTAAGCCTAGACAACATTAAGAATTTCGCCATATGATGAATTATGATAATTTTATGGAATGTTCGATGAACCTATGTTTGAGCCCTATAAAACTGCTTGAATAAAAAAGCTTTGAATTTCATATTTCTCAAGAAAGATAAATTGAAGTAATATTTATTTTTCCTTATACTTAATGCAGTGAAAGGAGATATACGATATGGGACAAGTTAAATTAGAATCAAAAGTATTTTCCGTACTAAAAGATAAAATACAATCCATTCAAACAAGTGAAGGTGCGATATATTTAGTGGGGCCGGTAAAACTACCGGTAAATCTATATGGGGAAACAGTTGAATTTAAATGGTATTGCTGGCTCAACTGTAATGAAGACACAGAGGATTATGAAAAGATAATTGATAATCTATCCTCACAAAATTTAGCAGACTACCAACAATCAAGTGTGCTAGTCTATGGCGACTTTGAAGAATCTGATGATGCTTTAATTCGAATGCATTCCATTTGCCATACAGGCGATATTTTCGGTAGTAAGCGCTGTGACTGCGGATTCCAATTAAGAGAATCCTTGAAGAAAGTTAAAGAACACGGCTCAGGCGCAGTCTTTTATTTAGCTAACCATGAAGGAAGAGGCATTGGTCTATTTTCTAAAGCAATGGCTTATGTACTACAAGAAAATGGATATGACACAGTTGAAGCCAACGAGCAATTAGGTTTTGTGAATGATTCTAGAAACTATGATGATGCCATTAAAGTATTACAAAGGTTACGTACGAAGCCTGTAACACTAATTACCAACAACCCATTAAAATTAGAAGCATTACAAAATGCAGGCCTATCTGTTTCTGGTAGGGTTCCTTTATGGGGAGATATATCTGAATATAACGAGAAATATTTACAAACAAAAATAGATAAATCAGGACACCTTGAAGAAGAAAGGGCCTGTGAAAATGACTAGCCATGAATTTTATATGGGTCTAGCATTACAAAACGCAGCTGCCATGAAAGGGCAAACAGACCCTAACCCCTTGGTTGGTTCAGTCATTGTAAATAATAACCGTATTGTTGGAGTAGGTACCCACTTAAAAGCAGGAGAACCACACGCTGAGATACATGCACTTCGAATGGCGGGTGATGCAGCAAAAGGTGGCACTATTTATGTCACTCTTGAACCATGCTCACATCACGGTCGAACTGGTCCTTGTGCAGAGGCCATCGTTAACGCTGGGTTGAAGAAAGTAGTCATAGCAACACTTGACCCAAACCCCATCGTTGCTGGAAATGGTGTCAAAATATTGGAAAACGCTGGCATTGAAGTGGTAACTGGAATTCGTGAACAAGAATCCATACAGCTTAATGAGGTCTTCAATAAATTCATCGTTACAAAAAAGCCTTTTGTTACATTAAAAGCAGGTTCAACACTAGATGGAAAAGTTGCAACTCGAACATTAAATAGTAAGTGGATTACATCTGAAGAATCTCGGTTAGATGTTCACCAATTACGACATGAAAATATGGCTATTATGGTTGGTATTAATACAGTAATAGAAGATGATCCTTCGTTGACAGCAAGGATTCCAAACGGGAAAAACCCGATTCGAGTCATCTTAGATTCTACGTTACGAATTCCACTAGAATCGAAAGTTGTAACTGATCAAGAGGCAGAAACATGGGTATTTACGAGCAAAAACTATAACAAAGAACAAAAACGGTTATTAGAAGAACAAGGTGTAACGGTATTTGTTACGAATAATGATAATTCCGTAGACCCTAATGAAGTGGTTGAGATCTTAGGTGAAAAATCTGTTTCCTCGTTATTTATTGAAGGTGGAGGAAATATACATGCATCCTTTTTAGAAAACCAACTAGTAGATAAGGTTGTTTTATATTTTGCTCCCAAATTAGTTGGAGGTAAAGATGCTCCCACATTTTTGGAAGGAACTGGCTTTGAATTAATGAAGGATGCAGTCGAATTATTGGATACCAATATCGAACGAATTGGCAAAGACTTTAAGTTTACAGGGTATCCCAGCTATTAATTTGTAATTGAGGGATTGTATGAGATTTGGATTTGACATTGATGACACGTTAATTAATTTAAGAGAACATGCTTTTAATCTATATAAAAGGAAGTTGAATCAAGCACTATCTCGGGAAGACTACCTTTCGATTCAACGCGTTGAAATTCATGAACCATTTGGTTTAACGGATGAAGAAGGAAAAGAACTATGGAACAACTCTCTTGAAACAATCTATTTTACAGATTGTCCACCATTTCCAAGTGCAGTAGAGACATTACAAGGCTTGGCAAGAGAAGGCCATGAGATTTTCTATATAACGGCACGTCCAAAAGGACATCGAGAGCGAACAATAAAATGGATGAGCGATCAAGGTTTTCCTGTGCTAGATAGTAATTTTTATTATGGGATGAAAGACCATGAAAAAATTCATATTATTAAAGAATTGAGTCTAGATTATTATGTTGATGATAAACCTGCTGTATTAGAGACACTCTCTGATACAACGGTTCAGTTAATAGTAAAGGACCAATCTTATAACCAGGAATTACATCTACCACGGTTAACGGCATGGAAGGATTTCAATAGGTTAGTCATGGGATTATAATATAAAGCGTGCTCGTTATTTGAGCACGCTTTTTTGATAAGTGGGGATTCGAAAACCTCTTCTATAACAATCCTTTTTCTATCTCTTTCATTTGATAAAAGTACCCTTTTGCTGCTATTAACTCATCAAATGTACCTGATTCAACAATCTTCCCTTGATCCATAACAATAATTTGATCCATTTTTTCTAAACTACCTAATCGATGACTAACTAATACCAACGTATCTTCTTTAGCTTCTTGATATAAGTTTTCAAATATAAATTTTTCTGTTAATGCATCCACTGATGATGTTGGTTCATCTAATAACCATAATTTCCCTTGCTTTAAGATTGCTCTAGCAATTGCTAATCGTTGTTTTTCCCCACCAGAGAGATTGTCTCCTTTTTCAAGCACTGGATCATCTAGTTGAAAATCATCTAAGTTTACCTTGGATAATACATCTGCCAGTTCTTCATCGGTTAAATGCTCCCCGGCTAATTGTAAATTGTCTCGAATCGTTCCAAAGAAGAAATGGTTCTCTTGTAAAACAACATTACACTCTTTCCAGATGCTTTCCTCCGATAATTGATTAATTGATTTATCATTAAACATTACGTTTCCCTTTTCTGCTTCAATCATCTTGAGGATTAGCAGTAAAAGGGTAGACTTCCCAGAACCACTCGGCCCTACTATAGCTGTTTTTGAACCAGTCGGTAAATCCATTGAGACATCTTGTATAGCATTCCTCCATTCACCCGAAAAAGCAAATGTAATTTTATCTATTTTGATAGTAGGAGCATCAGTCAATTTAAGATCGTCTAGTTCTTCATACTTTACTTCCTCATTCACCACATCCACTAATCTGGATGATGCTGTCCTTGTTTCTTGGAGATAAATAGGAAATACTCCCATTGGCCCAACATCTTCAAAAGCTGTTATTGAAATCATTAACAGCATTGCTAGGAAAATACCTTCTAACTGGCCATTTACTACTAATAAAGCACCTATCACCAAGACCGTCCAAGTTATAAACAAAGCAATAAAAGCATTAATCGATTGGTTTCTGATTTTATGGATACTCTCTGTTTCTTGTTTTGATAAATATTGATTGGCAGTTGCTTCTACTTTATTTCCTTTCTCCCCCAACCGTTGATATATCTTTAAATCTCGGTATCCATGAAGAAATTCCGTTACTTCTGTCGAAAGCTTACCTCTCTCCTGGCGAATAGCACTGTCGATTTTTGCTTGTCTTAACGAAAATAGTGCAGGCACAAGAAATGTCGTCAAAATTAAACCGACTAAAATAATAATCGAAATATATACAGAAAAGAATGTTGTAAATAGTACTGTACTTAAGAAAACCATTATTAGCACAATTGGTGGATAAAAAACACGGATAAAAAAATTTTGTAGACTTTCAACATCTCCAACAATTCGAGCTAATAAATCCCCACTACGATATTTTTGAAAGATACCTGGTGCCAACGGTTCAAGTTTTTCAAAAAAAGCAACTCGAACATTACTTAGTATCGTAAATGTAGCTCGATGAGAAAAATAACGCTCAGCATATTTACTCATAGCGCGTGTAAATCCAAGTAGTTTAACTGTTGAAGTTAATATAATTAGCGCATATAAAGGGGGGGCAAAAGCAGACTTAGAAATTAAATAACCACTAGCCGCAAAAAGACCAACAGCAGAAATTCCAGCAATAAACCCAAATAGAATAGAGTATAAAATATCGCGTTTTTCCAGTGCAACTAATCGAGTAACAAATGCTAAGTCTTTCATAATTCCCTACCACCTTTTTGAACAGAGACCATCACCTTGTATTCTAGTGAGGATTCCATTAATTTTTCATGTGTTCCAGAAGCAATCAACCGTCCTTTATCTAGAAACAAAATGAGGTCTGCATTCTTAATCGTATGAAGGCGATGCGCAACCGTAATTACCATCGAATTCTCCGTTAGCTTCTTCATTGATTCCTGTAAAATCTGTTCGGTTTTTATGTCCAGGCCGGTAGTCGGCTCATCAAATAAAATAATCGATGGTTGTTTCAGAAATGCCCTCGCAAGCGCTAAACGTTGTTTCTCTCCACCTGATAACCCTCTTCCTGCTTCACCAACTTGAGTATCATATCCCTTTTCTAAGGATTGGATCATCTTATGGAGACCAGCTTCCTCTGCAGCTTGTTTTACTTCTTTCAGGGTGGATTCTTTCAACGTTCCTATTGCAATATTTTCAGCAATGGTTCCTGAGAATATATAAGGATGTTGTGTGATGTAAGCTAACCGGTTATACCAATCTTTTTCTGCATATTCGTGTAACGATACACTATTTATTGTTATTTCTCCCTTAGTTGGACGTAACAATCCAGCAATTAGTTGTAGGAGGGTTGATTTACCTGATCCACTTCTACCTACAATAGCTACCTGACCGTTTGACGGGAATTTAGCATGAATATCAGCCAACGTAAACGTTCCCTCACCATAGCTAAAGTCCACCCCTGATAGTGACATCGTAAAACTCTCATCATCGAGGGACTTCTCTCCCCATTGAACGGATTCGTCTTTATTTGCTAATTCATCAATTATATTTTGGGCTGCTCCCATACTAGTCCTTCCATTGTGAAAAGTTGTTCCTAACTCTTTTAATGCCGTAAAAAATTCAGGAACTAGCAACAGGATAAAGAATGCAGTGAAAAAAGATATGCTTTGGTAAATAATCAATTGAATCGCTAATTCTAGTGCAACAATTCCTATACTAAGCATCATCACGACTTCAAGCATAAATGAGGAGGTAAAAGCAACTTTTAATATTTCCATCGTAGCATCTCGAAATCCAAGGCTACTTTGTTTGATCGTTTCTTTTTGTTTTTTCGCCTGACCAAATAATTTTAAAGTAGTTAACCCTTGTAATGTATCTAGAAATCGCCCTGAAAATGCAGCAAGCTTTTCCATTTGTTCTTCTGATTTTGCTTTTGTTTTCATACCGATAATCATCATAAAAATAGGAATAAATGGTGCAGTAATAAGCATAATTAGGCCAGAGTTAATATGCTGTGTCATAACCACAATCAAAATTAGAATAGGCACAAAAGTGGTAACCATTACTTGGGGAATATAACTACTAAAATAATTATCAACCTCATCAACGGCATCCATCATGATACTTACCTTATGGCCTGTTTGTCCTTGCTGAGAGAGGTGAACGGGCTTAGAAGTAAAATGAGTGAGTAGTTCTTTTCGGAAATCTCGTTTTACTCGTGTTGCCATCCGAATTCCTCGCTTAGATTTCACATAGTTGAAGAAGGTTCTTAACAACATGATAAATAACAGTCCTCCCAATAATGGAAGGACATCTTGAAAGGATTTTTGACGTAAAAATATATCATCAATGACTCTTACAATTAAATAAGATTGGGTAACAATCATTACACCAATAAATACGGCAATAACTAATAAAAACAACCTATCCTTTTTTTGATTTGATGCGATTTCTTTTAGGCTTTTCATAGCAAATCTCCTATATCATTTTTTCCCCTTAATATAGTCTGCATCAAACAAGAATAACTTCATTAATAGAATTAACGAAGGAATTAATAATAGTAATCCGGCAATAAATACAACTACTAATGCAATTCCCATGGATTCATGTGTCGCACTGCTTTGAACTGTAATATACGGATCTAAGATGAATGGATAATGACCAATTCCGTAAGCAAAAAACGCAAAGAAGAATTGGAGCATAATGCTAATAAATGCTAATCCATAGTATTTACCAATGTAGAGTAAAAACATCGCAATCATGAAAAATCCTACTGATAAACCTAGCATCCACCACAGGTCCATCATATTATTAAAGTGTCGTTCATTATGCTGACCTAAAAAGATAAATGCAGTAAGTGCAGCAATGATTGTTGGCGTGCTCCAGAACAGTGCATAGCCCCGAACAAGTTTTAGTGCAGCTTGATCATTCGCACGAGATGCATAGAATGTTAGGAAAGCCGAACTAATAAATAATACTGACACAACAGCCAAACCAACAATACTCCAAGAAAGTGGACTCGTGAATAAATCTAGATAATTTAATGTAACAGTTCCACTCTCCTCTACGATAAAACCACCCTCAGATAACGTTAACGCAACTGATAGGGATGCTGGAATGAATAATCCGGTAGCTCCATATAAAAACATATAAACATTGCTCTGTTTTGATCCGTAATTTTCAAAGGCATAAAAGGATCCTCTGATTGCGAGTAGAATAATAGCAATACTTCCAGGAACTAGAAGTGAAGTTCCATAGTAATACGCTGTATCTGGGAAGAAACCAACTACCCCTACAAAGAAAAACACGAAAAATACATTTGTAACTTCCCAAACAGGGGAAAGGTAACGCTGTATTAGCCGATTAATGATATGGTCCTTTTTTGTTATCCGTGCATAGTAGGCAAAAAAGCCCGCTCCAAAGTCAACAGATGCTACAATTAAATAACCATATAAAAACAACCAAAGTACAGTGATACCTATAATTTCATAACTCATTCAGAATCACCCTTTTCTATTGTTGGGTATTGTTTCTCAAGTTCGTCTTCAACTGGACTATTTCGGAAAAGTTTTCGTAGTATAACAACACACAACACTCCAAGCACGATATATAAACCTAAGAACAGGATAAACATCAAGCCTACATAAGGTGAAGTTGTGGCTGCTTCTTCCACAGTCATATACCCACGGATGATCCATGGTTGACGACCTTCCTCGGCAAAAACCCAGCCAAATTCAATTGCCAACATTGCTAATGGTCCACTTAGGACAATTAGAGATAACATCCCTTTATTGTGCTCATTAAGCTTTTTCATTTTACTTAAAATTAAATATAAAAAGGCAATCCCAATTAAAGCAAACCCGATCATTACCATTAGGTCAAACATATAGTGAATCCATAATGGCGGAATCTCATCCTCTGGAAATTCTTCTAATCCAGTTACTTCTGCATTAAAATCCCCATAAGCCAGGAAGCTTAGGAAATTAGGAATACGAATTTCGCCTATTACTTCATGTGCATCATTTAACCAACCGAATAAAATAAGGTCTGCACCTTCCTCAGTTTCGAAATGCCATTCTGCTGCAGCTAATTTTTCTGGCTGATGTTCTGCTAAAAATTTAGCAGAGAAATCTCCGGCAAGTGCAGATAAAATACCAAAAATAAATACTAAGCTCATCGTTAGTTTTAGCGCTTTTTTATGATAATCTGAAGTTTTCTTTTTTAATATCATAAATGCTGTAATCGAAGCGAGTACCGCAGCAACCGTTAAATATGCTGTTGTTAATACATGAAATACTTTCGTCGGAGTTGCTGGGTTTAGCATAGCAGCAATCGGGTTAACAGCAGCAAAGTGACCGTTTTCAAGTAAAAATCCATCAGGGGTATTCATAAATCCGTTAACAGTTGTAATAAAGACAGCAGACATTCCTGCTCCAATGACTATAGGAATTGTTAACATCCAGTGGATATATGGGTTTTTGAATCGGTCCCAAGTGTAGAAATAAATACCTAGAAAGATTGCTTCGAAGAAAAAGGCAAATACCTCCATAAATAATGGAAGTGCAATTACGTTCCCAGCAACTTGCATGAAGTTTGGCCATAGTAAGGATAACTGCAAACCAATTGCCGTTCCCGTTACAACCCCTACTGCCACCGTAATTAGAAAACCTCTTGCCCATCGTCTAGCAAGCATTAGATAATGAGGGTCTTGCCTCTTAATCCCAATAAATTCAGCAATGGAGATCATTAATGGAACTCCAACACCGAGCGTTGCAAAAATAATATGGAATCCCAGCGTTAATGTCGTAAGTAAGCGACTCATTAAAACCGGATCTTGTTCAAATAGCATTAAATAACCTCCTAATATGCAGATGAAAATCAAAGACACAAGTTCAATAGTGAACAAGCCTTTATATATATATGTGTGGATTAGTGTATAATCCTTATCTTTTCAGGTTTTCCCTATATACATAGTATAAATGATTTTAAGTGATATGCATCACACATACGTGACAAATACTTGACATTTAATTGACGAAATTTAGTCAGGTTAAAATTGATGCAGGAACTTACTACCAGTTCCACATGTAGCAAAATCCCTTCATTCTATGGTATCGGGAATTTATGATTTTTATCGGCCAATTAGATAAGTTAATCGGGAAACTCGACTATTTTATCAGCAATTTCAGATGGTTTATCAGTGAGTTTCATTAATTAATCGGGAATCACCCATTCTACAGCTCTCCTCCACCCACTAATCAATAAAAGCGCCCTTAGCCAATGACTAAGGACGCACACTTACTGTTGTTATTCGTTTATCACTTCGAACGTATCACTAGGTGTCTCTTGAATAAACTTACATGCTTCTCCATCTGAAATCATCACCAAATCATGCATCGCTCTCGTACATGCTGTATAAAATAGCGTACGGTCTGATTCCTCGGAATAACACTTTGCTGAAGCATCTGGAATTATGACACCATCAAATTCAATTCCTTTTGCTAAATAAACAGGGAGCACTAATAACCCCTTTTGGAAGGTATAGGTTTCTTCATCAATTAGATAAATATCGGTTTTCTCCCTTAACCTCTCGTGTATTGTTTCACTTTCTTGAAGTGTCTTCGTAATAATCGCAATGGTTTCATTCCCCTTATTCCGAAGTTCCTCCAAATTTGCCAACAATAAATCGTTTAAATTCTGATCTTCTTGAATAATAAGTTTTGGCAAATCACCATCCCGATTAAATGGTTCGATCATCTCTCCACCAGGGGCAAAATACTTTGTAAATTCAACGATTTGCCTAGTTGATCGGTAACTTTTCGTTAATGTGATTCGTTCATGTTTTCTCACCATGGTATCGGGTATGAGTGGATTTTCCTTCGATGTATTCGCATAAATCGCCTGATTGATATCCCCTAATAGGGTCATTCTTGTATGTGGGAATAACTCACGAATATAGGCAAATTGAAATGCTGAATAGTCCTGAGCTTCATCTATAAATAGGTGTCTCACCGAACGATCCGAATAATCTCCTATTAGTTTCCCTTGAAAATATACGTAAGGAGCAGCATCCTCCCAAGGCAAAAATCGCTTAGTAATATTCTTTGCCGTAAAGTTAGCTATTTTTTCCCATTGGATTGGTTTATTTCCATTCCACTCCGTAAATAACCGATAATAGGTCGCCAATACATTAACAAATTGAAATCTCTTCACTTGTTTTTTAATCGGAGAAAAAACTCTCTTTACAATCTCTTTGCGCAAAATTTCCTCTTCTAGATTTATGTCTTCGTCTACCTTTTGTTCTTCATAATAAGCTTTTAAGTAGTCTTCTTTATCTAACAACTCTGCCTGTTCCATGACCCAATCATTATATATTTCTTCCTTTTGATGTTTTCGCAACTCATGTAATAACCATTTTGCCACTCGTTCCACACGATTCGGAATAGAAATTTCAGCATCAAAAGAATAAAAGTATTCATATATCTCCTCTTTAGAGATCAAAATTCTGCCCTGGAACGTAATATTTTTAAAATGTACTCCTTCTTGTATCAAATTCAGAAGATAATCATCGATATGATTTTTAAATTCTACACTTGATTTGTAATTCATATTTTCTATTCGGATCTCATAGTCAGGATTTCCTTTAGCAGTTAACACATATTCCATCTGTTCAAAAGGGGATTCAATTTCAACGTTACCCACTGCTCGATCTCTTAAATAATTTAAGAATGTTGTTTGACGTACATTCTCTTCCCCTAGTTCCGGAAGCACATTTGTTATATAACTAGAGAATAAAGGGTTTGGAGAAAACATCACGACATTATCTTTATTTAACTCTTTTCGATATCGGTATAATAGATAGGCAATTCGTTGTAATGCAGCAGATGTTTTTCCACTTCCAGCAACACCCTGTACTACTAGAAGATCACTTTTTTCATTTCGAATAATTTTATTTTGTTCCTGTTGAATGGTGGCAACAATACTTTTCATCGTCGTACTAGCTGTATTGCCTAATGCATTTTGTAATAATTGGTCACCTATTGTTAAACCCGTATCAAACATTCCTTTAAGTTTTCCCTGCCTAATGATAAATTGCCTCTTTAATTTAATTTCTCCGTGTATCTTACTATCCACCGTTTCATAAGATGCCTTACCTGGTGGGAAATCATAGTAAAGACTTGATATCGGTGCTCTCCAATCATATACAAGGAAATCCTCATCGTTTCGATCCATCAGAGAGGCTACCCCGATATAGATTGCTTCCTTTTCAGACAACCCCTCTTCTATAAAGTCGATCCTTCCAAAGTATGGAGAATCCTTTAACCGTATTAGTATTTTTAATTGTTGATCTAACTTACCGTGAGCAGATTCTTTTTGCGTCAATAACTCAGCTTGTTGTTTTATACTTGCTTCTGTTTCAATGATGTCATCTGGTTCATCAATATTTACCGTGACATCATCCCAGAAAGTTTTACGAAGTTCAATTACACTTTCTTTAATTCCTTTCGATTTTGCATATAACTCCTGGGCCTTCTGGTTGATTTCATGAATTACTTCGTCCACTCTTTTTTGTTCAGTAGCTCGTTCATTCGCTTTATTACTCATTTGATCAACCTCTTTCGTTAAAATTGTTGACTTTCACTTTACTGTTTGATATAATATAATTGAGTTATTATATCTAAGTTAGAATAATACAGTCTGACTGTTTTATAATACCATTTTTATTCAGGAATATCAACTAATGTCCGGGACTATTTATGTAGTCTTGTTGCTATTAAGTTGAAATATAATTGCAGATACGTTATCCTTATTAAAAATAATGCCATGTCTTATGAAAAGGAGGGAAGCTATGATTAGCTTTCCTCCTTTTGCTTTAATTATGGGTACATGAATTTCTAGGAAGGGGTTAGAAAAAATGAAAAATGGAATTATTTCCATGGGAGAAGCATTAATCGATTTCATTCCTACTGACCACACCAATTCTACTTATTTTAAAAGTCCTGGTGGCGCTCCAGCAAATGTTGCTGTTGGTCTAGCCAGATTAGGTTTACCATCTCTATTTCTTGGAATGGTTGGTAAGGATGTATTAGGAAGTTTCTTACAAAATGTGTTACATAATTATGGTGTAGATATCTCACAAATGCAATTCTCAACAGATACGAGAACTGGACTCGTTTTTGTAACAAATACTGAAGATGGAGAAAGAAGCTTTGATTTTTATATTAATCCTAGCGCAGACCAAAAGTTGAGTAAAACAAATATTAATAAAGAGCTATTTGAAACACATAAGATTTTTCACTTTGGTTCTATATCTCTCATCAACAACCCTATAAAAGAAGCAACAAAATACGCTGTAGAGCTAGCCGAATATAATGATATGATCATCTCTTTTGATCCAAATGTACGTTTAAGCTTGTGGCCAGATGAAGAAATTGCTCAAGAGACAATCATATCCATGTTACCCAAGGCAGATATCTTAAAGGTATCCGAAGAAGAACTAGCATTCATTACTGGAGAGAACCGAATTGAAGATGGGTTAGAAGCTTTGGAAAAATACGATATTCCTCTTATTCTTGTTACATTAGGAGCAAAAGGTTCTTATGTACATACAAAAGATGGAACAGTTCATATTCCTGCCCTAAAGGTTGAAGCGATTGATACTACAGGTGCAGGTGATGCATATGTATCAGGGATTTTATATTCTATCCATGAAAATCATCAATCTCTTGAGTATTTACGATTAGATGAGGCAGAAGAAATGGCTCGGTTTGCATCCATATCGGGAGCTTTAGCAGCATCCGCTAAAGGAGCTATGACAACATTACCAACACTAGATGACGTTTTAAAAAAACTAAATGATTTATAGAGGTTGTTGCTATTTGAGCACAGTTCATGTAAGAATGTTACCATGTAACTACAAAAACCCCACCAAATGGTGAGGTTTTTTCAATATATATTATAATATTTTACGCGTTTGTAGTTGCTTCTTCACGAACTGTTTTTAATGCTTTGCTCCATGTAATAACTTGATCTAGCATGTCGTTAGCGTTTGTTTCATGATAATCAGCAGGTTTGAATACACTCATGTTTTCAAAGTCTGTCATTAGTGAGAATGTAACTGCTGTACGAACATCAGCAACTTGCAACTCACCTAAGATGAGACGTAGATTTTCATGTGCACGAACTCCACCTAAGCTACCATATCCAACCATACCTGCTGCTTTGTTGCCTACTTCTGCTTTTAGGTAATCCATTGCGTTTTTGAATGCACCACCTACAGCATGATTGTATTCTGGTACTACGAAAATATATCCATCAAATGATGCCATTTTTTCTGACCAAGCTTTAATTGCCTCTCCTGCTTCTTCTTGTTGTGCTTCAGACACTTCTGCACCTAAAAGTGGTAATTTATAGTTAGCAAGGTCGACAATTTCATATTCAACATTATCATTGCGCTTTGTAGCGAAATCATAAGTCCATTTCGTTACTGCTTCTCCATTACGACCTTGACGTACACTTCCTAAAACAATTCCTATTTTTAACATAGTGATTATTCCTCCTAGTAGCAATTAGTCCTTAATTAAAATATCTTGAATTAAAGATATACTAAGTATAATTCCATTCCAGTATTTTGTCTATTAATTTGATTTCTATAATAATCACTTTACTTATGATATGTTTATTAGATAGAAAATTCATACTAGGAGTGTCATGATGTCGATTATTTTTAATGCTGTTATTCCATTATTTGCTATTATTCTAGCAGGGTTTGTAGCTGGGAGAATGAATCTATTACCTAATAGTGCAGCTTCGTCCCTCAATTCGTTCGTTTATTATTTTTCTTTACCTGCATTGTTATTTTTCTCAATTGCAACAGCCCCTGTCAATCAACTAACAAACGCTAACTTTATCCTTGCAAATATACTATTAATCATTGGTTTTTATCTATTCACTATTATATTTTTTAAGATTGTATACAAAAAACCATTACAAGAATTAACGATGTACGGAATGATGACTACATATGGGAACACAGGATTTTTGGGTATTCCATTGATTATTGCTATTTTTGGCCAGGCGGCAGCAATACCAGTTGCGATTTCAATTTTAATCTATGATTTAGTCATTTTAATTATGGTTATCTCATCCTTTGAAGTTTTAAAACAAAAATCAGATGGAGATTTTCTTCAAACAATAAAGGTAATTCTAAAGTCTGTGTTTCTTAATCCTATTAATGGATCACTTTTAATCGGATTTTCAATAGCATTTTTGCAGATTCCCACACCGGAACCACTACTTGTATTTGCTGATACATTAGGAGCAGCAGCCGGTCCAACAGCCTTATTCTCGCTAGGTCTAGGATTAGCAAGCCAAAGGAAGGATTTACTTAGTTACGCTTTTCGCAAATCAGAAATGTTTGTGCTTCTTCTATTTAAACTAATACTGTTACCATTATTTGCTTATTTCCTAGTATATTTAGTTTTTCCTGTTAATAATCATGTGTGGGCAGCTACAATTGTGATTTTATCATCACTCCCAACTGGTGCGATGGTAAATGTATTTTCTGAAAGATACCAAACCTTAACGAGAGAAGTACCTGCTTTTATTTTGTTATCAACAGTTTTATCCTTATTCTCAACATCTATCATTCTACTTTGGATTCTATAGTGGTGAATTCCGAGTAATAAACTAGGTTTAAACACTTTTCATGAGTAGTAATTTAGTATATTCTATAAGAGTGAAAAATTTCAATTTAGGGGGTACGACTGTATGACAATGAAAAAAGCCCTAACTTTCGCTGGATCCGATTCAAGTGGAGGAGCAGGTATACAAGCAGACTTAAAGACTTTTCAAGAAAATAATGTGTACGGTATGACCGCACTTACATCTATTGTAACAATGGATCCCAATAATCACTGGAGCCATGGTGTAACTGCTATTGATACAGGCATTGTTGAGAACCAATTAAATACCATTCTATCTGTGGGTGTCGATGCAATGAAGAGTGGAATGCTTGGATCTGTCGACATTATTGAACTTGGTGCACGAAAGATTGATGAGTTTAACATAGATAAGTATGTTCTTGATCCTGTAATGGTTTGTAAAGGAGAAGATGAAGTACTTCAGCCTGAAAATACGGTTGCTATGCGTGAATTCTTACTCCCACGTTCCATTATTGCTACACCGAACCTTTTTGAAGCTGGTCAATTAGCTAAAACTGGTCCTATCAAAACAATGGTTGGAATGAAAGAAGCTGCTAAAATTATTGTCGAATTAGGTGCGAAGAATGTGGTGATCAAAGGTGGAACTGCCTTGGAACATGAGAAAGCAGTAGACCTTTTCTATGATGGTAATGAGTTTGTTCTGTTGGAAAATGACAAAATAGATACAACTTATAATCATGGTGCAGGCTGCACATTTGCTGCTGCTATTACATCTAACCTAGCACATGGAAAAAGTGTAAGAGAATCTGTGGAAGCAGCAAAAGCTTTTGTATCAAAAGCTATTGAACATGGTTGGAAGTTAAATGAATATGTTGGACCAGTAATGCATGGAGCGTACAATCGATTCTAAGAGATCCTTTTTGGACATATGGTACGCTATTTTACTAAATTCACACGGATACACGTAACTTTTTGGGTAATAAAGGAACATTTGTCCAAAAAACCAACACATAATCTTTTTACAGCCTAATTAAGGAATATTTGTCCATTCAGTTAAAAAACCGAACTAGATTCAATGCTAGTTCGGTTTTTTCCATTAATGTAGGTTTTCATCATCCACGTATTTTCCGTAATCTGGAACGGCAATCTGATCAAATTCATTTACTAATTTTTCTAGATTGGTTGTTAATTCATCACCAGTCATTGGAACACCATGGCCCGTAACAGCCACAGATGGATTTAGTTCTTTTAACTTAATCACAGATTCTTTCGCCGCTTTCCAATCGGTTGTAAGGTACCTTGGAGGTCCACTTATTTCTTTTTCTTGTGTCATCACTTTGTATAAATATTCTTGCCTTACCGTTACAAAGGCATCTCCAGTAATTAAAGTTCTATCACTCTCTCGAAACAATGATACATGTCCAGGAGAATGCCCTGGCGTATGGATCCACTTAAACTCTGGTAAATGTGGGATTTTTCCATCAGAAGGAAGGGCTTCTATATGGTTGCCCAAATTAATTGGTTCGTTTGGGAAAAGTGGGGACATTTTTGCTACCATCCCACCTTCAACTGATCCATCTGGCTCGGGATACTTTTGTTTTCCAGTTAAAAATGGTATTTCTAGCTCATGTGCATATACTGGAATATTCCACCTGTCAATCAATTCAATAATGGAACCAACGTGGTCAAAATGGCCATGTGTCAACACAATCGCTTTCGGTTGGCTTCCTTCACCAAAACGTTCTTCCACTTCAGTAATAATCTCATTTGCTGAGTTTGGCATTCCAGTATCAACTAACACGAAATCACCTGACTGTGGGTTACCTACTAAACAGAGATTTACAATCTGATTCGTATAACAATAGATATCCGGTAAAAGTTCAACCCCAACCCCACTACCAACTGAAGTCGCCGGTATTGACTTATAATCATCACCATACTGCATGTTTTTATCCATGATCATTCTCCTTTATTGCTACTAATAGGATTATTGTTCCTTTAATAGCAATAAATATTTAATTTGGAAAACCATAAATTAAAAACCGTTCAGAATCATCTTTTTCATAATACGCAGGAACAATTACTTCTTTCTTCCTTTCCAGGATGGTATTGTCTTCAAGGTAAAAGATATAGTCTTTAGAAGGGTAATATAGCACAATGGATATATCTCTTTTGTATTGCTCGTAGGATAACAAAATATTATTAAGGACTTTTATAAAAATGGTGATTGAAAAAGGGTTGAAAAAGTAAAACAGATTGTCCTGATGACTAATAGGATACTCCTCAGCAATCCCATTATAAAAGTTTACCTTCTCCGTATTCCTTTTAGTCACTTTTTTGTAGTTCTTTAAATTGTCTAATGCCTGCTGATAGAAATTTCCGTCTCTCTCCACTCCTGTCACATTAACATGATGGAAATAATGAAGATAAAAGTTTAATCGACCTTTTCCACAACCAAAGTCAACTACACAATCATCTTGATTAATAGAAACATGCTCCAATAGAACCTCTAATGCACGATAGGGTGTCGGCTCATAAGGATGATAAAAATCCTTTTCTTGGTAGGACTGCTTCCCTTTTGTATTTATGTTCAGTAGCTTTTCATAGTAGTATTCTTTCATAGCTAGTCTCCCAGATTAGTTTTATCTATTATCTAAAACGACATGATCGCTTATGCAAATTTCCGTTTTCCTAATAAACTACTTTTTACATACGGCGATGCCCAAGGGATAATTTTTTTCCTCAGATGACTGTGCCGGTTCTATCACGACACCTTTTTGATAATAAAACTCTTTCGTTTGATAGTCATTAAATAGCTCTTTAAACTCTTTTACCGTTAATTGATGGACATGGAATTCCTGACCACTCGGTATTCCTCTACCTTCTCCAAATGGTGTAGAAAGGATTAAAGCACCTCCAGGCTTTAGCATTTTATAAATATTTTTCATAAATTGTTCTTCTTCATGAATATGCTCTAACGTTTCAAAGCTTAATATACAATCAAACTCTCCCAATACTTCTGGTAAAGTAGGGTCTACAACATCCCCCTCTATAAAAGATGAGATTGGATGATAATATTTTGCCTTTGCATAGTTCACAGCATCTTGATTAATATCAACTCCGACTACTTCATCCACTTTATCTTTACATTGTTTGGCAATTATATGAGTGCCATATCCTGAACCACTGGCAAAGTCTAACACTCTTCCATAAACATAGTGAGCAGAAAAATGATATCTCGCTAGATGTTCTAATAATAGCCCATTTAAAATACTCATCTTCTCAGGAATAACCCGTTCCCCTGTATCCTTCAACATTCATTTCACCGCTTTTATTATATTGAATAACCTGTTAACACGATTATCTCAATCTTTAAATCATTTATCTAGTTTAAAGAATTCTTGTTTCCCCTAAAAGAGTGACCCGGAAAGGATTATAATTCTGTTCTTGGGGGTTCATGTAAATAATTATGAGGAATTACACACCCTAGTTAACAAAGATGAATTGACTAGTAAGATAACAAGTGCTATCTTTTGAAAAGTAAACAAGAAAAGCGCAGAGCGCCCGCTTTGCGACGTACGGACTGGACTGAGGCGTAGGAGATAAAGGAAACACGACGACCATCGGGAGGCGATGTTGACTTATCGTACGGAGGCGAAGGAAGTCTCGCTAGTCGCAGGCGCTCGGAGCTAGACATCTCTGAAATTTATACTTTCATATCTTTTAGAAAAGCATGAGACGTCTAGACTTAATATGAAGGAGAATCATACCAATGTAAACAAAATCCCAAATGAAATAAAAACAAATACTAACGAAGGGGATTTTATGACTATGACAATACAAAAAGAAGTAAATAAACGAAAAACATTTGCTATTATCTCCCACCCTGATGCCGGGAAAACAACCTTAACTGAAAAACTATTATTATACGGAAACTTAATTCGCTCTGCCGGAACGGTAAAAGGGAAGAAGAGTGGAAAGTTTGCTACTTCAGACTGGATGGAAATTGAAAAACAACGTGGGATTTCCGTTACATCTAGTGTTATGAACTTTTCCTACCAAGGTGCACAAGTCAATATACTAGACACCCCAGGACACGAAGACTTCAGTGAAGATACGTATCGAACACTTACTGCAGTCGATAGTGTAGTTATGATTATTGATGGAACAAAAGGAATAGAAGCACAAACTATAAAGTTGTTTAAAGTTTGCCGTATGCGTGGAATTCCTATTTTTACGTTTATTAACAAAATGGACCGAGAAGGAAAAGAACCACTAGAATTATTAGAAGAGATTGAAGAGGTTTTAGACATTGAGACCTATCCAATGAATTGGCCTGCTGGAATGGGCAAACGGTTTTTAGGTATTTTTGACCGTTACGAAAAACAATTTGTTAAATTTAATGGGAACGAGGAAGAAACGTATATCCCTTTTCATGAATTAGATCAAGAAGTAGAGTTAGTTTCCCAGCCTACTTTTGAAGCTGCTCGCGATGAATTAGAGCTAGTCGAAGAAGCCGGTGATGAATTCTCACTAGATGCTATTCTTCAAGGGGAGCAAACTCCAGTATTTTTCGGGAGTGCGCTAGCTCCATTTGGTGTTCAAACCTTTTTTGATACATTTATTTCCTTGGCACCTAATCCAAAGCCTAGAAAATCAACAGAAGGGGTTATTCAGCCAGATAACCAGGAATTCTCAGGATTTATTTTCAAGATCCAAGCGAACATGAACCCAGCACACCGTGACCGCGTTGCATTTTTAAGGGTCTGTTCTGGAAAGTTTGAACGAGGAATGAGTGTAAAGGTAGCAAGAACCGGAAAAGTGATCAAGCTATCCCAATCTCAACAAATTGTAGCCTCTACCAGAGACACGATTGATGAAGCTTATGCTGGTGACATAATTGGAATCTATGACCCAAATGTTTATCAAATAGGAGACACATTAATTGGTGGAAAAGGTAAGTTTGAATATGACGAATTACCACAATTCCCACCAGAAATATACAAAAAGGTCACAGCGAAAAATGTAATGAAAGCTAAGCAATTTAGAAAAGGGATTGAACAGCTAGTCCAAGAAGGTGCCATTCAATTATTCAGGGGACACCGTGATGAATCCTTTATTTTAGGTGCTGTTGGTGAACTTCAATACGAGGTATTCCAATATCGAATGAAAAACGAATACAATGTTGAGGTACTATTTGAAACGATTGGAGAACGAATACCTCGCTGGTTAAATCGAGAGCAAGTCGATCCATCCTTATTCGATGAGCGTAATTTATTGGTGCGTGACCGTGAGGATAACTTCTTAGTACTATTCCGTAATGAATTCGCGCTTAATTGGTTTAAGGATAAACATCCAAAAATCGACTTAATTGATTTATTTGAAGTTAACTCCTATGACCAAACAACTTAAGATACAAAAGAGTAAAGACAGTCCTTTTTTTGAGAGGACTGTCTTTATTAAGTTCTAGAACGATTTCACCCTTAAAATTTCTTAGTTATCCTGTATTTAATTCCAAATTCTGTTAATACTAATCAAGAAAATTAAATCCAGGAGTGATTCTATTGATTCAACTAGATACGGATATAGAAGGAAAAACTATTTATTTTGGTGAAATGATGAAGATTGCAAAACAAAATGGATTCGGATTATGTGGTGGTTGGGAATATGATGGAGGCTTTATTGATGGCATCATGCATAGAGAGGGACCAGATACATATTATGTCCGAATACCATTTCACGTCATTGAAGGAGAACTTGATCGGCCAAACGCATTACTAAAATTCAAAAGACCCTTTGTTATTAAACATGTCGTTAATTTTGGCTTAGATAAGGAAGAGCAATCATTGTTGGCTGCTACAGGAATTAACCAATTCCAAGAACCAGCTGATAAAGATGGGTACATAAGGGATAAATCAAGATGGGAAGAGCTTGGTGAACAAGCTGTCAGCCAATTACTTCAGCACATGCCGGATAATCGTTCGATTTCTTAAAGAAATTAGGGAATATGTTTTTATAATTTCCTGAAAGTCAAAAAATCGCATTCTCGTGCGATTTTTTGTTTTACAAAACGATGTCTACCTTATCCAACAGCACCATATTGATAAACGGAGATTCATTATCTAAGCTACCCTTGATTCGTGTCGCTGCTAATTTATATCCGTCTAGCCATCTTTGGAAATCCATCATATATGGAGGTTGATTACCTCCTAAAGAAAAACCTACTTTCATTTGTTTTGGCAAATAAATTGCCGTATGAAGTGTACCTGCCCAGGCTCCATACTTATTAGAAAAGACACCTTGCTCTACATCATTCATTAATTGAAAGGCCTCATATGGATCATGTAAATCCAAGCTCTTCTGCTTAATTACTTCTTGACGGTTTATCGATTCTTCCACGCGATATCGGTTTTCATCGGTAAGTTTTTCAAAATGGTTGGTACATGCATTGGATTGATGGACTTCAATTTTCCGTGGGGATGCTTCTACGACTGATGACTTTCCTGTTTGGTCAAGTACGATATAACTAAATGTATGTCGATGGGGAATCTCTTTTAATAGATCTACTGCTTCCTCAACATTACTACAGACTTCTAATAGTAGTCTCCCTATCATATTACAAATAAAGCCATCTCCTGAGCCTTTACGATTCACAAAGTTATATCCCACAGCTAATCCTTTTTCATTCATCCCATCAATTCTTCCTGTGATTTGCATTGAAGGCCCAATTATCGCATAACCTCTATCAGTCGGTTGATAAGCTAGATAACGTCCTTCGTAGGATAATGGGTGATTATCATAATTACGCACCATATAGTCCTTACTCGTTAACACAGAACAACCACTTCTACCATATTCCAAATAGTATCCGCCGAATTCTCGTATGGCATCACGCATGTTCCATTTCAAAGAATCTGCCAACCCTTCAATTTCCTCCCAAACTCCTGGAGCAAATTGTAAGATGGTCTTTTTTACTACACGTTCATCAATTCTAAAGTGACGTTCTCTTTTTGGGGCCCATTGTTTCTCACGATTAGGTAGTATTGGAGAATCCTTCAGCAATTCTCCCTGCCAATAACCAAAATTATAATGGTTCCCTCGAAACTGTAGAACATCGCTGTATACTTGTTTCATAGAAAAACCTCTTTTGTTTTTAAAATCTTCCCGATCGAAAAATAGCGTATAAAATCCATAAAAACATGATAATCGCAATAATAAACCCAACTTCAATTACTGGAATATTCCAAAGCAAAGTTGATTGTCTAACGACTGCAGAACCTACAATTAAACCCACCATTATTATGCTAAAAGACAATAAAACAATACTAAAACTAAGCCGGTTACTTATTTTATCTAGTTTTCTTAATGACTTATCGACTTCAGGTGCTGATACTTCTAAACGGATCTTTCCTTTTTTTATTACTTGTTTGAGCTCTTTTATTGTTTGTGGCATATCCGAAATAATCTCACCGTATTCCGTTAAATCTCGGATCACTTGTTCAGATACTTTTTTGGGATGGTACCTTTCCTTTAGAAGTTGGCGACCAAATGGTTCTGCCATTTTTATGATACTAAGATTCGGATCTAATTCTTCCACCAAACCCTCAATTGTTAGCAACGTTTTCCCAAGTAACGTTAGGTCTGCTGGAATTTTAATATGATGTTTATAGGCAACGGAGAATAAATCATTGACCGCATCACCTAAACTAACCTGACTTAGAGGAACATCATAATATTTATCTTTTAACAGATCAATGTCCTTTCTAAGTCGCGTCATATCTACATCATCTTCTACCATTCCCATCTTAGAGATTGCTTTCACCATGCCATCTGTATTTTGTCGCATTAATGCGATTACAAAAGACGATAAATTTCCTCTCATTTCAGCAGTTACGCGCCCTACTAGACCAAAATCCATAAAGACGATTTGCTCTTCCTTTTGAGCTAAGATGTTTCCTGGATGTGGATCACCATGAAAGAATCCCTCGATAAAGATTTGATGAAACATACTATCTACTACATTTTCAGCTAATACACTTTGATTTAAGTTGTTTTCCACCAATTTTTCCGGATCATTGAGTTTGGTCCCTTGTACAAATTCCATTGTTAGTACTTTTTGTGAGGTATATTCCCAATATATATTAGGTATTGCTATTTTGGGATTATCTACAAACTGTTTTGCGATTTTCTCTGCATTTCTTCCCTCATTCATATAATCCAATTCTTCACGTAATGAAATGGAAAATTCCTTAATTATGTCACGAACATGGTATTTTGCTGCTATTTCCAGGCGACTTTCAGCCAGAGCTGCTAAATCATTTAAAATCTCTAAATCAGTTCGAACTGTATTGAAAACGTTAGGCCGTTGTATTTTGACAGCTACTTGTTTCCCTGAATGTAAAACAGCATAATGAACTTGTCCAATAGAAGCCGCAGCTAGAGGAGTCTCCTTAAATTCAGAAAATAACGTATCTATATTACTACCTAGTTCACGTTCAATGATTGTTATTGCTTCTTGGGTGGAAAATGGCGAAACATGATCTTGTAATCTCTCTAATTCGATAATAATATCCTTTGGTAAAATATCAGATCTTGTACTAGCAAATTGTCCAAGTTTTATAAATGTCGGTCCTAGGGCTTCCATAAACAAGCGAATACGTTCACCTGTAGTCTTCTTGCGTATCTTTTGTTTGTCCTTCATGAAGATTCTTTTGGGAATAGACAATAAATCATGTAGACCCATCTCCACTGCAATATAACCAAAACCATTTCTTGAAAAGGCTGTTACGATATCCCGATATCGTTGCAAGTGTCGTATACGTTTCTCAAAAATAGAGACCCCTCCTTTCTATAAGTTACTTTAGTTTAATCTTTATCTTTTTCCAATTCCTCAATGCGTTTCTTTAGTTTATCTACTTCTTCTTTTGTTGCTAAATCTAACTCATCTAATAGTTGATGTAGTTTGCTCGAAATTTTGTCATCCAATTGTTTTTGAGTTTCTTTACCTTTTTCTAATAACTCTTGAAAAAATTCCTTTGATTCTTGCTTACTTATTTCACCCTTTTCAACTAACTCATCAACTACTTTTTCTGCTTGTTCCTTAGTAGTTACAGCTAATCCTAAACCTAGAGACAGACCTTTTTTTAACGTGTTTTTCACTTTTATCCTCTCCTTTAAAATAAATTGTAACTAATCGTTCTTAGTATCATTATACCACCTCGTCTAGTGGGGTTGTTATTACAAAAAAGCATAATTTACCTCTCTAATACACAGTCTATGATAGAGGTGATTATAATGAATGATAAAAAGAAAAAATTTAATATGCCTAATCAATCAAATACTGATGGTGAAATAAGCGTTCAAAATGGAATAAAGGAGAACTATCCTATCGAATCCATGAATAAGATGACCGGAGATTCTGTAGACGAACACAAGAAACAAGAGGCTGCAAACGAAGTAATTGCTGAGAAAGAAATATCCCAAGTATATAACAACTCTTAGTGGAATAGAATCTATCCCACTAAGAGCACATTTAATTTAAATACTGACATCCCTTTTCTTAAAGAAGATAAAGGCTAAGTATAGGAATATTACAAAATAGATAACTAGGACTGCAATGGAAAAACCAAGTGTCATTCCCTCAATCATTGGCCCATCCGCAAAGTACACCTGCAAGTCTGTATTTGCAAATAAAGAATATTTTGCCCAGTCTGTAAATAGTGCCAAAATGCTAGTAGCATTGGTACCAATAAATAAGAACATAACCGATAATGCAATAGCAATGGTTTCACTTCTAAATATAGTGGAAATCATAAATGAAAATGCAGTTAACATCAGTAAAGTAACTGAACTAGATAAATAACTTAGGCCTAAGAAGAGAATTCTTGAGCGTTCCTTCACTTCTCCATCGATTGCCGATAGATGAATCGATGAACCATCAAATCCAAATAATATAGAACCAACGATAAATGACAAGCTAAACAATATAGCTAAAAGAAATAATCCGAATAGTATCGTTGTTATAAACTTTGAAGCTAAAATTTGTGTTCTAGATACTGAGCGAACCAATAACAGCTTTATGGTTCCTTTATTAAATTCATGTGCAACAATTGATGCTCCTACAATGATAACAAATACCCCTATTAGACTAACTAATGCTGTATTAATATCAATATAAGACCAGACATTGGTTTCTTCATGAGGAGATAGATTATGCTCGATACGATAATTATTTATGGCCAGCTCATTTTCATAAAAGCTTCTTAAATAATAATTATCAAACCCACCTACCATATCATCTAAATTTGCTTCCAAATTCACGTTAGATTGTTGTAATTCTGATTTCCATTCTTCCTCTGATGGTAATTCACTACTTTCCGTTTGGTTAAAAAAGATTACTATTGCTGTGACAGATACTCCGAGAACTAAAATACCTAACATGATATAGGTGCTAATCCGATTAAATAACTTCATCCATTCGTTTTGTATTAATTTCAGTAGCATTAGGACACCTCCTGGCTTGTTGCTTGTAAGAATCGATCTTCTAATGTTTGTTTTTCTCTAATTACTTGGTAGATAATTATGTCGTTCCTCGTTAAACTTGAAACCATCTTACCAATTCCCTCTTTAGATACTTGGACTTTAAGCATCCCATCTTGAATTTCAACTGTTGTATCCAGTTGTTCTTCTATAAAGACTTTTGCTTTTTCCACCTCATTTACTTCCATACGATAGCTGCTTACCACTTCTTCATTTGATTCATTTGATACGTCTTCTACTTGTACCAATTTCCCCTCTTTAATAATGGCAAACCGATCACACATTAATTCCATTTCCGATAACACATGACTAGAAACCAAAATAGCAATGTTTTCTTTTTTGGCTACTCCACGTAAGTAATCACGCATCTGTCTTATTCCTGCTGGATCCAGACCATTTGTTGGTTCATCCAAAATTAATATTTTCGGATTATGTATCATTGCTTGTGCAATACCTAAACGTTGTTTCATTCCCAATGAAAAACGTTTTACCTTTTTATCCTTAACGTGGTCTAACCCCACTAGTTCAAGTCGTTGTTGAATATCTTCTTCTGTTACATTTTTACTCATACGTCCAAAGTGTATTAAATTCTTTCTAGCAGAAAGGTATGGATACAATTCAGGATTTTCAACAATGGCACCAACATTTTCAATCGCCTTTTTATAATCTTTACTAATACTACTCCCGTTAATTTTTATTTCTCCAGAAGTTACATTCGTTAGACCTACAATCATACGAATCGTCGTAGTTTTCCCAGCCCCATTTGGACCAAGAAAACCAAATACTTCACCAGGATAGACATCAAATGAAAGGTCTTTAATGATATGATGCTTTCCTATTTTCTTGTTTACATTTTCCAATGTCAAAATTGGTTCTTCCACACTAACACTCCTTTATTTATTCATCCCAAAATAAATCATCTAATGTCTTATTTAGAGCTTTGCAAATTGCTCTACAAAGACTAAGACTCCTAATTCAAAAAATCCAATCCCCTCAAATACTAAAACACTTTTAGCACTTATTAAGAGATAAATTTCTTTATTTCAAATTCTTTATACGTTATTCCATATTATTTTGTTTCATTTTATACAACTTATTTGGTAAATTCCTCCTTTTTATCTATATGATGTATGGATTAGTTCAAAATTAAAAATCCATTCCAAAACAATCGGAATGGATTTATGTTTATCTGCTTTCACACCCGTAGCGCACCACGGAAGCCTCTGGCACCATAGTAAGAATCTGCTCCGTTGTGGTACAAAAAGACGTGTCCAAAACGATAATCACAAAAAAGTGATCCACCAAGCTTTCTAATATCTGATGGTGTTTGTACCCAGCTTGAGGTTTTCGTATCAAACTTACCTAGTTTCTGCAGTTCACGATACTGTTCTTCAGTTAAAAGTTCAATACCCATGTCTGTAGCCATATCAATCGCACTATTTTCTGGTTTATGCTTTTTTCTAGATTCTAATGCTTCACGGTCATAACAAACACTGCGGCGTCCTTTAGGGCTTTCTGGGGAACAATCGAAAAAGATATACTCATTCATGTCTTCATCAAAATTAACTACATCTGGTTCCCCACCAGTTTCTTCCATCTGATTCAATGACCACAGTTTTTCTGGATTTGCCTCCAGTTTCTCCTGGACTTTTGCCCAAACAAGCGATTCATGACGATGCATGTTCTTCTCAAAACGTTCCTTTAATATTTGAAGCAATTCTTCTTGTTGTTCTTGTGACAATTCTTTGTTTTTTACTACCATTATAGAACCTCCAGTTCCACCTATTAATATACTTGTAAATCCAGTCTACAATAATTAACATGAACTAGTAAATTAATTTTCCATATTCTTGCATTTAATTAATATCACCTAAATATACAGTTGTATTTTTACTTATTCCAGTTTTATAATCCATTATGTATTTACGCAATTCTTGAGGATATAGTCGGTAGCTTATTAGATCAGGGATCGGTAACCACTCGACACCAATTTGTCCATCATCAGGAACTATTCCATTTCTAATATCTTTATTATCCTTTTTGATATTACATAAAAACATATATTCTATTTGATGTACTCCTGAATCAAATTCAGCACGTTCATGATTACGTCCTATATATTCTCTGATAAATAATAGATCTCCAATATCAACAAGAGCATTAATTTCTTCTATACACTCTCTTCGTAATGTTTCATGAAGAGTTTCTCCATGTTCTTGACCACCACCAGGTAAAATGTAATAGAACCCATCTTTATCCTGCTTCTTAATGGCTAATAAATTTCCATCTTGGAAAATTAATGCCTTGGCTGAATTTCTTATCCCCATTTTACGCCTCCAATTTTCTATTTTTAAACTTAAACACACATGCCCCTTCCTTTAATCTTTACTTTCGTTTTATTCCATCTTTTGACTGATTTAACAGGTTTATCATCATTCTTATAAATGGAACTGCTTGGGAATTATTTCCTGCATTGGATTCTATCCAATCGATTTCAACACTCAATAATCTAATTAAGTAATAAACTGCTTTATAATGGGAATTAGGTGTTATATGCATGAAAATCGTTTTTACCTTATCCAGCTGAATAGGAGGTAATTGTGATTCAAGACTTTTTAATCCTAATTGTGCTCTTTCAGGTCTATATCTATGTAACAATACTTTAGATAGGTTGACCATAACGTGTTGCAACATCTCCACAGCCCATAAGTCATTTCCCCTTTGTTTCGCCGTATTATATTGAAATAGATACCAAGCTACATCATAGGCACAACCGCTAAACTCTTCTAAGGAAAGTGACAAATTTTGAGTGGATTGATATTTAGTTAGTTTACCTTCTGGATCATATAACACTTGGAAAAAATCCTTTTCTTTGAAACTCTTTTCAGTAACAGTAAATAAATCTACATGAAGAAGGTTATCAAAGACTGCTATTATTTGAGGTGCAATGATAAAAAAATCTTCATAAAACAATATCTTTCTATAAGACTCTAAATGCATTAATCGTTGTGTCAAAAATTTCTCTTCATCTTCTTCATTTACCAAGCAGTAAAGGTCTACATCCGAATATTCATCATATTCCCCTCTTCCCATTGAGCCTTTTAAGAAGATTGCCTTTACAAGTTTATCCTTCATTAAACTATGTGAAATAGCCTTAACAGCATCTTCCTGCTTCATCATTACCCTCCTAACCTAAAAATAAATATTACGCCATTATATTCCATTTACTTAGAATAATCAATACAATACTATTCTTCTTAGGTAAGGTCTTACCTTTAAAACCTCTCACCAGTGCTATTTTTCATCCTATTATATTTATAACAATTTACGTAAGCAGAAAACACCTTGCCTATTTTTAAGCAAGGTGTTTTTATCTTAATTGGGAATGAAAAAATTGTTTTGGAAAACAGTCAAAGAATATAACTATCTATGAGTATTCCCTACGTTTAACGAATAATTGAACTTCATAAATTGCTTGAAAGTTTTTTTATTATTATTCCACTGTAACACTCTTCGCTAAGTTACGTGGTTTATCAACATCACATCCGCGATGCAGCGCTGCGTAATAGGCCAATAACTGTAGTGGTACAACACTTACTAGCGGTGTTAAAAGTTCATGAACAGGAGGTAACACGAATGCATCATCATCTTGTTCTAATCCTTTCATACTAATAATCATTGCGTTTGCCCCACGAGCTACAACTTCCTGTACGTTACCACGGATTGAGTAGTTCACGTTTGCCTGTGTTGCTAAAGCAATAACAGGTGTACCTTCTTCAATAAGAGCGATGGTTCCGTGTTTTAACTCTCCACCAGCAAATCCTTCAGCTTGAATATAGGAAATTTCTTTTAGCTTTAATGCGCCTTCCAAGGCTACATTATAATCTGCACTACGACCAATGAAGAATGCATTTCTAGTTGTAGCTAAATAATCTCTAGTCAACTGCTCTAGTTCTTCTTTTTGTCCAGTTAAGACATCCATTGCATTAGCTACAATCCCTAGTTCTTGCATTGGATCGAAGTCTAATTCGAGACCTTTCACCTTTGCAGTGTCTACTGCCAATATTGCTAATACAGCGATTTGAGCTGTATATGCTTTGGTTGATGCAACTGCAATTTCTGGACCTGCATAAAGGTGTAACGTATAATCTGCTTCACGAGAAAGGGTGGATCCTGGCACATTGGTAATTGTAAGTGCTGGATGTCCCATTTCTTTAATTTTGACTAATACAGAACGGCTATCTGCTGTTTCTCCACTTTGTGAAATAAACACAAATAATGGACGTTCTGATAATAATGGCATGTTATATGAGAATTCACTAGCCACATGCACCTCAACAGGAATCTTAGCTAATTTCTCCATAAACTCTTTACCAACTAACCCTGCGTGGTAACTTGTTCCTGCTGCGATAATATAGATTCTGTCAGCTGCTTTCATTGCTTGACGAATGTTAGCATCCAATTTGAGTTCATTATGCTCATCCTGATACTCTTTAATAATTTTTCGCATAACAATTGGCTGTTCATCGATTTCTTTAAGCATGAAGTGTGGATACGTACCTTTTTCAATATCACCAGCATCAATTTGTGCTGTATATGGTTTACGATCAACAACTTTCCCGTTTAATTTTTGTACTTCAACAAAGTTACGGTTAACAAGAACAATTTCCTGATCATATATTTCCAAGTATTGGTCCGTTTCCCTTAATGTAGCCATAGCATCACTAGCAACTACATTAAATCCATCACCAAGACCCACTAACAATGGACTTTTGTTTTTTGCTACATAAAGTGTATCGCTGTCTTCTGCATCAATCATTGCAATGGCATAAGAACCTTTTAATAAGTTCATTGCTTGACGGAAGGCTTCAGCTGTATCGTTATATTGTTCGTATAATTTTTCAAGCAGTTGAACAATTACCTCTGTATCCGTTTCACTCACAAAGTTTACATCTTGAAGGTATTCTTTTTTTAAATCGATATAATTCTCGATTACCCCATTATGAACTAACGTAAATCTTCCAGACGTACTTTGGTGAGGGTGGGCATTGTCTTCGCTTGGTATTCCATGGGTTGCCCAACGTGTATGGCCTATTCCCATCGTAGCATAAACCGTTTGGTCTACTTTCTCTCTTAGCGTTGCAATACGACCTTTTACCTTAGTAAGTTGAACTCCATTATTATTTAGAACAGCAATCCCAGCTGAATCATATCCTCTATATTCTAATTTTTCAAGTCCATTTAATAAGACATCTTTTGAATCATTTTGTCCGATATATCCTACAATTCCACACATATCGTTTTGTTCCTCCTCATACTAAGGGGCAACAAACGACCTGTTCAATTATTATTACGTCATTAAACTGGGGCCATCATGTTGCCCCTTTCTCGTGATAGGCATCTTGCTTCGTCTCTTTGTCCAATAAGTTGCCTCATTGTTTTGGAGAAAAAGCATACGATTGAGATGCAGCAATCGGAAGGTATCCGCCGAATACTTCGATAACCTTCCCCCTCGTCAACTACTTTCTATTCCGTTCAGAAAATAGTCCTGGCGCTTAAGAAAATATTTTCCCTATGCTCCTTTCTATTTTTGACTAATATTTCACCCTTATTTATGGTAAGTCCTTCAAAGGGTACACCATATTTTAACTGAATTCGATATAACGGTCAATCTTTTTTTGTGGGTGATAATTTTAGTATATGTGCATAGCTTGGTTTTGTTCATTTTAAGTCTTACAACAAAAAAGGTATGAGACCTAAGTGGTTTCATACCCTATTTAGAATTCTATTCAACCTTATCCTTGATGTTTCTCTAAGAAATCTAACATCAAACTATATACTTTTATTTCATTTTCCTTTTTCGCAAATCCGTGACCTTCATCTTCCAGAACCAAGTATTCAACGTCACGGCCTTTTTCTTCCAACTTAGCAACAATTTGGTCAGACTCTGCTTGAACAACACGCGGGTCTTTTGCTCCCTGTATTACAAGCATTGGCTTAACCATACCGTCTAAATACGTTACAGGGGAATCTTTAATGAATCGTTCTTTGTCACGCTCTGGGTCACCCACCCAACGCTCCATAATTGGTTTCCAATGCTCAGGTACAGAATTCACAAACGAGAAGAGATCAGATGGACCAAAAATATCAACTACTGCTTTAAAGTAGTCGGCATGACGTCCATGTAGAAGTAATGACATATACCCTCCATAGCTTCCCCCAACTAAAAATAGCTTATCTCGATTCGTAATATTATTTTCAAACAACCACTCAATACCTGCTACACAGTCTAAACGTGGACCCTCTCCCCAATCTTGCTCCACTAATTTTACAAAGGATGACCCATATCCAGTTGAACCACGGAAGTTAGGGGCAAAAATAGTATATCCACGATTTAAAAAGCACTGGAACATAGAACGAAACATTTTTCTTTCTGATGCTTGAGGACCACCATGTGGCCAGAAAATTGTATGCCCATTGTCATTTTCTGGTTTAGCTTTAAATAATAGCGCCTCAATTTCCATCCCGTCAAATGATTTATAAGTTACCACATCAGGCTCCACCATATCTTCTGAATCTAATCCTAAAACACGGTTATTCGTTAATTGATTCCAATTAGCTCCATCCTCAGATTGGAATATATTATGTGGAATGGTTGCACTTCTACCTAACACATACAATGTTCCAGATTTGGCAACTAGTACCTTTTCGATAACGTCAATCGGAAGTTCAAGTTTCTCAAGTTTTCCTGATTTGGGATCATATCGATACAAGTCATCCTGTACACCATTTTCTGTGCTTAAATAAAATACTCCATTGGATTTATCCCATTGAATCCCACTCACACTTTCGTTCTCAATGGACAATATTTTAGAAAATTCCTTTGTAATTAGGTCAAATTTAGCTAAGTAGCTATATTCACTTTCATAATCCGTCACAAAATAGATCGTGTTATTATCAGTGAACGTTGGACTAGTTGTAACATGAACTTTTTTTGAATCTGGTGTTAACCCATGGGTTTCTTCTCCAATTTTAACGAACGAAGGAATATACGTATTCGCAAATGTACGAGAATATACAAATGCCTCTTCATTATCCGAAACGGCTGATAAATAAGTTGGCGAGGTTTCTCCTTCATTTAATAATGTGTCGGAATTATCATCTAAATTGCGTACACGGGCATTCAAAAAGTTAGGGTTTCCTTCTGATGTCATGTAATAAATGCGTTTCCCATCATCACTTAAATGGCTCAGAAAATACTTATCTTGTGGATCACCAGTGATTAACCCTTGAGGCAAACCACCTTCATTAGGAATTGCATATATTTGATGGTTCTCATCCCCATCTTTATCATACCCAGCCAGGACAAAACGATTTTCTGGATCAAATTTAATAAAACTATTTGACTCATCATGATGTGCAAATAAATATGGAAATGTATCAGGCAAGTCCATTGCCCATAAATTCATCTTTCCATTTAAATTGGCACAAAAGATTAATTTTTTCTCATCCTTACTTACAGCAAAGTCAGTAATTACATATGTACGGAAAAACTGTTCTACGGTTGGTTTTGGAAACTTAATCATCGTACTTCCCCCTAATGGTTAATTTTTACTTTTAACTATATTCTAACAATAGACTTTATGTAAATAATTATAACTTATTCCATATATTTCGAATAGCGAAATGTTCTTTTATAATGATTAATTTCCATAAGAAAAACTGCCCCTAGATTTAGAAGCAGTTTTTCTATAATACATTATTCTTTTGTTCCTAATAAACTGTCGATAAGTGCTACCACGCGGTCAGCATACTTTTCGCATTGCTCTTTAGTAGGAGCTTCTACCATAACACGAACTAATGGTTCTGTTCCTGAAGGGCGCACAAGCACACGACCTTCATCACCTAATTCACGCTCTACAGATTCAATCTCACTCAAAATACGCGAATCACTTAACGCCTTTTGTTTATCAACTACTCTAATATTTTTAAGAACTTGAGGGAAGATCGTCATCTCTTCTGCTAGTTCAGATAACGGTTTTCCAGTTTCTTTCATTACATTAACTAGCTGTATCGCTGAAAGCATCCCATCACCAGTAGTAGAATAGTCTAGGAAGATAATGTGTCCTGACTGCTCTCCACCCAGGTTATAGCCACCTTTACGCATTTCCTCCATTACATAACGGTCACCAACAGCCGTTTTATCACTACGCATTCCATTTTCCTCTAATGCTTTGTAAAAACCAATGTTACTCATTACTGTAGAAACAACCGTATTATGACGAAGGAAACCTTTTTCGTTCATATATTTCGCACAGATATACATAATCTGATCACCATCTACAATGTTTCCTTTTTCATCAACTGCAATCAGACGGTCCCCATCACCATCAAATGCTAGACCAATATCGGCACCTTTTTCTGTTACAAAGGCTTGTAGTGTTTCTGGATGTGTGGAACCAACACCATCGTTAATATTTAGACCATCAGGTGCCGACCCAATTGTTAAGACATCTGCTTCTAAATCTGCAAATAAATGAGTTGCTAAACTTGATGTAGCCCCGTGTGCACAATCTAAAGCAATTTGTAATCCATCAAAATCATTATCAATTGTCGTTTTCAAATAGGAGAGGTATTTTTGTCCAGCTTCAAAAAAGTCATTCACAACACCAACGTCAGCTCCAACAGGGCGAGGTAAGGTATCCTCTTCTGCATCCATTAGCTTCTCAATCTCTGCTTCTTGTTCATCTAAAAGCTTGAAACCGTCTGGTCCAAAGAATTTAATTCCGTTATCTTCCACCGGATTATGAGAAGCAGAAATCATTACACCAGCCTGTGAGCTTGTTGCTTTAGTTAAATAGGCTACACCAGGGGTTGAAATGACCCCAATACGCATCACTTCAGCCCCAATCGATAGTAACCCTGCTACAAGTGCACTCTCTAGCATATAGCCAGAGACTCTAGTGTCACGACCAATTAAGATTTTTGGTCGGTTTGTTTCTTTTGTTAATACATATCCTCCAAAACGTCCTAGCTTAAATGCTAATTCAGGGGAGAGTTCTTTATTTGCAACTCCCCTGACACCGTCTGTTCCAAAATATTTACCCATATTACCTCTCCTTTAACTTCCTATTGACCTTTTAACTATTGTACATGAATTGTCTATTATTCTATCGTTAATATTTCAATTGTTACTAATTCCATATCTGGATTAATAGTAACCCCTTCTGGTCCTTCTATCAGAATTGGAACTTGATGTTCACCATCTTCAAGGTCCTCCACATCAATGTACACTCGAATATCCTCATCAGTTATCTCACTAACATCTTGTTCATTTCCTACAATAGTTATACTCATAGTCTGTTCTTCTGGTTCAATAAATGTTACTTCTTGTCCATCATTTAGATGTTCAATATCTATTAAAATATCCTCTAACTGTTTTGTCTGTTCTAATTCAATCGAAACTTCAATTGCATCAATATCAGGAGCTTGAACTCCTTCAGGTAATTCTAATTGAAGATCAACTGTTCCAGACTCGGTTATGTCAGATAAGTTTACAGCTTTTGTTTTAATTTCGTCAATACCTTCTAGCGTATTACTAGTTGCAAATATTTCCACTTCTTCAATGTTAGGCTCGATTGATACTAACGAAAGCCCCTCCGGTAGTGTTCCTGTAGTAGGAACACTAACAGAAACATTTTTACTTGGGTTGTTAATTTCTACAGATACAGAAACCGTCTCTGGTTCGATACGAACACGTAATTCATTTCCTTGACTATCGTACACGTTAACCGGGAATGCCCTATTTTCAATGGATTCTGATGTATCTTTAACATCAACATACACTTTAACAATTCCAATTTGTTCCACAACACTTTTAGAACTAGTAATTAGAACCGTTTCTGGATTGACTTCAATCTCGCCAATTTCATATCCTTCAGGTAATTGTTCATTATTTAGAAAATCTACATTCACTTTAAATTCTTCTGTAGCACGTTCTTCAATAACAATATCGATAAATTCGGGTTCAACGGTTGCAGTTAGCTCACTTGGAACATCTGTTTGAATTCTAACTGTATGCTCACCTGCTTCTAACCCTTCTAAATCCACGTATACATCAAAATTCCGTTGTCTTGCTGTTGCAACTAGGGTTGCACTCGTTCCTTCTAATTGAACCGTTACAAATTCTGGAATACCACTTACTACATATTTTTCACTATCCATACGAATTTCTACTGGAACATCTTCAACTGTTTGTGTCTCAGGAGAGCTACTTGGAAAAAAGGTTAAATTATCATTTTCAACTGATTCAGAATCAATATTAACAGAAATGTATAATAATATTGCCAATGCTAGCGCAATTCCACGAACAAACCATTTACTTTGAAACCATTTATCCATTCTTTTTCCCCCTCCACTTCCATGATTTATTATCGGGGGCTTTCATGTTCGGAGATAGATTTTCCCGTAAGTAGGTACGAAGATCTTCAAGACTTAATTCTCTCCGAAGTTCACCATTCTTAGTTCCAGATATATGACCAGTTTCTTCAGATACAATAATTGTCAATGCATCTGTTACTTCGCTAATCCCCATTGCTGCTCGGTGCCTTGTTCCTAACTCTTTAGAAATAAATGGACTTTCAGATAACGGTAAGTAACAAGCAGCAGCAATTATATCGTCCCCCTTTATAATAACCGCACCATCATGCAGGGGTGTATTCGGTGTAAATATATTTGTTAATAGTTGATGGGTGAGTTTTCCATTTATTGATATCCCAGTTTCTGCATAATCAGCAATCCCTGTTTCCCTTTCAATGGTTATAAGTGCTCCAATTCGTCGTTTCGCCATATAATTACAAGATTGAACGATATCTTCAATCATTTTATTCAGCTGCTCTTCTTCCGACTTGGTACTTCTAGAAAAGAAATTACCTCGACCTAATTGCTCTAAAGCCCTTCTAAGTTCCGGCTGAAATAGAATGACAATGACAAGAAATCCCCAATAGATAGCTTGCCTTGTAATCCATTCAATTGTTTGCAAACCAAAGAGCATACTAATCATACGTACAGCTAGGATTACAATAATACCTTTTAATAATTGTATCGCCTTTGTACCACGTATAAGCATGATTAATTTATATAAAACATACCAGATGAGAGCGATATCCACACCTATTCGTAGTATATTTATAAAGTTAAATCCCCCATCAAGCATGTTTACTCACCCTTTTGCTCATTAATTTCTCTTCCCATCTAAACATAATAGCGTATATATTATACCATATTTTATAGTGTTACACGTTATCACAACAAACATGTATAAGCATTATTTTCCCGTTTTAACAATTATTTAAACGAAAGAAAAATGGTATAGATAACTCTACACCATTTAATCTCCAAAGGAAAAAATATTCTTAAATAGGTTCTGAATATGGTACCATATCCATTCGAAGGCCCTGTCTACCTGCTTAAACTCACCATTTACTTCACCTACAGATGCCATTAGTCCTTCGCCTTCAATTTCATACTCCTCAATCATTTTACCGTTGATTAACGTAACGTCGCCTTCTATTTTTCCGTCTACACGAAGGTTCCCATTCTTAACGACAAGGTCTCCTTCAACAATGACATCTTCTGGCACAATTACCGTATCCCCACGAATAATTAAATCATCTTGTTTTGAAACCGTTAACTGACTGTCTTGTTGCCATGCTGTAAACATACTCCCTGACATTAAAACGAAAAATATAGCAGCAGCTGTCATTATTGGATGCATTTTAAGCCATCTAACATATTTTGTTCCTTTTCTTTCGGCAGGCAAGTTCTTCATAACACTAGTCGAAAAATGGTTCGGGGCATGAATCGTATCGGTACTTTTAATTAGAGTTATAGTTCGCTTCAATTCATGGAAATGCTTTTGACATTCTTCACAATCCTCCAAATGTTCACGAAGCATTATCTCTTCATCTTTAGTTAATTCCCCGTCTAGATATTTATGCATAAGCTCAACGGTTTCTTTATTACAATCCAATTGGCTCACTCCTTTACACGTGGCGAAGCTTTTTACGTAAAGCTTCCCTTCCTCGATGAATTCTAGTTTTTACTGTTCCTAATGGGATGTCTAGGATTTCACTAATCTCTTGAAGGGAAAACTCTTCTAAATATCTAAGCATTATAATACTACGATATTTTGCCGGTAGCTTTAATATTTCTTGTTGGATAAAATTTTGAATTTCCATCCCTTGTACTTCTTCATCTGGTAACCGGTCCGTTGAAGCAAGTTGCGAGTACATATCTAAACCTTCCGTACCCTTTACTTCAGCATCTAAGTAATAATCCGGTTTTCTTTTTCGAAGTCGATCAATCGTAAGGTTAGTAGCTATGCGATATAACCATGTCGAAAATTTTCTTCGATCATCATAGGAATGGATATTAACATATGCACGAATAAAAGCCTCTTGTGCAATATCCTCCGCCTCATGTGCATTACCAAGCATACGAAAACAGTGATGATAGATTTTGTCCTGATAATATAGAACTACGTCTTCAAAAGCAGCTTGGTTCCCTTTTTTAACTTGTTTTATTTTCTCTTTTATAATCATATCCATGTAAGTACCCTCCGCTTTAGCGGTATTATTGTTACGATTCATTGATTCAAAAGGTTTCACTTTTTCTGTACTATTTTTATATATCATATCAAATTTGGTAAAAAAAGTAATTTACTGTGAAATATTTGAAAGATTTTGCTATTAATGTTGAAATTATATAATATTTTCCATATTATAGTATAATGGAAATACTTAATCGGAGGAAGGGACTTTGGAAACATACTTACTTAAAAAAATTGAAAAATGTAGGAAAGAAATGATAGAACTAAGCACAACATATGGATTAACTTCAAAAAAAGTTGTCCAATCAAGTAAAAAATTGGACAACTTACTAAATGAATATCAGAAAAAATAAGTTAATTTGCAAGAGAAGAGGCTACTTTCGGGTGGCCTCTTTTTATGTAAAAGTTACTTAAGTTTTTCACCAAATAAGGATCCCATAAGTCCAACAGCCATTTCTCCTGTTTTATTCTTCTCATCAAGTATTGGATTTACTTCTACAAATTCAGCAGATGTGATCAATTCTGAGTCAGCAAGCATCTCCATCGCTAAGTGACTTTCTCGATAAGTTAGTCCTCCTAACACTGGCGTGCCCACTCCAGGTGCTTCAACAGGATCCAGTGCATCCAAATCTAGACTTAAATGAACACCATCTGTTTTTTCCTTTAAATAAGAAATTGTTTCTTCAATTACGTTTGACATACCCATGCGATCAACTTCATGCATGGTATAAACTCTAATACCTTTGTTTTGTATTAACTCTCTTTCTCCAGGATCTAATGAACGAGCACCTACAATAACAATATTCTCAGGCTTAATTTTCGGTGCATACCCAAGGATGTTGGTTAACCGTTCATCACCTAGTCCAAGACTAACCGCTAATGGCATGCCGTGAATATTCCCAGAAGGAGACGTATCTCCTGTGTTTAAATCACCATGAGCATCATACCAAATTACACCTAGATTATCATAATGCTTGGATATTCCAGCTAGACTTCCAATTGCAATACTATGGTCTCCACCTAAAATGAGTGGGAAAGCACCATTTTCAATCTCTTTATCAACTTTATCAGCAAGCAATGCATTACCCTCAATTACTTGATCTAAATTCTTTAGGTTAGTTCCATTATTTAAGTTCTCTCTTTGATCTGGACGATTAATTGGTATATCTCCTAAATCATGTATCTGATAATCTAACTCCTGTAACTTTTCAATCGCACCTGCATAGCGTATCGCACTTGGCCCCATATCAACGCCTCGTCGACTCTGTCCTAAATCCATTGGCACACCTATCATTGAAATCTTTTTATTCATTCGTTGCCACCTCCATAGTTATTTTCGGTTAAATTTATAACTACTCAACTAACATTACAATTATATACATTTATCCCACTGTAGAAAAGCTCGTTCTATTGGTTTGATTACCACTACGATATACTTATTGTTTCCTCCAATAATTAAAAATAGCCACTTTCTCTAACAGGAGATTTGTTATCCGTTTAACAAATTGAAAAATCAGGTATTCTACATACCTGATTACTTTAATAAGCTAGCACCATATGATGTAGGCTGAATATCTAAAGGTGTTATTCCGGCTGCTTCCCAAGACTTTAACAATTCACTCGCTTTTGCTTTTGTTGGCATAAAAGCAATACCGCAGTCTCCTCCACCAGCTCCAGACGGTTTTGCTGCTCCTCCAAGTTGCTCAGCAATGTCACATAAATTCCCTAACAGTTGGGTTTCTATCTCCACATTAGCAGCGTCACCAACTTCTCGTAGTGCTCTACGATTTTGCTTAACTCCTAAAAATAGTTTTTTTAGACTATTTTCCCTCATTCCCATTAAAATGTTCTGAACGGCCTCTTCACTTTGATCAAGGAATTGTTGGAATCTTTGTGGATTATGTCTCTTTAATTCAAGAACTTCATCAACTAATCTACCAGTGGAGGCAGGAGACCCTGTCCACCCTATACACACATATATTTCTTGTGGCAACGACACTGGTTTTATCGATAAGTACTTCCAATCACGTTGAAGTAATTCCCGTAAACTTCCTAATTCTTGATAATTTTTAGCAAGCCATTCAGCCTGAAATGAGGAATACTCTAAAAAGCCACCATATGAAGAAGCAGCCACATCCGCTCCAGAGCCATTCCCTTGTGTTTTTACATGAGTAATAGAAGCAAGTTTGAAAATCAACTTAGGAATTGCCTTTTCTGGATAAAACGCATGTAAAATTGAGGAAATCACTGCTGTTACAACTGCAGCACTTGAACCTAGTCCATATTTTTTACCGGCCCCATCATCTAACTCACTTTTTATTGATAAATGAAAGGGGTGTGTAGGAATTGATTGTTCCTCAAGATAAGTTAAAGCAACTGTCATTGCATTTTGTACAAATAAAACCTTTGAATCATCGGTTTCTACATTGACCTCTTGATTGTTAAAATCCCAATGTAGATTATTTAAATCAAAGTTTTCTAATGTTAACTGGTTTGTATTACTAGGTTGCAAAGTAGCATAAACAAAACGGTCTACTGCCATTACAGCAAGTTTTTGATGTGGCTCTAAAACCGCAAATTCACCTGCAACCATTAACTTTCCAGGTACTTTTATAATAATTGGTTTATTGCCCAAAGCATTCATCCCCTACAGGTAAGTTACTCCTTGCCCTACACGACTTAGTATAACATCTGTTACACCAGGTATATTGCGAAGGGTTTCCTGCACTTTTTCTTCGTTTTCTGGTTGATAAAGCACTTTTACATTCGGACCAGCATCGATTGTAAAGTATGCAGGGATTCCTTCTTCTCTCATTTTTTGTACTGTTTGCATAACACTAAGTGTTGTATCATGCCAATACGTAAATGGTGGTTTAGCCCCTAGTGTTGTTGCATGCATCTTTAGGCAATTAGCCTCTGCAATTTCTCCCACACGTTCGAAGTCTTTCTCCATAATACCTTTTTTTATTTGATCCAAGTCTTCAGGAATACTATCGACCCACCCTTTAAAAAATGGTGATGACTCAACAGTACGACGCATACCATCACGGCTTGATACTTTCTTTTCCGTTGCAGAAAGAACTACTGCTGCAACACGAATATCCCAGTGGTCTTGCGAAGCAATTGGAACAGCATAGGAATCAGATCCATCAAGTTCTATCCCTTTTTGCCACTCTGCAAAGCCACCATATATAGAACGACAAGCAGAACCAGATCCTTGTCTTGTTATCTTAGATAATTCTTGGTTTGATAAATCGAGACCAAGCGCACGAGATGCAGCTGCTGCTAATGCTGCGAATCCAGAAGCAGATGACGCGAAACCTGCTGCTGTTGGAACTTCATTAAAGGAATGTACTTCAGCATACATTGTGCTGTTTTGAGCATAACCCCGAACAAGATCTAGAAATTTTGTCACCCTTTGATATTGGACACCTTCAACCACTTGATCATTTAGGTAAAAGAGATCGCGCTTTAAATCATCTCGGAACTCAACTTTTGTTGTAGTGTAGAACCCATCTAATGTTAAAGATAAACTATTATTAGTAGGTAAGATAATGTCTTCATTACGTTTACCCCAATATTTTATTAAAGCAATATTTGTATGTGCCTTCGCTGTTGCCTTCATCAAAATCCCTCATATCTATTCATTAATTCTGTTTTCTAAGGACAAAAGGCCAAACAGCGTGCGCACCAAATTTTTTTAATTTTTCAGCCAGCTGTCTGGAATGTACTTCATTCTCCGCTAACGCGATAATACACCCTCCATTACCGCCACCTGTTAGTTTTGCTCCTAAAGCACCTTCTTCACGTGCAAGGTCAATGAGTTTATTTAATCCTGCATCACTTACTCCAAGTGCTTCTAATTCTTTCTGCGCCTCATTTAATATTTGTCCTAGAAAGTTTTTTCCAGCCTTTTCTAAGGCATGTTTTGCATGATGTGTTAAATCGCCAATACGATTAATTTTTCTTTGTATTTTTTCAGGTGCTTTCCTCAATAAATGAGCAACTGATTCAACTGCTGAACGAGTATCACCTATTCTTCCAGAATCTGCAACAATAAAATGAAAATCAGAACCCGGCTTTATATATTGAATGGACTGGTCCTTCTCAAACCAAACTGGAGACTCTGAAGTAATTGTTAACGTATCAATCCCACTTGGCTGCCCGTGCGCAAATGTCTCCGCAATATTAGCAAAGTGGAGTAATTCTTCTTCTGTATAACTAACATTTGCATACGCAAACAACGAACGAATAACAGCAATTGCAACAGAAGCACTAGAGCCCAACCCTTTACCAGGTGGGATAGATGAAGTTACACGTATTAACAAATTGTTTTTTGGTAATTGTAAATGCTCAATTGTAGCCTCAATACTGTTAATTATTCCTTCTAATGTAATTGGCGCAGAATTCATTGGTCCTTGATAGAACGTACTATCAAACATAATCGGACCTTTAATCTCCTCGATGGTAGACTCAACACCAACTAACGGAAATGGAATAGCGATTGCAGGTTGCCCGTGTACAACTGCATGCTCCCCAATAAGAATTAATTTACTATGCGCAATTCCTGTTGCAGTTTGTTCAGTTGTTGTAGTTACCTTTTCAATACTCATTTTGTTAACTGTTCCACCAATTCTTTAGCTTTACCAACACGGATTTCTTTTTCACTTACTAACTTTTCAGCTATAATATCAATCATCTCCCCAGTAGCTCCAGCCGCAATAGCAACAGAGCGTGAATGTAATGCCATATGTCCTTTTTGGATTCCATCCGTAACGAGTGCTTTTAATGCACCTAGATTCTGTGCTAGGCCGACTGCAACTATTACTTGAGCTAACTCTTGAGCTGATTCTACATTTAATATACTATGAGCAATTTTAGAAATTGGATGCACACGAATTGAACCACCTACAATCCCTACTGTCATAGGCAATTCGAGTTCACCTACTAAATTTCCATCATTATCTACTGACCATGTTGTCATCGATCCATAATGACCATATCTTGATGCATAGGCATGTGCCCCTGCCTCTACAGCTCTCCAGTCATTTCCGGTAGCTATTACAATAGGGTCAATACCATTCATAATTCCTTTATTATGAGTTACCGCACGATAAGGATCAGATGCAGCAAATTCATATGCATGGACAACCCCATCACGTACTTCTTCTCCAGTAAATCCTTCACTTTCTAAAAGGTTAGGAGGTATCACACATTTAGCTTTCGCTAGACAACGATCTGCATAATTGGAAAGGATTCTCAAATAGACCTTCCCACCTGTGAGGTCTTCAACAATTGGCGCTATTGATTCTACCATTGTATTAATAACATTAGCACCCATTGCATCACATGTATTTATATATAAATGCATTACAAGCATTTTTCCATAAGTTGAATTGGAATCTTCATTAAGGATGCGTACATCTAAATCTTCAGCTCCACCACCCCTAGCTTTCATACTAGGATATGCATCATTAGCTGCAACAATTAATTTATCCTTTTCATTTAATAAGGTTTGTTTAGCAGCCTGAAAATCTGAACAACCTACTACTTGGATTTGCCCTATCATAAGACGCTCCGTTGCCTCTGTTTTAAAACCACCAGCTTCACGCACAATCTTAGCGATATAACTAGCAGAAGCCACAACTGATGGTTCCTCAATTGCCATAGGTACTACATATTCCTTATCATTAATTAGGAAGTTTAAACCAAGCCCTAACGGTAACGGAAAAGTCCCGATAACATTCTCAATCATTTTATCAGCAGTTTCTACCGGCAAAGCTTCTTTTGAATTTAAATGTTCTAATTCTTCTTCTGTGAATGAGTGTAATTTTGTTAATAGCTCTCGACGTTCTTCAACCGTCTTATTATAAAAGCCAGGGATTCTAGAAGATTCCATACTGTACCATCCTTTACCCATAAACATTATTATTATTTTAGACTGTATTATTTATATCAATATTATAAGTGTTTTACTTAATCTATTATGTTAAAAATAGCCTTAAAATGCAAATAAAACAAGGTTGTCCCTAAAAAAGACTAACCTTGTTTATTGTAATGGATTATGCAGCTATTGTAAAACCTTTATTGACTGATGAGCCATGAAGGATTCGAACCTTCGACCCTCTGATTAAAAGTCAGATGCTCTACCGACTGAGCTAATGGCTCCTATATTGAAGTGGTACTAATTTTGTTTTTCAACCCTTCTTATATTGCCCAAAATATATGAATTCACTCTAAAAAAGGGCAAAAAAAATGGCTGGGCTACCAGGATTCGAACCTGGGAATCACGGGACCAAAACCCGTTGCCTTACCGCTTGGCTATAGCCCAACAAACAAATGGTGGAGGGGGGCAGATTCGAACTGCCGAACCCTGAGGGAGCGGATTTACAGTCCGCCGCGTTTAGCCACTTCGCTACCCCTCCATATTTAGTCTGTTACAAATATATATTTTTATACAAAAAATGGTGCCGGCCAGAGGACTTGAACCCCCAACCTACTGATTACAAGTCAGTTGCTCTACCAATTGAGCTAGGCCGGCAAATGGTGGAGGATACAGGGCTCGAACCTGTGACCCCTTGCTTGTAAGGCAAGTGCTCTCCCAGCTGAGCTAATCCTCCGTGGTGACCCGTACGGGATTCGAACCCGTGTTACCGCCGTGAAAGGGCGGTGTCTTAACCGCTTGACCAACGGGCCATGATTTTAAATGGCTTGTTTCAATCAACGAATTTTATTATATACAGATTATCGCGCTTTGTAAAGAGGAAAACAAAATTATTTTACCGAAAATAGATTTTAATTTATTCAATCAATTCTGTCAATAAAAACTGAATTCTAATGAACTTATTTTGCATTGTTTTCGCTTTAAAATATATAATGCAGTAGACAGGACTCATCCTTCCCATCTACTACATTAGACATATGTCTTGCTTAATTTTTCATTTTAGGATCTAACGCATCTCTTAATCCATCACCAATTAGGTTGAAACCTAAAACAACCAACATAATTGATACTCCTGGAGCAATTAAAGTCCATGGTGCTAGTTGAATAAAGCCTCTTGCTTCCGCCAACATTGCTCCCCACTCAGGATCAGGTGGTTCAGCTCCTAAACCTAGGAATCCTAAAGCCGCTGCCTCTAAGATTGCCGTACCAAAGCTTAATGTAGACTGAACAATAATTGGAGCTACGCTGTTTGGTAAAATGTGATGTATTAAAATTCTACCATTCTTCATTCCTTGGGCTCTGGCGGCCATAATATACTCTTCTTCTCGAAGACTAATAACTCGAGAACGCACCAGTCTTCCAAAGATAGGGATATTAATAATCGCAATTGCAATTAAAGCATTTTCTAAAGATGGTCCAATGATAGCTACAATAGCTATTGCTAGTAAGATACTAGGAAATGCGAGTAAAATGTCAAAAATTCGGGATATCAACATATCAATCCAACGTCCATAATAGCCTGCTATTACCCCTAATAAGGTACCGAAAACAAGAGCACCTGTAACAGCAAAAAAACCTACCATTAAGGAGATTCTTGCACCATACGCAATACGTGTTAGAATATCCCTTCCTGCATCATCTGTTCCAAGCCAATACTCACTTGAAGGTGCTACTAGTCGATCAGCTAAATTAACGTTATCATATGGGTAGGGAGTTAATAATGGAGCAAAAATACCGAGCAATATAAAAAACACAATGATGATAAACCCTGCCACAGCAAAGCGATTTCTCCTTAATTGTTTAAATGCATCCTTCCATGGTGAAAAAGGTTTAACATCTTCATCGTCATTCATATACCTACTCTGTGATGAATTTTCCTCCAATGGATCGGAAGTTTTTTCCTTCTTCTCTACATTCAACTTTTAGCACCTCCTTAATAACTAATCCTTGGATCAATGAATTTATACATTAAGTCTACAACAAGATTAATAATGACAAATATAAAAGCAACCACTAAAATACCAGATTGAATCACTGGATAATCTCGATAATTAATCGCTTGATACACATAGGAACCTATACCTGGCCAACTAAATATAGTCTCAGTTAATATTGCTCCTCCTAAAAGGACACCCGTCTGTAAACCAATTACAGTCAATACAGGAATAAATGCATTTTTTAAAGCATGTTTGTAGATAACAAGAAACTGACCAGAACCTTTCGCTTTAACCGTTCGAATATAATCAGACTTCATCACTTCCAACATACTTGAACGAGTCATTCTTGCAATGATTGCCATCGGTATTGTCCCTAATGCAATACTTGGTAATACTAAATGTTTTAAAGTTGTTATAACCCTAGTAAAATCCATGTGGAGGATAGAATCGATAACAAAGAAATATGTAATTGGCTCCATTGGATCTCGGTTGTCTTGCCTTCCAGTTGCAGGGAACCAACTGAGTTCTTGGGCAAATATCCATTGCTCCATGAGTGCTAGCCAGAACACTGGCATTGATACACCGATAAGAGCAAAAAGCATCGCTAAAAAATCAAACCATGAATTTTGTTTCCAAGCACTAATAATCCCAGCGTTTACTCCAATAAAAATAGCAAACAACATAGCAAAAAATGTCAATTCAAAAGTAGCTGCAATATAAGGCCAAATCTCTTTTGCAATTTCTGCTTTCGACCTTAATGACGTCCCCAAATCACCTTGTAATAAGTCTTGTACATAAATAAAATACTGAACTGCATATGGCTCATTTAGACCCATGCTCTCCTCTAAGTTTTGCATTGCCTCTGCAGTTGCCGTTTCACCAAGAATTACTTGAGCTGGATTGCCAGGAATTAAATGAACAATAGAAAAGGTAATTAACGTCATTCCAATTAAAACCGGAATAAGCATTAACAGACGTCGCATAGTATAGGCAAACATTTTTCCACCTCTATTCATATAAGGCTTTCATTATCTGTAAAATGAAAGGGTAGTAGATATCTACTACCCTTTTTGGATTCTACTCTAATTCTACTTCTGCTAATGATTCACTTGTAGAAGGATGTGGCACATAATTTTTAACTGCGCTTGTTGTTGCTAATACAGGTGTTGAGTGTACTAAAGTTACCATTGGAGCATCTTCAGCAATTAAGGCTTGCGCTTGGCTATATAAGTCTGCACGTTCTTCTTGGTCAACCGATACTTTTGCAGCATCAAGCAATTTGTCTACTTCTTCGTTTTCATAGAACGTACGGTTACTACTTCCCACGTTATTGCCATGTAACAAACTGCTTAGGAAATAATCTGGGTCACCGTTAGTTCCAGACCAGCCAAGCATAAACATTTGCTGTTCGCCAGTTAAAGTCTTTTCTAGGTAAGGGGCCCACTCCTCACGAACAATATTAACTTCAATTCCAGCATCTGCAAGGTTTGCTTGAACAATTGTTGCCACAGTTTCTGGGTCCGGCATATATGGACGAGCGACAGGCATTGTCCATAACTCGATCTCTAACCCATCCTCATACCCTGCTTCTGCTAATAAATCCTTCGCCTTCTCTACGTCATACTCGAATTCTGGTACGTCATCGTTATAACCAGCGTAACTAGGTGGCAGTGGGTTCTTAGCTGGAACAGCATACCCTGCATACAATGCATCTGCAATCGCTTGTCGATCAATTGCATGGTTAATTGCCTGACGAACTTCTACTTGGTCAAGTGGAGCTTTTTGAGTATTGAACCCTACATAACCAAAATTATTTTCTGCACGGGTATATAGTTCAAGACCTTCTTCCTCATCTACTCCAGCAGCATCATCTGGATTTAGCCCATCCATAATATCGATTTCTCCTGAACGTAACGAAATTAAACGAGAAGCATTATCAGGAATTACTTCAAATACAACTTTATCTAATTTAGGTAGACCATCAATTCGATAATCTTCAAACTTCTCTAAAACAATAGCATCGTCTTTACTCCAACTTACAAATTTAAATGGTCCTGTTCCCACTGGATTCTCATTAATTTGCGCCCCATATTCTTCTAATGCTTGAGGTGAAGTAATTGCAAAATATGTCATTGCCATATTTTGTAAGAAGAAACCTAATGGACGTTTAAGAACAAATTCTATTTCATAATCATTAACAACTTTGATTTCATCAATTACGTGACTATCATCTCCCTTGAAACCACCAAACATTGTTCCATACATAGAATAGACATAGCCATCATCACTAAATGAATATTCATGATCAGGGTCTGACCAGCGCTCAAAGTTAGTTTTTACAGCATCTGCATTAAATTCTGATCCATCATGGAAAGTGACTCCCTCTTCTAGATAGAAAGTATAAGATAGGCCATCATCAGAAACCTTCCAGTCATTAGCTAATGCTGGTTTCACTTCAAACGATTCTTTATCAAACTCTAGTAAACTTTCTAATACCTGTCTCGTAATTCTGGATGATTCTCCATCAGTTGTACTTCCCGGATCAAGACTTTCAGAGTCGCCTCCACGTGCAAAAATTAATACTTGCTCTTCTCCTCCATCATTTGAGGCATTGTCTTGCTCATTATCATTGTTGTCTGATCCATTATCATTTGTACCATCATTTGACGAATTATCGTCATCGCCACATGCTGCCAATACTAGCATAATTGCTATTAGCAAAGTAGCTAGAAATGAAAGCTTCATTTTCATTTTATTTCCCCCTTATTTTATAAATATATATAATCTTTTGCTACATGCTTATTCATACAAATGACATGCAACAAAGTGATTATCCTCAATCTCATTAAACTGTGGTCGTACTTCTTTACAAACCTCCATCGCTAGTGGACACCTTGTGTGAAATGCGCATCCTGAAGGTGGATTTGCAGGACTTGGTACATCTCCTTCTAATATCATTCGCTCCTTTTCAATATCAGGGTCTGGTAATGGTATTGCTGATAATAGAGCTTTTGTATAAGGGTGTTTTGGATTATCATACAGCTTGTTCTTTTCCGTTAACTCAACCATTCTCCCTAAATACATAACGCCTATCCTATCACTAATGTGTTTTACAACACTTAAGTCGTGCGCAATAAAAACGTACGTTAAATTAAATTCATCCCGCAGTTCCTCCATTAAGTTCAGAATTTGAGATTGTACCGATACATCCAATGCAGAAACAGGTTCATCACAAATTAATAATTTTGGATTATTTGCCAGAGCCCTAGCGATTCCAACTCTTTGACGTTGTCCCCCACTAAATTGATGCGGGTACCTAGATGCGTGATAGCCACTTAATCCAACAATTTCTAGAAGTTCTGTCACTCGTTTTTTCCGTTCATTTTTATCAGTTAATCCATGTATTAGTAATGGCTCACTAATAATCTTTTCAACGGTATGTCTTGGATTTAAAGATGCATAAGGGTCCTGAAAAATAATTTGCATATTTCGCCTGAGCTGTCTCATTTCTTCATCACTTAGTTCTGTAATATCCTTATCTTGAAACTTAACCTTGCCTTCAGTTGGTTCAATAAGTCTTAGAATCGATTTACCTGTAGTTGACTTACCACATCCTGATTCTCCAACAATACCTAGTATCTCCCCTTCCATAACGGTAAAAGAGACATCGTCAACAGCTTTTACTTCTCCAACTTTTCTCCCAAACACGCCCCCACGGATGTCAAAATACTTTTTTAAGCCATTAACTTCTAATATCGGCGTTTGCATTTTCTGTTACCTCCCTCTTTGCATCATCATATAAGAAACACCGACTACGACGATTATTCTCAAGGGGATAAAGCTCTGGGTCTTCTTGAAAACACCGTTCAAAAGCCATTGGACACCTTTGAGCAAAACGGCATCCTTTTACACCCATCTTGGGCTTTGGTACAGTACCTGGAATGGAGTATAGTTTTTGTTCTCGCTCATGAATTTTTGGTAGTGATTTTATTAACCCTTGTGAGTAAGGATGTTTCGGGTCTTTTAAAATTTCTCTAGTTGTTCCTTCTTCTACAACTTGGCCTGAATACATTACGACCACCCTGTCACATATCTCAGCTACTACACCCAAGTCATGGGTTATCAGCATTATCGCTGTATCTTTTTCTTGATTTAATTTTTTCATTAAATCTAATATTTGCGCCTGAATAGTTACATCCAGAGCAGTTGTTGGTTCATCTGCAATCAATATTTCAGGATCACAGGACATTGCCATGGCAATCATTACACGTTGCCTCATTCCACCTGACAACTGATGAGGATATTCACTTAAAACCTCCTTAGGTCTTGGTATTCCAACCATTTCTAACATATCAAGCGCTCTATCACTGGCTTCCTTTTTAGACATCTTATTATGTAATTGAATAGCCTCTCTTAATTGATTTCCAATTGTAAATAAAGGGTCTAACGAAGTCATTGGCTCCTGAAAGATCATTGATATTTCATTTCCTCTTATTTGTTTCATTCGTTTATTAGAGGAGTTTGCTAAATTTTCACCTTTAAAATTTATCTCTCCACTTACTATTTTTCCAGGTGGCTGTGGTATTAATTGCATAATAGATAATGAGGTGACGCTTTTTCCACATCCTGATTCTCCAACTATTCCTACTACTTCACCTTTATTCACAGACAGACTTACTCCATCAACTGCTGGTATTTCTCCATTATCTGTAAAGAAATGAGTATGGAGTTCGTTTAGTTCTAATATCGTTTCTGGCAAATTTCACGCCCCCTTCCAATATATCCTTCATAAAAAACCCATATCCTAGCTTATTATCCTTATTAACTACTTATAACTAGAGTTTTAATGGCCGATGTTCGGGTATTGTTTCATTTTGGCTTAATCTTATAAGTTCTACATCTTTTTAAACATTCCTGCTTTATTTTACAAATAAATTAGAATAGTACAAATTAACTAAATAAATTAATTTATTTATTAGTGCTGTAAACTCAAATGTAGTACCTGGTATTAACTCCTAGTTTCAACTTATGAAAAGATAGGTTATAATGTATAAAGATAATATTTTGGAGGTGCAAAATGGCGGGTTTATTAGAAGGTAAAAATATTGTAGTTATGGGTGTTGCAAACGAACGCAGTATTGCCTGGGGTGTAACAAAGTCTCTTCATAATGCTGGTGCTAATCTAATTTTTACTAATAGACAAGAAAGATCTTATAAAAAACTAGTTAAATTACTTGAAAAAAATAATATTGAAGCTAATCTAATCGTTTCATGTGACGTATCAAATGATGAAAGTATTACTTCTGCTTTTGAAGAAATTAAAGATAAAGTGGGAGTTATTCATGGATTAGTTCATGCAATTGCCTTTGCTAATAGAGATGAATTAAAGGGGGAGTATGCAGATACTTCTCGTGAAGGATTCTTATTAGCTCAGGATATAAGTGCTTTCTCATTAGTAGCCGTAACGAAAGCTGCTAAACCTCTTATGACTGAAGGTGGAAGTATTGTAACTCAATCTTATCTAGGGGCAGAACGTGTTATTCCTAATTATAATGTAATGGGAGTTGCCAAAGCTTCATTAGAAGCTAGCGTGAAATACTTAGCAGAAGACGTTGGGAAATATGGAATACGTGTTAATGCAATTTCAGCAGGTCCTATACGTACTCTAGCAGCTAAAGGGGTCTCTGGTTTTAATGAAAAAATGGGAATTGTTGAAGAAAAAGCTCCTTTACGCCGAAATGTTGACCAGGATCAAGTCGGGGATGCAACCTTATTTTTCATGAGTGAACTTTCCCGTGGAGTTACAGGAGAAGTGCTACATGTTGATTCTGGGTACAATATTATTGGTGGATAACATACAATTATTAAAACAGTCATATTCTAGTAGTTAATATGCTTATATAACATTAAAATAGACGCTTACAAGCTTTCTAGTAAGCGTCTATTTTGTAATATATAGCACCACTGGTACAGAGTTTTGAAGCATAAGAAGATTTTAGGGGGGAGTTAAATGGGAAATTGGTTTGAAGATACTGCCGAGAATTCATTTGAATTTCTAGGACCTATACATATCTTTATTATTCTACTTTATTTTATTGGTGCAATTACAATAATTATCTTCAATAAGAAATTGACGTCTAAATCCAATTACTTTATTCGGTGGCTTTTTTTCAGTATTTTATTTTTATCTGAATTCAGTTATCAAATATGGGGGCTTGCTAACGGTATGTGGAACCAAAGAGAGTTTCTCCCTTTTCAGTTATGTAGCATTGCTGGAATTATTACTCTCTTCGCTCTATCTACACAAAATACTAGACTCATACAACTAGTCTTTTTCATCGGTATAGTTCCTTCACTCTTAGCAGTAATTACACCCGAGCTCTTCCATGGATTCCCACATTTTCGTTTTTGGCAATTTTTTATTCACCATTTAATTCTTTCTTGGGCATGTATCTTCTTATTATGCGTTAATCAAATTGATGTTTCTTGGCGAATTATGCTGAGAAATTATATTTACTTATTACTATATGCAGCACTTGTCGGGTTTGTCTTAAATCCATTATTTAATGCTAACTTTCTTTTCTTGGCTCGTACATCTACTTCAAATACACCATTAAATTTTTTAGGAGAAGGTATTTTGTATTATATTAATCTATGTTCAATTGGTCTAATTTCTTTTGTCCTCTTGGTGTTTATTTATAAAGTACTTAAAAAACAAGAATTAATATAGATATATAATTAAATTGGTTCACATTATATAGTATGTTAAAACAAGAAAAAGACCTGCAAAATGCAAGCCTTTAAAAAAATAAGAGCTTCCAAGCGGACTTGAACCGCTGACCCCCACCTTACCATGGTGGTGCTCTACCGGCTGAGCTATGGAAGCAAAATATATTTATAAACAAAAAAATGGCTCCACAGGTAGGATTCGAACCTACGACCGATCGGTTAACAGCCGATTGCTCTACCACTGAGCTACTGTGGAATATAAAACAGAATATATAAATGATGTATAATCTAAAAGTATTATATCAAGTATACTTTAGATTATACATTGTTTTGCCTGGCGACGTCCTACTCTTGCAGGGGCAAAGCCCCAACTACCATCGGCGCTGAGAAGCTTAACTTCTGTGTTCGGGATGGGAACAGGTGTGACCTTCTCGCTATCGCTACCAGACATTTATTAAATTTAAGGACAAGACTTATTATAATTACTTATGAAGTAAAATGCAAG
>NZ_FQVW01000024.1 GCF_900129485.1 Ornithinibacillus halophilus
TTCGCTTTCACTTCCAGCACAAGTGCGACATCTGTTCAAGTTTCCTTCGGTCACTTTCACAGTGTCTTCTTTGCCGTGGGCGGCTGGTGAGCCAGGGTACTACGTGGTTAATCTTCCTTGCTCCCTTGCGCTGAGGAAGCCTGCTTCAGATCTTTACTAGCAGACGCAAGCGCATCATGGGGTCTCACCTATGCCTCTCCTCCCGCAGGACAAGTAATGCTACGGCAGCATTATCATCGCACGAAGGAAATTGTTTTTTATTTCCGAGGAGTCTTCGTGTATTTCCTTCGTTAGTTTTGAAATCCATTTAAAAGTATTGCAATTTAGATTGTTGATTGGAGCGGATGGCAGTCGACTCCTACGGGAATAGCACGTGTCTGAAGACCCCACAAAGATGTACCTGCGTCTACTAGCAAATCATAGAAGTTAATTCCTCGGTACAAGGCAGCAAAGAAGATTATTCAAGTAGTAGCCTGGCTGAAGCCGTGCCCGAGGAAAGCGACTGCCAGCAGCGGAAATCAACTAAGCACTATCTTTGAGTTTTTATTAACTATAAAAAGCAATACCCCCTATAAACAACTAACTATAACAACATGTACGACTAGTATTGTTCGTTTTTATAGTGCGATTATTTAGTTATGTGCCAGTCTCTTTCTAGAATGAACTGTTACGGTTCTCTTTATATCATTGAATGGTTACTTTAACTCTTCGAACTCCCCATTGATAGGCTTCTTTTTTAGTTGGTACAAAAACGTCAATTTTATTTCCTTTTATAGCACTTCCTATATCACCTGCAATGGCATAACCATAACCTTCAACATGAACAACTGAACCTAAAGGTATAACAGATGGGTCGACTGCGATTACCTTTGCATCTGGGTTTTCTTTTAGGTTAATTCCTGTATATGTTATTCCGCGACAGCCTGTACAATTTGCAGTATAAGCAGTAGAAGTCATCATTAACGTCTCTGCATTTTTGGTTTCAAGTGAAGATTCATTTTCTTTGTCACTATTAACTAATTTAGCTTTTTCTTTTTCTCTAGCTTTTCTTTCTTCTTCTCTTTTCTTCGCTTCTATCGCCTTTTGTCTAGCAATTTCAATTTCACGCTTCACTTGAGCCTCAACAGATGCTAATTTACTATCTTCTGCTTGTAAGCGATCCATAATATCATTTAATTCATTCTGTTTTCTTTCTAATGCTTTTGTATTTTGAACTAACTGTTGTTTTTGCTTTGTCACTAACTCTAGCGTTTCTTCTTGTTCTGTTCTCATTTGATTAAGATTATCCAGCTTGTCAAAGGCTGATTGTTGATTTTCTGCAACTTGATCTTTATCAGCCTGAAGTTGATCCATTAAAGAGACATCTGATTCAGCAATTTTGTTTAAAGATACGATTCTAGTGATCAAATCTCCAAAGCTTTCTGAACCTAATACAACCTCTAAAAATCCTATAGATCCCCCATTACGCTGATAAGAAACAACTCTGTCTTCAAGAATTTCATATCGTGATTCAATATTTTCTTCAAGTTCTTCAATTTCCTCTTGTAGTACTCGAATATCTTCAACTGTTTCAGTAATATTTTCTTCCGTCTTTTCTATTAAACGTTCATTTTCTTCTATCGATTCATTAACACTTTCTAATTTAAGACATAACTCATCTATTTCAGTTAGCACTTCATTGATTTGTGCTTTAACCTGCGTTTGTTCTGTTTTAATCTCTTTACGTTGGTCTTTTATTTCATCTAAATCTTTTGTATCAGCATAACTATAAAAGATTGGACATCCTATTACTAATAGCGTTGCTAAGGTAATTACAGTTATCTTTTTACCCAACTTTTTCCCTCGCTTCCTACTTCCCGGTTACAAATCTAGTAGTCCAGAAGCAATTATAGCATGTTCTAGTAACAAGTCTATTAACTTCAAATTACAATTATATTACACGAAACAAGAGTTAACTTATAGAACTTGATACAGTTGGGATTTGATTTCACAAAAAAAACACAGGACATTGACTGTCCCATGTTTCATTATTCCTCATTCCAAAACAGACCTAATGTTCCTTCCCCAGCATGAACTGCAAGGGATGAACTAATTTCCCCTATTTCAATTGGTAACCCGGAGATTTCTGCCTCAATCAATTCTTTCATTTCCATTGCTTTATTGATTGCATTCCCGTGCATGATTCCTAATTGCTTAATTTTTTTCGATTCATATGCTTCTTTAAATAAATTTACAACCTTACTTGTTGCCTTCTTTTCCGATCGAATACGCTCAATTAATCCAAGTTCTCCATTAGTATCAATGGATAGAATAGGTTTTATTTTTAAAAAGTTTCCTAATAAAAATTGAGCCCCTGACATTCTACCACCTTTATACAATTGCTCAAGGCTACCAAGTAATATTAGATTTCTAGACTTTTTCGCTAAACCTCTTAGTTCTTCTGCAATTTGTTTGTTATCTAGCCCCTCTTCTGCTAGTTCGATACCTTTTTGAAGTAAAGCTGTGATCGCATATGACAAGGAATACGAATCTACCATTTCAACATCAAAACCTGAATGATCTTTACCTGTTTTCGAACTGGAGATTGTGCCACTTAACTTATTAGAGACGTGTATGGCGATTGCTGAATCATACTTTTCTTTCAACTGATCATACAAATCTTTAAATCTACCAGCAGAAGGCTGAGAAGTTTTAGGTACTTGTTTTTCATTTCTAATAATCTCATATAATTGGTCAGAGGATAAATCAATCCCATCTTCATACTCTTTACCATCTGATATGACGACAATTGGTACTACATAAATGTCTGGATGATTTCTTAATTCTTCCGTTAAAAAAGCAGTGCTATCCGTTACAAAAGCAATTCTCTTTTTTGTCATTATAATCCCCATTTCTGTTCATAATACGTAACAATTCTTTATACAGAAAACTTCATGTAATTCTTATTAATAATTAGTATACCTTTTTTATTTAATTATACCAAGTATTAGTATCTGGTATCAATAATAACTTAAAAATAAAGAGGTGAGAATTCCTCACCTCTTTACAAATCATTTTATGTAACTTTATAGATTGGGGCACGGCAAATTTATTAAGCGAAAATTGGCCATTGATTTTTTTGTGCTATTTCTTTCATATTATCTTTGGGATTAACGACAATTGGATGTTGAACAAAGTTAAACAAAGGTAAATCACTCTCACTATCTGCGTATGCCCAGATTTCCTTAATTTCCCCTTCTTTTTCGTGTAACTGAATCCACTCTTTTAGCCTGTTAACTTTCACTTCACCATTAACTATTGTTCCAATTTGACCATTACAAATTCCATTTTTGTCATACTTTAGCTCGGTACCTATTACTTGAACAGATAAATTAACTTCTTTTGTAAATGCAGTTAAAAAAGGCATTAATGCACCAGATACTACAATGACAGTATCCCCGTCTTTTTCATGCTGCCTTAGCTTATGGATCAATTCATAATTAACTTCTTTTTTTCCAATATCAACTAGCTGAATAAAGAAATGTTCTAGTTCCTCTTTAGATTTACCTTTGAAGGATTTCGCAAATGCCTTAAAAAAAGCGTGGCGAAATTTTTCCTTTCCTTGAAACACTCCAATTACGATTGCTTTTACAAGACCTATAGCAACCACTAACCATTCTCTTAGCTTAAAATCTTTCTTAGCCACTTGAAACATTATTTTGAACGAATTCCCCTTAAAAAGGGTCCCATCAAAGTCTACCGTTACTAATCCCACAACTTCAGCTCCTTTTGCGAATATCTACTCATTTAACCAGTTATTTCCTATCATTATACTTTAAATTAACTGAATATCCAATTTTCTTTAGACACCTCTCTTATTACATAACTTTACCTATAACTGTAAATACTTTATAAAAAGATTTTCATGATTTTGCAGCTACCAGAATATGATTTTTTGAAGAGAAAGGATTAGAGTGTATATGAAGAATAAAATTCAATTACCCTTACAAACATCAAGTCTTGTAATTGGCTTTATGGTTTGGGTTCTTATATCTTCCTTAATGCCGAGTATTCAGGAAGATATTACATTAACATCAGGTCAAGCTTCAATCGTTACTGCAATCCCAGTAATCCTCGGTTCCTTATTAAGGATTCCCATTGGATTTTATACAGACCGATTTGGTGCAAGAACATTATTTGTCATCAGTTTAATAGCACTTTTATTTCCGGTATTTTATATAAGTATTGCAGAATCATTCGTCGATTTAGTAATCGGTGGACTTCTACTCGGAATTGGTGGAGCAACATTTTCTATTGGGGTAACATCACTACCTAAATACTATCCAAAAGAAAAACACGGCTTCGTTAATGGAATATATGGTGTTGGTAATATTGGAACAGCATTAACTACGTTTGGAGCACCTGTATTAGCACAATCAATTGGTTGGCAAAATACAGTGCGTACGTTTCTATTATTACTAGCGTTATTTGCTGTTCTTAATTTTATCTTTGGTGATCGAAACGAACTTAAATCGAAGAAATCAATGATGGAACAAATTAAAGGTGTCTACACTAATTCAACATTGTGGTTCCTTAGCCTTTTCTATTTCATTACTTTTGGTTCATTTGTTGCGTTTACGATATTTTTACCAAGCTTCTTAGTTGACCATTACCACTTGGAACCTGTTGATGCTGGGATGAGAACAGCAGGATTTATTGTTATTGCTACTCTTTTACGACCTATTGGTGGTTTTTTAGGAGATAAATTTAATCCATTCATCATCTTAATGTGGGTCTTCCTAGGGGTAACCTTATCAGGGATCTTATTATCATTCTCTCCAAATATTGAATGGTATACGGTTGGAGCGTTAGCAGTTGGGATAGCTGTTGGTATTGGTAATGGTACTGTGTTTAAATTAGTACCTCTGTATTTTTCCAAACAAGCTGGTATCGTCAACGGGGTTGTATCAGCAATGGGAGGACTCGGTGGATTTTTCCCGCCGTTATTATTAACCGGGGTTAATCTAATTACAGGACACCATGCGATTGCATTTATGCTCCTATCCGAATTTTCACTTGCAAGCTTGATAATCGTAATCTTTATGTATTATCAGGAACGATTAAAAGATGAAGGTCGTTTAAAATAGTTCAAAAGTAGAAACATTAAAATTCCTAAGTTGTTCGTTGGCTTAGGAATTTTTCGTTATAAGAACTTTTTCATTTCATTCATTACAAAAAGAAATTATAATTCAAGTAGATAAAGAAAACTTGGGGAGTGGCGATGAATGAAGGAAACAATTCGATTATTGAATGAGGAAGATTACCCACTTTTAGAAGCAATGGATACAGGTAAGTCTGAGGATTATGTTAAACGTATTTTTGACCGGTTAATAACTGGACCTAATCGTTTATACGGTCTTTTTAGCGATGGAAAACTAGCTAGTGTTGGTGGCTATTCTATTTATGCAAAACGCTATGCAATGCTTGGCCGACTACGTAGTGATATGCGTTTTCGAGGGAAGAATTTTGCAACTAAATTAATGGAATTTGTAAAAGATGAAGCTTTTAAAGTAGATGAAATCCATTGGGTTGGCGCGAATACTCAGGAAGAGAACTTTCCTGCTAGACGTGTGTTAGAAAAAATGGGATTTCAATCATACACGATGCTACACGGAGCGATAACAAAAGATACCTCTGCATTAGAGTCTGGTGGTCAAACTTGGAATAAAATTCATGATATGCAACAAAAAATCGTTTGGTTGGATGAAATGTATTTAAAAACGAAGGCTATTTTTCCATATGAATGTTACTACCCTTTTCCTGCTTCAACGGATTTATTTCAAAAAAAGGATTTGGATACTTGGACATTTTATGAAAATATGGATCAAACGCGAATTCTGATTACAAAAGTCGACCAGAAAAAACACAAATACTTACATGCCATTTATCCATGGAATGATATCAACAATCAAAAAGGGTTATGGGAAACAATCTCCAAAGAATATCAAGAACTTCTTAAACAAACGGAAGAGGAAACGTATATATGGATGGATTTGACGAAAGAAGAAGCAAATCAGTTACCAGAAAATCACTCGTTTGAATTGCCTTCTCCTTGGATTTTGTTTGGAATAGAGAAAACACAGTGGAAAAAATCAAAGAATCCAACTAACAACATGATCTCGTTGTAATCGTAGGCTATTTTTATTTTAGTCGATATTTTTAATGACTCTTTCTATGCTGGTTGTATTACTATTTGTACATGCATATAGTTTACTAAACAGCAGATGAAAGGAGTTAATGATATGAGGGTCGGTCTATATGTATTAGGAGTATTAGCAGTAATTGTTGCTGTTAGTTTTATTGAAACCGATGCAGTGGAAAAAGATGAGGCGAACTATATTGTATATGAGGATGAAGTTCCTACAAGCGTCAATCAACCTACTGCTAGTACTGACATCCCTACTTTTTCATCATTAGAATCTGTCTTAGAAGAAACGAAAGAAGTAGATGGTAATTACGTTGAAGTGTATAGGGAATATGAAATTTACCGAGATGAGAACGATGTTATTATCAAGAGAGAGCCTACTTCAAATTACAATTACTTAAGGTATCAATTAAATGATGAATAAGTTAGAAAAACCGAACTGAAAATTCATCAGTTCGGTTCTTAAATTGCCCTTATTCTATTGTGCTGCCTGGTCTTCTTTTGTTGGTCCCATTACACCAGGTACTTTCAATCCTGCTTGGCGTAATAATACGGTCATTTGACCACGGTGATGGGTTTGGTGATCGATTAAGGAACGTAATAATGCCCCACGTGGCACCTGATTGCCAAAGCTCTCAACTGTTTCTATTAATTGCTCGTCTGTTAAGTTAGATTCTACTTCTTCCTTAACCTTATTAGCGATTGCTTTATATCCTTCAGCAATTTCACTAACGTTATTTGGCACAACAGCTGGTTCCCCACTTACTGTTACATTCAACCCAATTTGACTTGCAAAAAATGCCGGGCTTGTAGCTAGATGCCAACCTAGCCAACCTAATGTATTATGCCCTTCTACAACTGCTTGATCTAATTTGTCATTCGAAATTGCTTCAATTACTCGAAGCGTCCCTTCTGAAGCCATATTCCAGTCATTTAAAAAATCTTCTTTTTTACGATACATTTCTATCTTACTCCTTTATCTTAATTAATATTTTAGTTAGGTAATAGATAAAACAATATACAGAAAAAATGTGCTGTCGATCCAGCTATTACAAATAAATGCCAAACCATGTGATGGTATTTAAAACCACGCCACATATAAAAGACAGCACCGATTGTATAACAAAGACCACCTACAACAAGTAAAACAACACCATTAAAATTTAAGTTATCCACAATTCTATTCCAACCAATAATGACCATCCATCCCATCGCGAGATAGAGAATAGTTGATGTAAACAAATATTTCTTTACAAAGAATGACTTGAATATTGTTCCTCCTATTGCTAGGCCCCAAACAATTCCAAACATCGTCCACCCTAATGCACCTTGAATAACTATAAAGGTGAAAGGTGTATAGGTACCTGCAATAAAAAAGTAGATTGATGAGTGATCAAAGATTTCAAATAAATCTTTTGCTTTTCCTGGTGGCATTGCATGTACTAGAGTTGAAGACATGTACAAAATAAACATTGTTGCTCCAAATATTGTAAAACTTACAACATGCCATGCACTACCGTGGACAGAGGAAAAAACAATTAGTACAACAAGTCCTGCCAGACTTAACACAGCACCAATTCCATGTGTTATTGCATTTGCTATTTCTTCACCCTTAGAAAAGGTATGTGTATCTGCCAAATTCATCATCCTTTATTTTTATTTCAAATTATTAATTATTTTCTCCAGAACAAACGAGTAATTAAACCTATAGTACTTATTCTGGCTTTAAAATAATCGTTCCGTCTTCTTCTTGTTTTACTTGCCATTTTCGTTGCTCGGAGTCTTTTAGTAATTCATACGTTTTCATTCCAACATAAAACTTATTACTGTCAGCTTCGTTATCTGACCCTGATAAATGATCGATGTTAACTGTAAATTCTATTTTAACAGCTTCTTCAATGACAGGTCGATGAATATGCGCATAAATCATTTGACGACCGTCCTCTTCATTTAAGATATCATAGGTCATATTACGATTGATCGGGTCTTGCTTATCCTTTCCAAGATAAAACATCGAGCACGTTTTTACTTGGATGCCTTTTGGAAAGTGAATATAGAATTCAAAGTCCTCTGTTGGTTCCGAAAAATCAAATTCATAATAGTCCTCACATTCCTCAAATAATGGTTTCATTAACGATGGTTCAAAGCAACTCATGTGTATTTTCTTTTCTTCATCAAGTGCTAATGGTTTTCCTGTTCCAATTCGAAAATCTCTAAAACCATCATTGTGAATGTCATATAGTATTGGTAGTTCATTTCCATTATCATCTGAGGCCTTTAACTGAAATTCATCATCAGAAATCGGATAGTATGGAGCATCATGGTAATCTAATTTCACTTTATCTTGTTCTTTTTGATTTGGGTTATCTTTTATTTTTTTAATTTGAATAAAATGCTCCGTCTTCAAGTCACCATATTGATTCATTACTGTTAAATGGACCGTCTGACGTTTACATAGTAAATTAAATCCTTTTTGATACGAGTCTTTTTGATACTTGTAATCAGGCATTAGCGATAATAATGTTTGATCAAATCGCTGTTTCATTTCTTCACTATAAAATTTCTTGTTATTAAAATACTCTACACAACAAACGGATTTGTCTTCTCCTTCGACAGTACATAGAAACAGTTTTTTTGTTGCCGATTCAGGTGTTGGTAAGAATGCCCAAAATGGAGATAAATTGATGAAAAATTGATTGTCCTCATTGGTTAAATATACCGTATCATCAATTAAGTTTTCATTCGTTGGACAAACACCAAATAATGGGACCGAGTGTGACCCTTTAAAAATAGATACTTCATACGCATTTGAACCTTGTCTTCTAATCGGTACTATGATTCGATATTGTAATAAATGCTTACTTCGTTTTAACACCGTTCCTAATAATTTAAAAAACGTTTCCCCAATTTCATTACTATTAAAATTGGTAATTACAACCCGATCATGGGCTATATCATTTCTAAGATTAATAAGTCGATCCATCGCGCGGTTATAGCTTGTATGTTTAGTAGCTTTATAGAAATCCTCAAAATCCCCCAGTTTATTTTGTTGCTTCATATGCTTTAAAATTCGTTTTAATAGCCCATACATATCTCCATATGAAAGACGATCAATCTTCCCTCTTACAAAAGCGTTGATTCGTCGGTCTTCTGAAAATTCCGGGTCATTATTAATTAGATGTAAGTAATAAGAAAACACGTAATATGATTTAAAATGAATTACAATTTCAAATAGCTTTAAAGCTGCCTTAGTTGCATCAATAGGATTATGTTGTTCTAGCATATTTCTTACACGTTGAGCTACAAATAATGGATACTCTGTCATCATCCTATTCAGCTCTGATTCTGAGAAATTATCATTTATAAAACGTTCAATCCAATGTTTCTCCATGGCTATTACCCCGTTTACTTCCAAAGTTCGATTAATTCTTTTGCAGAATCAATCATGGCTTTTTTAGGGTCCATTCCATCCACTTTTTGACTCGTATCTTCATCTGAAAATTGGAAGATATCGTCTCTAGCTAAGAAATATTTATAGTCTACCGTTAGCTCATCTCCAGCGTCTAGATCCCTTTTAGCAAAGCAGATTCCACAATGATACAGCATAGAAGGATCATTCGAATGATTAATATATTCTTCATTATCGATTGTATCCTTATATAAGAAATATTCTCCTGCGAAACGTACTCCAGTTTTAACTACAATTTCATTATTTTTTCGTTGTTCTTCTTGATATTCTTCTTCTGTCATTATCTTTGCATCGACAATTAAAGAGGCAATAATATCCCCTTTTTTTACTGGCTCTAATAAAAACAACCCTTCCCCATGAACTTTTGACTGTTTTACTTCTGTTTTTACATGAATCATCTCTATGTCCTCCAGTAACTTTTTTAAATTGATTTCTTAATCTATAACTGGATGTAAGACACCCACTTTTATTTATGTATCATCTTATCTATATTACCAAAAAATTCTTCAAAGTGGTAAGTTAAGCTGCGATTTGGAAGTGATCGTTAGTGGTTTTGTACTTGCTCTTTAAAGTCTTTAAATTTATCTACAACATCTGGCATTCCTAATTGTTCAGCTAAAGATATTCCGTAGTTAATAGAATTTCTCGCTTTTTGTATCTCGTTTGCTTTTATCTGTGCATCAGCTAATGCATACCAATAAAACCAAGCATCCAGCTTTTGTATCTTTTCTTTATAAAATATTTCTATTGTCGGATAGTATTCACTAAATAATTGTTCATCAAATACAAATTTTTCTCCATTCCATTTCAGTACATCCACAATATAGGCATCGGCTAATATCCGGTCCCATAATGCTATACCACCTTCGAAAGGTTCTATCATATGGTAGTTCCATTCAGCACGTTTTTCTAAATGATTTCCCTTCCGTTCAAAAACGCTTAATATATTGCCAGCAGAAGCACCTATTTTTACTCCAAATAGATACTCTTTTACATCGTCACCAGTAAGATCAACCAATGCTGAATAGGACAGTCCAATTCCTCGTTGTTTGGTTTCCCATTTTTTAATGCCAGTATGTTCGGATTTTAGCCATAGGGATACCCCGTATTCATTATATTTTTCATTCGTAAATGGGATCAGATATTCCACCTGTGAATCATGATTAAAATCATATTCCAATATAGGCATTGGATAATAGGGATTTTCCGGTGGAATTAAGATCATATGTGATGTACCTTCTGAGGCTTGTATTTCCTTGGCAATAACAACGTGGAACGATATAAGCACTATAAGTAATATCATTAATTTCTTCATAGTAAGTATCTCTCCTATTTATTAATTAAAGCTGTGAAGTCTTGATATTGAACCGCTTTACATATTTTTACTTTTCCCTTCCACAATTAAATAATGATAATTACTTTGACAATATAATGATCTTGTTGTAAATTAATTAAAGACGAACAATTAAAATATAAATTATAATTATTATTCGTGTTTAGGAGTGTGTGGATATGGAAAACGTATTTGATTATGAAGATATACAATTAATTCCTGCAAAATGCATTGTGAGAAGTCGTTCAGAATGTGATACAACCGTTACATTAGGTGGACATACATTTAAATTACCGGTCGTTCCTGCTAACATGCAGACCATTATTGATGAAACAATTGCTTTAAAATTAGCTGAAAATGGGTATTTTTATATCATGCACCGTTTTGAACCAGAAAGAAGAATCGATTTTATTAAAAACATGAATGCTCGTAACTTAATTACATCGATTAGTGTTGGGGTAAAAGATGAAGAGTACCTATTTATTGAAGAATTAGCAAATCAAGGGTTAACACCAGATTTTATTACGATCGATATTGCACACGGCCATTCCGATGCCGTTATCCAAATGATTCGACATATTAAAACTCATCTTCCTGAAAGCTTTGTTATTGCAGGGAACGTTGGTACTCCAGAAGCAGTAAGAGAATTGGAAAATGCTGGAGCAGATGCAACGAAGGTTGGAATTGGTCCTGGTAAAGTATGTATAACGAAAATCAAAACTGGTTTCGGTACTGGTGGCTGGCAATTAGCAGCTTTAAAATGGTGTTCAAAAGCTGCTACTAAACCTTTAATTGCTGACGGCGGTATTCGTACTCATGGTGACATTGCCAAGTCAATTCGTTTTGGAGCAACTATGGTAATGATCGGGTCTCTATTCGCCGGCCACGAAGAATCACCAGGTGAAACGGTTGAAAAGGAAGGAAAGCTTTATAAAGAATATTTTGGTTCTGCTTCAGAATTCCAAAAAGGTGAAAAGAAAAACGTGGAAGGTAAGAAGATGTACGTGGACTACAAAGGTCCATTGAAAGATACATTAATTGAGATGGAACAAGACTTACAATCTAGTATCTCCTATGCTGGTGGCAACACACTTGATGCCATTAGACATGTTGACTATGTTGTCGTGAAAAATTCCATCTTTAATGGGGATAAAGTGTATTAATTCATATGAAAAGGAGCAAGGATTGGTGTCCTTGCTCCTTTTGTGGTTGTGGCGTTTGTGCGGTTGCGTGGGTTGTGCGGGGGGGTTGCGGACATCCATTCCGTTATTTACCCAATATGCAGCTTTTTCGATATCTCAAGGACATCTGTTCCGTTATTTGGGATATACAGGTAAATTTATTTGATAAAACTAGTAAATAGCGTACTAAATGTCCTCAGGGAAGTTAAAATTGCCAGATTATAAGATTTAACGTATTAAATGTCCGAACACATCAACCAACCTGATTCCCTGATTCAGTTGGTACCCTCTCAAATTTTATTTTCTTTCCTTGCCAAGATTGTTGAATCATAAACAACCCAATTACAACTATTAAAGTTGCTGCAGCTGTCATATATAAAGCCTGGAAGCTATAATGGGCTACGATCATGCCAAGTAAATAAGAACCAAGGGCGATACCTGAATCCCAGAAAATAAAAAAGGTAGATGTAGCATGTCCACTTCTATGCTTATCTGCTGCTTGTATACACATCGTTTGGAAACTAGGTAATAAAGAACCACTGCCCAATCCAATTAATACTGCTGACACTAAAAACATCCAGGCTGTGTTAGTAAAACTTAACATTACTAATCCAGCAGCAAAAATAAATACACATGGAAAAATTACATATTTTGGACCTTTTACATCAAATAGTTGTCCTAATGAAGGACGAGAAATAATCATAACTGCTGCAAATACAATAAAGAAATAATTAGCAACATGAGCTAAATCGATTTCAGTCGCATAAACAGAAATAAACGATAAAATACTAGAATAGGCAATCCCAACTAAACTACCAATAATAGCAATTGGAAATGCTTTAAACTCCAATAAATCATGAATAGAGAACTTTCTCTTAATCGCATTTACTTGTACTGCCACGTTTGGAACATTTACCAAGAATGCTAAGAAAACCCCACCAACCATGATAAAGCTTAATACAATGAACAATAACTGAGGACTTGCAACCTGAATTAATGACAACCCTAAGAAAGGTCCAATAACGATTGCTATATTCATTGACATAGCAAAATAACCAAGCCCTTCTCCCCTTCGTTCATCTGGGACTAAATCTGCTGCAATCGCACTGGTTGCAGTCGTTAAAAATCCAAATGAAATCCCATGAATAAACCTTACAATTAATAATGGGATGAACCCATCGACCCAGATGTATAAAAACATCGTTAAAGAGAATAAAATAGTACTCCAAATTAGCGACTTTTGCTTCCCCATTTTTTCTAGTAATGTTCCAGAAAACAGCCGCATTATAATTGCTGCCACAAGCATACTTGTAACGACTAATCCACCTTGTGCTTCTGTTCCACCAAGATTCCGAATCACATAATTTGGTAACGTCGTAAGCAATGCATAAAAAGCAACAAATACAATAAATTGTGTTAATGATATACTGATAAAACTCTTTGTCCAAATAGGAACTTTATGATTACTCATGATGTTACCTCTCCTCTACTATGCTAAACTAACTTTTGTATTAATTGATAAAAAACATTTTTTTCTTCTTCTGATAACTGCTCCAGCATTTTTTCTTCATGAGAAGCTACAGATTTTTCAATATCAAAGTATTTCTCTTTAGCACTATCAGTCAACTGAATTAATCGCGCACGTTTATCTTGACCTTGAGTTCTGCTAATCCAACCATTGGCTTCCATCCGTTTTAATGTTCTTGTAACGGTAGGTGCCTCCACATGAAAGTATTGAGTGATTTCAGTTTGAGTTTTCGCACCGTTCTTATATAAATAGTAAATAATCGACCACTGTGCATTATATAAACCATGATTTTTTAAACAATCGTTTAAATGTTTATTAATGTAACGAACCTTTTGATTCAGTTGGTGAATTATATCTTGATTTTTAACCATAAATATCCTCCAATTAAAAATAGTTACCTAGGTAACTATTTTGCATAAATACTACTATAGTCCTGATGAAAATAATTGTAAAGCATTCTTCATACTTTTTACTAAAATAAGCGTGAATTAAGCATCCTATTAATAGGAGGTGTTGTTATGAATGATAAAGACAGGGACTATGGGATGAAAAATCCCCATTTTGATGGTCCACGAGAAAGTATTATCAATGATAATGAAGGCCAACAATTTGGAATGCAAATGGATAAAAAACTAAAACAGAGTCCATATCCAGTTAAAGAATTAAAAGAAGATCCTGAAATGAATACTTTTGACCAAACATTTGGGAATGAATAAAGGGGTTGGGGATTGTTTTTGTACCAATGGTGAGCGAGTTATCAACTATGGAGATCAATTCTGAATAGAGAGCGAGCGTATTTCCTATTGTGGGGATCACTTTTCACCCAAGGGCGAGCGACTTCCTTACCCTGGGGATCACTTCTTTCCCTGGGGCGAGCGAGTTCACTTTTGTGGGGATCACTTCTTACCCAAGGGCGAGCGATTTCCTTACCCTGGGGATCGCTTCTCTCCCTGAGGCGAGCGAATTATATACTCTGCTGATCACCGGCGAAGCGCATACCCACCAAATCAAAAACTCCTCCTTCAACCAACAGGAGGAGTTTCATTTGGTTTTAGCTAGCTTTTCTTGTGCGTAAAAATAGTGCAATTTGAGGTTTCTTAACGGAAAGATTTAATTTTCTTTTATTATTACGTGCCATTACTGCAGTTCTTTGTTGTTTTGCAGCCTTTCTCATCTCTTCCATTCTATCCTTCGCGATACTTGAATATATTTCATTATACATAATTTACTTCCTCCTCATTGGTTATCTTATAGTACTATCATACTCCCCATGAGGCTTTTTAACCTCGGCACCACGGCTGATTTTACAAAAGAAAATTTCCCTCCTTTGTATGTAGAAAAATCTCCGTCTAGAGACGGAAGCAGACTAAATCTTTTCAAAATTACATTTTCCATATATAATATAGGCAAAAGTTTAAGGAGTGTGACACATGGGAAAGTCGAATGCACAGAAGAAAAGAAGCAAATTGATTCGCGAAGGAAGGCTGAATCCAGAAATAAACCGTAGTCCATATGTAGGTTTAGATTTACGTACAAGAAAAACGAAGACTAAAAAAGATAATATATACCGTACAAAACACAAGAATCGTCATCTTCATAAACAAGATAACGATTCTTTTTATTTGCCTATAAATTAGAAAGAAAACCCCAAACACCCGCACCTATTATTAAAACAATTACCCAAAATATCGGGTTTAAAATAAAACTCCTTCTCTTCTCTCCCATAAGAAATCCCCCTCCAATTATCAATTCTTATTAATTTATATGCCGACTCAATTCTTTTTATTTTTATGCTTACTTTTTGTGTTGGTTGGTTATCCTAATACGGGGTGATATAAATGAAGGCTAACGAAGAAGAAAAGAAAAAGTTTGATAAAGCATTAGATGATATTCTCGAACTTTTTAATAACTTAGAAGAAGATGAACCAATAATTAAATTTACTGATGATGTTTTTGAAAACATTGAATTAGCTAAGAAGAAATATGGTGACGAAACAGTAGATGAAAAAATCAATACCGTTGTTCGTGAAATGTTATCGTGGCTTGATCTAGATGAGGATAATGAAGATGAAAAAGAGGCAGAGGAGGAAACAGAAGAAGAAGAAAAATAACCTTGCATTTGTTATGAGGCCATGATAATATAAGAACATACATTCAGAACACTTGTTCTAGTTGAGGTGATTAAAATGATGAATAATTTATATCTACAATCGAAACAACGTAAACAAAATTTAATGATTTTTTATATGGATCAATCAAATAACATAACCCAACGTATTATACGGGTTGTCGACATTAAGGAGAATGCTATTGTGGCATTCTGCTATTACCGTAAACAAGTACGTACATTTAAGATAAACAATATCCTCTCCGTTGCTCCTACAGGCAAAAAAATCGGTGCATAGCCACTTTTTATTCGCCTTTTATCTTACAAAATACAGCCATTTCCTTTATACTTTTTTTATATTCTAAATTTTTATGAGTTTCGGGGGATTGTGTATGCATTTTTTTCTTAGACTAGGATTAAACCTAATTAAAATGAGCAATCTTACATTGTTTGTATCCACTATCGTTTTTACCTTCTTTTGTACAGTAACCATCTATTTGATAGAACCTACAACTTTTAATTCCCTTCTTAATGCTTTTTACTTTGTCCTAACAACATTTACTACTGTTGGCTATGGCGATTTCTCACCAGTAACAACTGCTGGGAAGTTATTTTCCATTTTTATGTATCTATTTGGAATTGGCTTAGTAGGTATTGTCCTAGGAAAAATCATAGATGAACTATACCAATCAAGATCACATCATTATTATCGGTTGGAATAAGAAAAGCGAATCTGCAATTAATGAATTACTAAAATCCAATCAAAAAGTAGAAGTAGTACTGATTGATACACTTGAAAGATCCCCAGTAGATGTGTCAAACGAACGAGTACATTACATACAGGGCTCCCCTACTGAGAAAGAAACATTATATAAAGCAAATATTAATAAAGCAAAATCTGTTATCGTCTTTTCAGATGATACAATCCCAGACTCTTCATTGCGTGATGCAAAGACGTTGAACGTTGCGATTGTAGTATAAAGATTAGCACCAGCTGTCCATACAACTGTAGAAGTCTTAAATAAAGAACATCTCTCAAACTTTGAACATGTTAAAGTAGATGAATTTATCCAATCACAAGAAACTATATCTTCGTTGGCTGTACGTGCTGCCTTGTACCAGGGAGTTAGTAAAGTATATTCACAACTTCTCAGCAGACAATATGGAGACGATTTATACAAAATATCGAATAAGAATTGGAATACGTATAAGGAAGCATTTCAGGATCTCCTCGCCCAAGGTGCTACTTTAATAGCCGATAGGGATCAACTTGATATTAATAGAAGACTAGATGAAAAGATTCCTAATGATGCAGAATTATATATTATATGTGATAAGGAAACCTACCATAAAATTGAACTACTTTCCTCATAGACGATAACGACTGAGGTGGAGACAGGATGGTCCTAGTCCACCTCACGTTAATATCCAATGTGCTAGTAACATTTCAGTAATATCTGTCATACTTTAACCTTCCGCTACCAACAAAACCATTAAATGGGATTTTTTCACAATTACCTAATATTTCCAATATGTAACTTATTCCTTGAAGCATCTATACTTCTCCCTCCAAAAAATATATGGAAAAATTTAGCTACTGATAAACTATATTACATCTAGTAATCTCTTAGTTGTAGCAAAGATATCACCTTTCAAAACTACAACTAGGAGGATTTACAAATGAAAAAAGTTAAAAATCTATTAATAGCTGCTTCTGTATCATTTGGATTACTCGTTATGCCAACTGGTGCTGATGCTGCTTCATATACTGTAAAAAGTGGAGAAACATTCTGGTCAATCGCTCAAAAGCATGGGACGAGTGTTGCTAACTTACAGATTGCTAATAATCGCTCCGGAATCTTCTTATATGCTGGAGAAACAATCAAAGTACCTGATGCTATCTCAACAGAAGATAAAAAACTTATGGCTAAACTAGTTCATGCTGAAGCTAAAGGAGAACCATATGCGGGGAAAGTTGCTGTTGCGACAGTAATCCTTAATCGTGTCGACCATAGTGAATTTCCAGATACGATTAAAGAAGTTATATATGAGCGTTCAGGTGGATATTATGCATTTTCACCAGTACAAAATGGCACGATTAATGAAGGATATACTTCTGAAGATATGAAAGCTGTTAATGAAGCAATTGCTTTCCGTGGACAAGGAAATGGTTCTATCTACTTCTATAATCCAGAAACATCATCAAGTGAATGGATTTTATCACGTGAAGTAACAGTTACCATTGGAAATCATAAATTTGCAAAATAATTCATAAGTGAAGTTTCCACTAGATATCTCTGAATTTACTAAAAGGAAGCAACCGGTGTGATCTGGATTGCTTCCTTTTAACATCAACTAGTATAGAATAAATAGGAGTTTCATTCTTCTTTTGACTTGTATAGACTTTTCCCAAACCATTTTTTTAAAACTAAAAACGCATTTAATGACAAAACAAAAAGCTGCCTCAACGATCTGAGACAGCTCCAGTTTACAATTAATTCTACGTATCGGTTCTTAGTCGTCTTTGACTGGCATATGCTTCATCTGATTTAAATAATAAGGATAAAGCATAAAGACCACTAATACCTACTAATGTGTAAACAACTCTTGAAAGTAAACTTTCTTGTCCACCAAAAATGGCAGCTACTAAATCAAATTGAAACAAACCTATTAGTCCCCAATTGATTGCACCGATAATAATTAATGCCAACGCCAAACGCTGGATTCCATTCATCGTATACTACCTCCTTTATTGAAGAGTCAGAGATAGTTTGCCCTTTTTATAAAAAAACATACAACAATAGTAAAAAATTACCAAACAAAAGTTAAACCTCTTGTTCTCCTTTTTTTCCATTAATGGAGTAACTCGCAGTAATGGTAGCACTTAGCGAATGAGAGACAGAACAATATTTGTCTTTCGATAACTGAATCGCTCGAACAACTTTGTCTTCTTGTAACTCACCCTCTAGAGCATAGTGAATATGAACACCCGTAAATTTTTTCGGATGATCTTCTGCACGTTCCCCTTTTACATCCATTTGAAAAGATGTTGGCTCTAATCTCATTTTGTTTAAGATAGAAATAATGTCGATGCCTGTACAACCAGCAACAGCATTCATTAATAATTCTGTTGGTCTTGCTCCTGTATTTTCTCCACCAACCGATTCTGCAGCATCCATCTTAAGTTCATGCCCTGATGGCGTCATTCCAGAAAAGGCCATTTTTTCATTCCATTTAACAGTAAGTTCCATCACTTTCCCCTCCTATTTAACGTTCATTTTAGTATTTGTACTTCTAACGTAAACATGCCACACATTACAAGATATATCTAGTAATACGACAAATAATTGTTATAAATTTGTAAATTTCGTCGCAACGGGTACATATTTTAGCGTGTTAGAATGTAACCATAGAGTAAGGGAAAGGGTGTGATGCAAAATGCAATCACAGGCAGAGATTTTATTAAAAGGGAAACATAGAGATGAGCCCATTTCTCCTCAGTTAAGAGAACTCCTAGAGTCCATCGGTACTATTCGTAAAATAGAGAAAGATGGGTATATTTTTCATGAAGGTGAAGAAGCACACGATATATACATTATCCAATCAGGCATTGTTCAAATGTCCAAGCTTGCAGCTAATGGGAAAGAACTGATATTAAGAATATGTAAAAAAAATGATCTGATTGGTGAGTTAACATTGTTTAGTGATAACCCTGCCTTCTTACTCAGTGCAAAAATATTAGAACCTGGTGAGGTTATCGTTATAAACAAAGATAAATTGGAACGAGCATTATTAGAAAATAGTATGTTGACATTTGAGTTTATGAAATGGACTAGTAACCATATGCGAAAATTCCAATCAAAAATAAGAGACCTATTATTAAATGGTAAAAAAGGTGCCTTATATTCTACGCTTATCCGTCTTGTAAATAGTTATGGCATTGAACATAAAGATGGTTGGTTAATTAATATTAGTTTTACAAATCAAGAATTAGCCAATTTCTGCGCAGCAACACGTGAAAGCGTCAATCGTATGCTAGCAGAATTACGTAAAAAAGATAAAATAGCAGTTATGAAAAATGGTGAAATCTTAGTCAAAGATCTAGACTACTTAAAAGACGAAATCGGATGTGAAGGTTGTCCAATCGAAATATGCAACATTAACTAACAGTGTGGATTATCACACTGTTTTTTTATAGCAATAAATGAATAGCGATCATCATGAATAAGGACATTCCTAACCAGAGATGAATTTTTCGAACCGTTCCTGATGGCTTAATTAATCGATACCACCCTGTAAATACTAAAAGAACCATTATGATTAACGCTAATAGCCCAACAAGCATTTTTTCATTTTTCATGGTAAACCCTAAATTTGAGATCACCATGATGGCATGGACTATAATTAGAAGTAATGCTGTTGTACCTGTCCACCTATGAAATGGCAAAACTTTTTTCGATAAATTCGCTAATTTAATCTTCTTTTTCCGTTCTGGTACTGTTCGAATCGTTGCAAAAACCGCATTCCTTGTCCAATTAAATAAAAAGAATAAAAATCCTATAAAGCCGACAATAACGTGTGAAGGCAAAGCCGGAAATAATGCGTGTGTCACAACTTGCCAAATTGCGAAAATCAATAAGAAAATGTTTAATACAAACCAGTAGCTCATGGTGACTGATTACCAATACGCAATCAGATTGACACCTCCTACATTGCTAGATAACATGTATATCATAGCAAACGTGAATCTTTTTTTCATTATAAATAAATTTAGCATGCTGAGGGGATTAGCACAGTGAAAAATGTCATTCAAGATTATATAAAGCAATTAGAGAATGATGAAGGAATTATTGTCTTATATGTATGTGAAGCTGGTAGCCGGAGTTGGGGATTAGAATCGCCAATGAGTGATTACGACGTCCGGTTTATTTATATGTATCCAACAAAAGAATACTTACGAATTGACCCTATTGGAGTTGGAAAAAGAAAGGATGTCATTGAACAAAAAATCTCTGATACACTGGATATTAGTGGTTGGGAATTAACGAAGACTCTCCGTTTGTTCAGAAAGTCTAATCCGACATTGTTAGAATGGCTTCATTCGGAAATGCTCTACTATCAACATTCGACTACGATAGAGACTATAAAAAAACTGGAACCAACCGTATTTTCTGCAACTACTTGCCTTCATCATTATGTGAATATGGCATCGAGTAATTTTAAAAAGTTCGATGGCGATTGTAATCATTCTGTAAAACTGTTAATTAACGTCCTAAGACCAATATTAATATGTAAATGGATAAAAAAACACAATGCGTTTCCACCTTTGGATATGGACTTAGTAGTGGAACAAGTTGTAAGTGATGAAGAGATTGAAAAGATCATAAAGGAAATTTTACAAGATAAACGACTGGGACAAACGAACGTTGTGCCTAATAATATTAATGCTCTTAATACCTACATCACCAAATCATTACAAGATATTAAGCATCACTTACATAAACAACCCCCTCTTCGTAACCAAGGAGTGACAAAAAAGTTAGATTTAGTATTTCAGAATGCCTTAAGGGAAGTTTCGAATAAAAATTAAACCATGAAAGAGGCTAGGAAAAAATAATAATAACCACTCTAAAGACAAATGTTCTAAAAAGAGGTTCTGATTCTTTCGTTTTTAGATGTTTGGCCGTCAATTTTAGTTAATAGAATCAAAGTAAGAGTTTTATTAATTTCCAATGATTCCCAAACTAGTGGAGGAAATACACGTAGACTCCTCGGAAATAAAGAGCAATTTCCTTCGTGCGATGATAATGCTGCCGTAGCATTACTTGTCCTGCGGGAGCAGAGGCATAGGTGAGACCCCGGAGAGCGAAGCTCGAGGAGGCTCACCAGCCGCCCGCGGAAAGCGAAGTGTATTTTCCGAAGCGGTGGAAATTATGCCTAGTCTATAATTTTCTCACAATCTAAACAAATCCGAATTAATTCCTATTGTTAAGATCTGATATATCAAAAATACTTTTGTCTTAACTCTCTTTCTTTTTAAGTAAAGTATTCGATCTTAGCTTCTGGAAAGTAGTGATTAATATATCCACCCAGCGTGTCCTTAATATCCTCTTGCTCCTCAGTGGTATAAACGTACTTTCCTATACCATATTTTCCCCACTTCCACTTTCGTTTCGACTCATCTAATTCTAATTTAGTCATGGGATAATTTTGTTCAATAACTCTTTTGGCAGGTTTCGTAAAACGATGTTGAATCATTTCAAAGGTTAAATCTTTACGGGCATAGGATGGCAACTCTGCCTCGAGTTTTTCAAACATCTCCTTATATCCTTCTTTCCATCCCTCATGAAGATAGATTGGTGCCACGATAAACCCTAAAGGATAACCAGCTTCTGCAATTTTAGCTGCAGCATCAATTCGTTCGTTTAATCTAGATGTTCCAGGTTCAAAATATTTAATTATATAATCATCATTAATGCTAAAACGAAACCTTGTCTTGCCATTATGTTTCGCATCTAGTAAATGATCGACATGGGCAAACTTTGTTACAAAACGCAACCGTCCGTGTTCCGATTCACCAAAATATTCAATCGCTCTTTTTAATGTATGTGTTAAATGATCGACTCCTACTATGTCTGAGGTACAAGAAGCTTCAAATCGTGTTGGATCAGGTGCCCGTTCACGCATGTACTCTTCTGCAGCGTCAAATATTTCCTCTACATTGACATACGTTCGAATGTACGGCTTACTGCCCATCGTAGTTTGCAAGTAGCAATAATGACAATGTCCCATACAACCAGTGGCAAATGGAATGGCATATTCAGCAGAAGGTTTTGATGTATCAAACTTTAATGTTTTTCTAACTCCAACAACTAGCGTTGATTTTGCCATACGATATTTTTGAAAATGGTTTTCACCTGGCAAATTACGGATTTGGTTGTGTGAGGTTGTTTCCCTTATCTCGATATCCATGTCTTCAAATTTCTTCAACAGCTTTTTCCCAAGCGGATATTCCAATGCACGTGGTTCAACATATACTAACTGTGGAACAAATGGTTTAACCATAAAATCCCTCAATGTCTACCGAACCGAATGCTTCTTGGTAGGCTTGTTCGGCTTCTTCCTCTGATTTAAATAATGCAAATTCATCAGATAAAGGATAATATGTTTCATGGGCAAAAAGTGCGAGTTCAGATGGATTATCAGGATTTTCTACAACCGCTGCCTGCTGTACTTGTGCAACATCTTGTGCATGAGGGTTTCTAATAATAATGTAAACTACTTCTCCTGGTCTAAATTGACTATCCATAGTAACCACCTATCTTTCTGTTAGATTACTATCATTATTTGTTACGTTGACTAATTTATCCTTTAATTTACGATGCCTTTTTCACCATTTCGATAAAATGCATATGATGTAAAAAGGACGCATTGACGAAGGATGGTTTTTATGAGTGATTTAAATGCTAAGCAGGAAGGGATAGCAATAAAAGTTGAAGAACTCGAAGAAAAACACAATGATCAAGAAAAACAAATCGAAACGAAGACAGATAAAAATGATGTTCATGTACTAATTGATGAAAGATTAAAAGAAGAGCAAGTAGTTACGAAAGCGGACTTAGAAAAGTTAGAGGAACGAATGGAAGCCAATCTACATGCAAGTCAAATGAAACTGCTAAAATGGATCATTGGAACAGGGATTAGTTTTATATCCGGTGCTATCGCTATTATTGAACTATTTATTAGATAGGGTCAATGAGTACAGCTCATTGACCTTTTTAAATATACCTTCATACACTCGCTTTTCTAGAATGATTAAACAGGGCCTTTTTATCTCATCCTAAGATAAATACAATGGTTTGATAGAAAGGTACTGACAATATGTACACGTTATTAATTTTAATGTTAGAACGACTAGGGATTATCGTTCTGATAGCCTTCTCTTTAACTAGGCTTCCTTTATTTCAAAATATGGTATCTTCTACCCCTTTGAATCAAATGCAGCAGTATAAGGCTGTACTTTTCTTTGGAGTATTTGGGATCGTAGGTACATATGCAGGACTTACTTTTAGTTCCGACACATTAGATATTGATCGATGGACAATCAATGTTCAAGAAGATGAGGCCATCGCAAACTTCAGAGTTATTGGTGTTGTTTTAGGTGGATTGCTTGGTGGATATAAAATTGGTATTGGTGCAGGTATTCTAGCAGGACTTCATCGTTATATGCTGGGTGGATATACTGCATTAAGTTGTGGTGTTGCAGCTATTATTGCAGGTATATTTTCAGCCTATTTTCATAAAAAAGAGAGAAATATTCCCCTACCAAAAGTATTTTTCATTGCTGCAACTGCAGAAGTCATCCAAATGGCACTCATTCTCTTGTTATCAAGGCCAATAGAAAAAGTCATACCACTTGTTCAAACCATCGGCCTTCCGATGGTGCTTGCCAATGGTTTTGGTGGTGCACTATTTATGTTAATTATTCAGAACGTCTTAAATCAAGAGGAAAAAATCAGTGCAAATCAAGCACAATTATCATTTCGAATTGCTGATCAAACCCTTGTCCATTTACGGAAAGGGTTAAATGAACCATCTGCTAAAGAAGTATGTGAGATATTATATCGCGAAACAAAAGCAACTGCCGTCTCCATAACAAACCAAGAAATGATTTTAGCTCATGTAGGGTTAGGCAGTGACCACCATGTTCAAGGAAGTCAAATCCAAACAAAAGCAACAAGAGATACTATTCAATCAGGTAAATTAATTATCGCTAATGATAAAGCAATCCATTGTGATAATAAAGATTGTCCACTAAATGCCGTACTAGTCGCTCCCCTAAAACAGAGAAATAAAACGATCGGAACATTAAAGTTTTACTTTGAATCAAAGAATGAAATTAATTCTACCGTTAAAGAGTTAATATTAGGGCTAAGTGATTTATTGAGTAATCAATTAGAGATTGCAGAAGCAGAAAAGAAATTGCAACTTGCCAAAGAAGCCGAAATCATGGCGTTGCAAGCGCAAATGAGGCCACACTTTCTCTTTAATACATTGAGCGCGATTACATCCTTAATACGAACTGATCCAACAAAGGCACGAAAACTATTACTAGCACTTTCACACTTTTTAAGACAAAATGTATCTTCCACTACGATTACTGAAGCTCCCATCCAATCAGAACTACAACATGTAAAAGCTTATCTTGAAATAGAAGAAACACGCTTCAGCAATCGTTTAAAAGTATTTTATGATATTGATAAAACCCTGTTAAACAAGAAAATACCACCATTATCATTACAACCAATTGTAGAGAATGCTATAAAACATGGGTTAAGAAACATCGCAGCAAATGGGAAAATAACAATTACTATACAAAAACAAGATCATTCCATTCTTGTATCAGTTACAGATAATGGTGAAGGAATCTCGGAGGAAAAAATGACTCATATCGGAAAGCAAGTAGTACCATCAAAGACAGGTACTGGTATGGCAATCTATAATATAAACCGAAGATTAGTATCGATGTTTGGAGAAAAAGCCAAATTGACGATTGAAAGCAAACCTAATGTTAGAACGAGAGTTAGCTTTCTAATTCCAGAGTAATGGGAGATGTTAGAATGAATCAAAAAATCCGTGTTCTAGTGGTAGATGATGAGCAATTTAACCGTGAAGAATTAATTTATTTACTAAGTCAGTACCAAAGCATAGAAATCATTGGTGAAGCTGATTCTGGGGAAAGTTGTTTAGTACAAGCGATGAGAAAACATCCTGAAGTTGTTTTTCTAGATATTGAAATGCCAGTGATGAGTGGATTGCAAACGGCAGAACTTCTATTAGACTTAAAAAAACCTCCTTTATTAGTATTTGCAACGGCTTATCCTGATTTTGCTGTACAAGCTTTTCGATATGAAGCTATCGACTACATTCTTAAGCCTTATGATGAAGATTTACTAGAGCAGACTGTACAACGAATTGAGAAGAAGCTGAACACAACTACTGAATTAGAACACACTAATGTAAATAAACTAGGGATTGAAGTTGAAGGTGAGGTGATTTATATAGATCCCAATGACATTTTGTATTTACATAGTGAAGAGAAGCAGGTTAAGGTTTTTACTAAAACAAGTGATTTTGTAACTAAAAAAACTTTAAAGGAGTTAGAAGCAAGACTTTCATCCTACCCATTTTTACGAACGCATAAAAGTTATGTTGTAAACCTGGATCATGTTAGTCGATTAACGCCATGGTTTAATGGTGCTTATAACTTATCCATGAAAGGAAAAGATGAACAATTACCAGTTAGCAGAAACTATGTAAAAACATTAAGAGAAATTCTTGAGCTTTAATGTTTTCTTTTTATCCACGTGAAATAACATCTTATCTATTGATATTGACATCTTATCAGAATAAGTCCTTCACTCTGTCCTTCCTAGCTATAATGGACATGTAAACGATAACAAGTCACCCGAGGGAGGAACATAAGATGTTTACATTTATTGGAGGAATTATTCTATTAATCATTGGTTATTTCACATATGGAAAATTTGTTGAGAAAGTATTTGGTGTAAAGGATGACCGTCCAACACCAGCCTTAACAAAAAAAGATAACGTAGATTATATGCCACTAAAGAAAACAAAAAACTCGTTAATTGAGTTAATTAGTATCGCCGGAGTTGGTCCTATTTTTGGGCCAATTATGGGAGCGCTTTATGGTCCAGTTGCATTTGTATGGATCGTTATTGGATGCATCTTTGCTGGAGCAGTACATGATTACTTAACTGGGATGATATCAATCAGAAATGGTGGGGCTCATCTTCCACAGCTAGCAGGAAAATTTTTAGGCAGATTCATGAAACATATCGTAAACATATTTTCAATTTTGTTATTACTACTAGTTGGAACAGTATTCGTAAGTTCTTCCGCTACACTTATTTTCGATGTTATTAATGGAAAAGTAGCATTAACCATCTTAATTGGGATTGTGTTCGTATACTATATCCTATCTACAATGCTACCAATTGATAAAATCATAGGAAAGTTATTCCCGATTTTCGGTATTCTCTTATTACTTAGCACCATTTCACTCGGGATTGGTTTAGTGGTAACTCAAGCACCAATTCCAGAATTATCATTTACAAACATACACCCTGAAGAAGCACCTATTTTTCCATTGTTATTCTTAGTCATTTCTTGTGGGGCTATATCAGGATTCCATGCCACTCAATCACCAATTATTGCTCGTACAACTGGTAGAGAAAAAGAAGGGCGAGGAATTTTCTATGGAATGATGATTGGTGAGGGAATCATTGCCATGGTTTGGGCTGCAGCCGCAATGAGTTTATTTGATGGACCTGTTTCGTTAAATGAGCTAATTAACACCGTCGGCACAAGTGGTATCGTAAGTGAAGCGGCAACTATGATGTTTGGTTCTATTATTGGGACGATCGTTGTAATTTCAATCATTGCTTTACCTCTATCTTCTGGAGATACTGCTTTTAGAAGTGCTCGCATGGTAATAGCAGACTATTTCAATATTCCACAAAAGAAAATTATCAAGCGATTAATGATTGCTTTGCCACTATTTGCAATATCTATTGTTTTATCAACGATGGACTTTACTCTACTTTGGAGATATTTCTCATGGGCAAACCAATCTCTAGCAGTAATTGCACTGTGGGTAGGTGCCATGTACTTGTTTATCGGTAAACGCAACTATTGGATTGCATTCATTCCTGGTATTTTCATGACATATGTTGTAACGGCCTATATTCTAAATGCACCAATTGGATTTAGATTACCTATGGATATCACTTATATCTTAAGTGCCATCATTACAATTAGCGTAATATTACTATTCTTCAAATATGCTCGAATCAACCGTGCAAAGGAATTCCCAATGGACGAAGATTTGAAAGAATGGACTGAAAACCCAGCTGTTGCTGTTCCACATTGTTAGGTAAACATTTTATAGACTATTAGACCATCAATTCTATGTGATTGATGGTCTTCTTTAGATTTATCTCCTTTGGAATAATGCCAAATACCTCAATTTATGATAGAGTATACATACTCTTACGTTCATTTAGTAAATAAAAATTGAAAGAGGTTTCTTATGCAACAATTACAATTTGAATCTGCCTGGGATAAAACCATTGCTAATGACGATCGAGAACACATTATTCAAGTGTTTAACAAAAATATGGACCTTTATCACCAATCTCAAGGAATATCCTTTACTTCCCTTCGTTATGCGAAAAATCATAAAGATGATTTGCTAGTCATAGCAATTGTCCATAACACAACAAATGAGCCATTTATATTTAAAGATCAGATGGTTAGTTACACCGTGAATCATGAATTGATTGGGGAGTACTCATTCTCCATATCAGTTGATCATCTTCCTCCAAAAACGAGTATGCCATGGACATTTATCTATCCGAAAGGAACTTATTCTTTAGAAGTTAATAAATTAGGTGTCTTGAAATTAGAAGATTGATATTTCGCTTCGTCATACATACGACCAAGACAGAATCATCCTCAGAATAATAGTGCAGGTGCTTACCTATAATAAGCATCTACACTATTTTTTTATTATAAAGGAATATTTTTACATATTTATTTCAAACTATTTATATAGCTACTGGAGGAACGATGATGATTTTTTTAATAACAACGATAATCTTATTTGTTGCAATCGTTTATTTTATGCCAAAAAATGTATCAAAATTGGATATGTATGTAACTACATTGTTTGTTACTGTGTTACACCTAATGACAGATATTGTACTTGAATTTAAATATGGATTATATGGGTATTTTGAAGTTGGGGTTGACTATAAAACCTTTCTAATTACTTTTTTTATTTATCCCACTGTCAATTTAATGTTTATCAACTTCTTTCCTCATCAGAAGAGTTTCTTTAAAAAAGCCCTATACATTATTGGTTTTTCGGCTTTTGCCTTAACTTATGAATATATATCCGTAATGGTTGATATTTTTCATTACTATAGATGGAAGCCTTGGTACTCCATTCCAATATATCCGATCCTTTATTTATTAGTTATCGGCAGCCTTACAATAACTAGAAAACTTCAAAAAGAGATTTAAGCTAGAGAATTGGAGAGAAAGTAATGCATTTTTTTTATAACGGAGTATTCTTAATAGCAGTGTTATTTTGGGGGAAATTGGAAAATTGGAAAGAGTATTATTCTACAATACTCTTTTTCATTGCTTGTGATTTTTTTGCCAATATTATTACGTATAATAATAGTTTATGGAAGTATCAAGAAACTGTCTTTGGGCAAGAAATCCTAATGAATCATACCATCATAAATTTATTAATTATGTTTGTTGCCTATCCAGCGACAATATTTCTTTTTATTGGATACTTTCCTTCAAAAAAATGGAAAAAGATAGGTTGGATTTTATTCTGGGTCTCCTTGTACTCCATAGTTGAATATATTAATTTGCATTTTTTTACGTTAATCACCCATCATAACGGATGGAATATGGCTTGGTCGGTATTGTTTAACATAGTGATGTTTACTTCTCTACGAATTCATTATCGAAAACCATTATTAGCATGGTTAATTGCAGCAATTTGGAGTGTAATCATAATCTTGTACTTTAACATTCCTTTTACAAAAATGAAGTAAAATTCCTCAGTGAAACAACTCTTTAACACTGAGGATTTAGTTTGGCAACTCCATCACACTTGTAATATCGATATGATTAAGTGCCTGGCTAGCTAACTGGTCTGCTTCACGGTTTCTCTTTCTTGGAACAAGTTTATACTCAGGCTGAATTCCTAATTGTTCCATTTTCTGCTCCAATCTGTCCGCCCATTTAGAAAGTTCTTCTTCATAGACTGGCCACTCTTCATTCATCTGATTAATCACTACTTGAGAATCCCCGACAAAAGTAACTGTCAAATGATGTACTCCCATCAACTCTAGTTCTTGAAGTGCCAAATGAAAAGCTGCGTATTCTGCTTCATTATTAGATTCGAGTTCCTCAATTAATGTATTCTTTCTTAAACGATAGGTTTTACCATTTTGTTCATAATAAATGGCACAACCTATTCCAGATTTCTTTGTTTGAATATCATATCCCCCATCGAAGTAAACCGTGATATTGTGAGGTTCTGTTTGAATTCCTTCTATATGTTTCATTAGGTCTTTAATTGTCCAAGTACTATCATAACGGTCGATTATTGTAATATGTTTCAAGCGTTTCGTTTTCTCAAGATCTTCAATGATCAATAATGCTTTCTCTGCACGCATCATATCAGAAGTAAAGTCAACCGTTGTTCCTTTTGGGGTACTATAAACTAGTTCAAGTTTTACATCCATATAAAACCGTCCTTTTAGTTGCTGTTATTGGCTTATGAAAAACCCGCAATTCACATTGCGGATTTCTTGGTCATACTTCGTGGAAAAGATATTCTACTTCATCATCTTTCTTAACAACTTCCATATTATATTCCTCAAGAAACCAAGAGTCTTCTTCGGTAAAGAAAAAATTAATTCCTTCTACTTCCTCTTTTACAAAAATATTTCCTTGTTGACCAACTTTCATTCCTAAGAAATAGTTAGGGTGTACGGTTGGGATTCCACCATAAATTTTTAAGAAAAATTGAACAAAGTCTCCCTGTTCTAAATCCAATTCCTCTATGAACCATTTTGCTGCATCACTACTAACCTTCAGTTTCATACGACACCTTCTTTTGTTGTTATACTTACTACTATTTTGCGCAAAAACTTGCTTATTAGTAAAGTATTTCGACTTTGAGGTGTGCAGAACTTATTTAAACCAATTGATTAAATAATCATGTTCATACACATCATTTGGATATTCTACAAACCCCGTATCTCCTTCTTCATACAAGATTTGCATAAATTCATTTAAAGCCCCCATATATTCGCCGTATAAAAACTCGAAGCTTATCGTTTCCTTAGGCATGAAATTGTCCTTACATACTTCAGGGTCCGTATAATTCATATATGTCCTACAAGGTATTGGTCGAACTTCGTAAGCCATGCATTGGTTTGTATCTGTATTTAGTAATGGGCATGGGATGAGGATTTTCCTGTATTTCAACTTGAAGTCTTCATCCGTTTCTCGGTCTAAATCTTTGATATCATCTATCTTATCAGCATATTTTTCATAGTAATTCTTTAAGTGGTGTTCAATTTGATTTTTTCGTTCTGAAGGGAAACTGGCAATAGCCTTTTTCATCAACTTCGCTTCCATCCCATTGACGATAATAGGAAAGTAGCAACAAAAAGCACATCCCATTCGACAGGTTGCAGTCATATCGATCGTATTTTCCATGTTAGAAATTTCATCGCTTACTATTTGAAGTAACTCTTTATAACTTCCAATTAATTTTTCGTCAATTATTCCCTCATGGTCCAACCACACATCAACAATCTCATAAAATTTGTCTTCATCTATTTCATACACGTTCTGTAAATGATTTATTTTCTTCTCAATAGCTTCCAATGTTAAAAATTTTTCCATTTATAGTCCCCACTTAATATCATGTCAATTAGCAATACTCTATTTTACCATTTCTAATTGTGGAATACACGATTTTTTCCCATTAGAAAATCCGGACAGATGAACTTAATAAATTCAACTGTCCGGATGTTTTAGGGAATTATACTGCTTTACCGCATTTATCCTCTTCTACGTTTATTTCGTTTGCCATTTAAATTTAAGAACTCTGTGTCTTCAGCAATTTCGGTGTCTTTCATTTTTTCTCGTTTAGGTTGTGTATCGTATTTAATGACGTTGCGCTGCTTTCCCTTGTCTTTGTTTTTATTTTTATTTTCCTCTGACATATCGATTCCTCCTAAGGTTCATTCTACAATCGTATTATGCCCTTAAGAAAAATTCTTATTTGGTCTTGCTACAATGACTTACTCTATCGTAAATTCGGCAGCTAAAGTAGCTGAAAGCTCCATATTGGATGCTTGAATGTCTTTCACCACACGATAAGTTCCACTATCTAATTCTTCAATTGACACTTGTTGTTCAAATGTCTTATTTACTGAGAGATTTAATCCAATATCTTCAAATGCTAATTCTAACGGTACTGTTTTCCAAATACCTTTTACTTTTTTCTCAACAGTGTACGATTTTCCAAAGAAGAGATAGGTTGGTCCGTAGTTCTCTAATATTAAGGTTAATTCTGAATCGCTGTTTGCATAATTGTTTTTATCAGTTTTAATTGCTGCATTTAGCTCTTCAGAAGGGACATAAATATAGGAAATTCTAGTATCTTCCACTTCACCTTTTTGATTTAATACTTCAACAGTTAGAATATAAGCCACATTTTCCTCATTAGGTAAAGCATTTACATATATTTGTTCGTCCTCAAAAACCGTTTCCACATAAACGAAATCATCAACTATAGTTTCTTCAATCTCCTTTAAAGATTCTCGCTTGGTCAATTGAATTCGAATGTCACGATCCATTGTTACGCCATCTTCTTCGTGGGCGAATAACCTCACCTCAAAGTCATCATTTGGTCGCTTAATTCCCATTGCTAAACCATAGCCTAACTGCCCTTCTCCATTTTCTAAGAACCATTTTCCAGTTGGCGCATTGTATTCAGTTACTTTCCATAGATCTTCTGTATCTGGAAATTGTACAGTATTTTCATTTTCTTGAACATCACCAATTTGACTCAGTAACTCTCCATGTCCTGTTTCCCAATTATCCTCGTCCTTTGAATTCACCTTTTTTTCACTTGTTCCTTGACCACAACTAACTAAAATAACAGCGGTTAATAGTATAAATGTATATCTAAGTAAGATTTTAACAGGCATTTGAATACCCCCTCAGATATTAGACGTAATAACCATCAGTATTGTTTCTTATTCCTATCAAAAAAACCTACTCGCCATCACGAATAGGTCCTTTTACTATTATTTACTTCTTAGCTTGTCTAGCTCAGCTAGGAATTTATTGTTAAGTACTTTAATGTACGTACCTTTCATTCCTAATGAACGCGAATCAATTACACCAGCACTTTCTAATTTTCTTAGTGCATTTACGATTACTGAACGAGTAATTCCAACACGGTCTGCTACTTTTGAAGCGACTAGTAAACCTTCTACGCCATCTAACTCTTCGAAGATATGGTCTACTGCTTCTAATTCACTATATGATAGTGAGCCAATTGCCATTTGAACAACGGTATTGCTACGTACTTCCTCTTCTTTTGCTTCTGATTTTTCACGTAACATTTCCATACCAACAACTGTTGCACCATATTCTGCTAACAATAAGTCATCACTTTGGAAATCTTGATCTAGGCGAGACAAGATTAATGTTCCTAAGCGTTCCCCACCACCAACAATTGGAACTAATGTTGTAAGGCCCGTTTTAAACAATTCTTTATTTTCTACTGGAAACGCAGTAAACTGACTGTCAATATCAAGATTTGCAGTTGTTTCATATATTCTAGTTAAACCATCTGTATATTCTTCTGGGAAATGTCTTTCTTCCAACATATTCTTCATGCGGTCATTTTCGATTTCTTGAACAATGGCAAAACCATGAAGGTCACCATCTTTGTTAACGATAAAAATGTTTGCGTTGATTACCTCGCGCAGTATTTCTGCAAGTTCTTTATAATCAACCGAATCACCTCTTGAGTTTTGCAAGGTGGCATTAATTCTTCTTGCTCTTGTTAATAAATTCACAATACATCCTCCTAAAATCCTCTAAAATATCTTTAAGTACATTCTGTTTTGTAAGTGACATAAACCTACCAGATATACTATAAGACAAAATTCGCGAGGAATCAACAAAGACCACACAATTTACACATTTTTTTAACAAATCGTAATTTATATGAGATATTGTGAACATTTGATTGGACAAATAAAGAAAAGTATAATAGAGCGAACCTTCGAAATAGTATTGGAATTTACAAATTTCCTCTTCGATAACTTATTTCTTGATTAGCGACCTCATACATTTTCTCTAGACCTCTCGGAGATGCATCATACTGAAATGCATCTCTTTCATCAATTCCAAAGCGTTTTGCTTCTTTTTGAACATCAATATTTGCTCCCAAGAAGATAAACTCCCAATTATGTTTTTCTTTTTGGTTTGTTATTAATTGATGGATGTTTTGATAAGTAAATTCTTGACTCGCATTTTCTAATCCATCAGTTGTAATGACAAACAACACTTGGTCTGGTCTCTCACTTTCTACTGTATTTGAAATTCGATGACTAACCTCTACAATTGTTTTCCCCACTGCATCTAGCAATGCTGTCATTCCTCTAACAAAATATTCCTTATCGGTTAACTGTAGTTCCTTAGCATTTTTACCATTCCACAATATTTCGTATTGATCATCGAATAAAATTGTACTAACAATAGTCTCCCCTTCTAATTTGCTTTGTTTTTCAACAAACGCATTAAATCCACCGATCGTGTCACTTTCCAGGCCACCCATTGATCCACTACGATCCAATAAAAAGATAATTTCCGTTAATGACTTCCTCATCTACTATCATCCCTTCTTTTCGTTAACATGGTATAATAATAGCTAATTTCACATTCGTTATGGTCGCCTGAGAAGCGACAAAAGGGAGGATTACCATGTTAAGTAAAAAGATTCTCAATGAACTCGAGCAGTATATCAATGAACACCTCGTAGAACGGACGATGATGAAATTTAGTGAATTAAAGCGTGAACCTATCTTAGAAAGTGATGTCATTATTGATGAATTAGAGAGTTTTATTAAAGACAAACAAGATGCGTCCTTTGCTGAAGTTCTATTTCATTATATAGATAAAGAAGGCTTAAAAGATGCAGATGTCTATAAAAAAGTTGGACTGGACCGTCGCCATTTTTCTAAAATACGATCGAACCCTGATTACCAAGTGAGTAAACCAACTGCCATTTCATTAGCAATCGCACTAGAATTAAATGAAAAAGAAACCGAAAAACTGCTTCACGCAGCCGGCTTCTCCTTAACAGATAATCATCCGTTTGATTTAGTAATTCAATTTTGTATTAATAAAAAAATATATGACATTGATGAAATCAATCAGGCCTTAGACTACCTTAACTTAAAGACACTTTAAAATCCGTACTGCGCTTCTTTTGCTTCACGTATTTTTTGATATGTTTCCGTTAAGCTAACCGTGTCTTCAACAAGTCTTTGAAGTCGGAATAAAATATCTTCGTTCGTAATTTCTTTGCGATAGAAATCCTTTTCTTCAATAAATACATACGTTTGAACAATTTGTGCTTTCATATAAGACAATATTGGTTTTAGCTGCTGTTCGGGTATTAAAAAGTGTTTAGAAGAACCAGCTGTTACCAAGATACTTACGACTTTATCTAAAAAAGCTTGCTCTGGAAGTAAGTCAAAGATATTTTTCAATGTTGCTGGGATTGAGGCTTGGAAGATTGGTGTACCGATTACAACCGCATCAGCTTCCATAATCGTTCTAGCAACATAACCTGTATCGCCTTCATATTCTAGAAAATTCCTGCCATCACTAAACTGAACATCATAATCTTTTAAATCAATTAGTGTTACATCTGCCTCAGGATAATTCTCATTGATATAATTTATTGTATAATCCATTGCTGTTCTTGTCTTTGATCCGACTTTCGAGCCAGACAAACCAACAATCTTCATGAAAAGTTCCCCCTATTTTTTTGCTGTATGCTTTTTGATTGCCGGCAATATTTTCGTACCAATTAAATCAATATTGCGCTTCAATTTATCAAATGGAACGCCACCGAAATCCATTTGTCCAATATATCGTTGGTGACCGTATTGTTCATGTTGGTACAGAATTTTTTCAATGATAAGTTCCGGTTCCCCTATATTCATAACATTCCGTGGGTCACTTCCTTGTGCAAAATGTTGTTTAGGAAATCCTCTACCATTCGTTAATTTCATACCTTCATTAATAAAATTATATGTCTCTTGCTGTGCCTGTAACGTCGTATCCGCAGCATAGAAAAATCCTGCAGTAGCAACCGGCAATTGAGAAGGATCATGTCCATTATTTTCAGCTGCACTTCGATACGCATCGATGGAACGTTTAAAGACGGAAACTGGCCCACCTAAATGAGCAAGGAACATTGGAACTCCTGCAAAACCAGCCTTAATCGCACTAGTAGGTGTCCCCCCGACTGCTCGCCATATCGGTAAAGAACCGTTTAATGGACGAGGAAGTATTTTCGCATTTTTTAATGGTGCACGAAATTGTCCATTCCAGTTAACAACTTCCTCTTCATTTATCTTTTGAAGCAATTCAAATTTCTCTTCAAAAAGATCTTCGTAATCATGAATATTATACCCTAATAAATCAAATAGTCCCACTCTTGAAGCTCGACCTGCAATGATTTCTGCTCGACCATTAGAAATTAAGTCAATCGTTGCGAAATCCTCAAACACTCGTACAGGGTCTAATGTGCTTATAATCGTGGATGAACTTGCAATTTTTATATTCTTTGTTGCTTGAGCAATCGCTGATAAAACTACCGTATGTGCTTGAGTGGTGAAGAAATCTTGGTGACTTTCACCAACACTAAAAAAGTCGATACCTGCTTGGTCTGCGAGCTTTGCTAATTCAATAATCTCCTTTAATCGTTGCTGTGCTGAAATTCTATTACCTGTTTCAGGATTTAAAATATGATCTCCTAAAGTATATAGCCCAAACTCTAATCCTTTACTTGGATCAATTCGATATTTTTCCATTTCTTTCAATCATCCTCTGTATATTCTATGTTTTATTTCATTTTTCGATTTTACTCTTGCATATGTAATTATAGTAGATAATAATATTTAATGTAAGTACGCACTTAAAAGTTATATAGTATACAAAAAGATACTATTGGAGGATAACAATGAATATTGAACCTGAATTATGTCGTGTAGAGGATGCTCTTGGTATTTTAGTTGGAAAATGGAAGCCGATTATTCTTTTAAACTTATTGAAAAGTGGAACACAGAGATTTAGTGAGCTTAAACGAAGTATGCCTGGCATCACTCAGAAAATGCTAACCAAACAATTGAGAGAGTTAGAAGAAGAAGATATTGTCGAAAGGACTGTTTATCCACAGGTCCCTCCTAAGGTTGAATATTCCATCACTGAGTATGGAAAAAGTTTACAACCGATATTGGAAGCAATGCATGAATGGGGAACGAAGCATACACTGCATAAGAGGCAGAAAATGCAAGAACAGAATATGTAAATTTTAAAAGTGAATAAGTCTGAGACAAACCAAATTTTGAATGTATTCGATCGCTACGGAAATACACTTCGCTTTCACTTCCAGCACAAGTGCGACATCTGTTCAAGTTTCCTTCGGTCACTTTCACAGTGTCTTCTTTGCCTCGGGCGGCTGGTGAGCCAGGGAACTACTTGGTAAGGCTTCCTAGCACCCTTGCGCTGAGAAAGCCTACTGCGTAGCATTACTTGTAGACGCAAGCGCATCATGGGGTCTCACCTATGCCTCTGCTCCCGTAGGACAGATGTTTTAGGTGGGCGAGTAATCGCAATGAAACTACGCAGTGTTACATCTATGCTTTTGTGCCGAATAATCGCAGGCACAGTCCCAAGAAGGACATCGAAACCATAATCATCGCACGTAGGAAAATGTTCTTGATGTTAAAGGGCGTGTATTTCCTTCGCCTTTTTTGCATCAATTCAATTTAATAATATTGCAATAAAGATTGTTGATTGGAGCGGATGGCAGTCGACTCCTGCGGGAACAGCACGTGTCTGAAGACCCCACAGGAAGTGTTTTTCTTCCGAGGAGGCTGAAGCCGTGCCCGCGGAAAGCGACTGCCAGCAGCGAAAATCAACTAAGCACTAACTTCGAGTTATTAATAACTATAAAAAGCAATCAAGACTATTACTTTACTTTTCAAGTTTTTTTACATTAGATTTAACAGCTTGAATGATTGCATTACGAAATCCGTGCTCCTCTAAGCTTGCTACAGATTGAATGGTGCTACCTCCTGGCGAACACACATCATCTTTTAATTTTCCAGGATGTTCATCCGTAACTGCAACCATTTTTGCAGCTCCAAGTGTCGCCTGTGCTGCAATTTTATACGCTTGATCACGTGGCATCCCTTTTAAAACTGCTGCATCAGCAAGGGCTTCAATATACATATATACAAATGCAGGAGAAGAACCTCCGATTGCACTAGCTACATCCATTAATTCTTCATCAATAAATTCGACTTCTCCTATACTTTCAAACAGTTCCTTTATATACATTTTATCTTGATCGGTAATATAGTCATTTATACTAATACTAGTTAAACCTTCTCCAACTAAAGCTGGAGTGTTCGGCATTGCTTTAATAACCTTCATCTCATTAGGTAAGCGAGCTTCATTTTCAGCAATGGTTTGGCCAGCTGCTATTAAAACAACAATGGCATTTGGATTTAAGGAGTCATGAATTTCCTCGATAACTGATTCATACGTATCCGGTTTTACAGACAAAAATACAACATCACAAGTCTCAGCGATTTCTTTATTGTTATCTGCTATTTGAATTCCGTAATTCACTTTTACATCCATTAATTTTGGCATCGTTCGGTTAGAGGAATAAACCTCATCAGGACTTGCAAATCCAGAGTTGATGATTCCACCAATAATTGCTACGGCCATGTTTCCACTGCCAATAAATCCTATTTTTCTATTCATTTAAAAATCCCCTTAGAAGTAAATCAATTTGCACACAATTATTCATTGTAATATAGAACAATTATCATTACAACACTTTAACAACATGGGGAAGTCATTTCCCACAAGCCTGTTTTAACTTATCGTACATTGATTCAAGGTGTCTACGGTCATACTCCTCTAAGGAATCCCATGCAATGCTATTTACAATATAATAGTGAAAGGCCCACACTTTCCTTTTCAGTTCCTCATTATTAGAAAGAGCAATTTTATATAAAATCTCTAAAATTCCATAGCAAACTGACACATCTTCTTTTCCATAATATACAATTTGATAAAAACTCTTATATAAATAATCCTCAAAGGTTTTCACTCTCTTAATTAATCGGAGCTGACCTTCTTGATCCGTTAAAAATCCAACATTTTTATAGTGTTTGCCTAAATCACTTAATATCGAGCCAATTCGATTGATACAATCAATGGCTGTATCTGGATCATTAATGGAAGGGGATACAGCTTTGACAGCTATTTCGACGAGCTTTTGGATATTAAATTCAATATCTTCTAAGTCTGTTCGTTCATTCCCAATAATTATCCACTCTTCTATAGTTTCTAACTGTTCGACTGGTATTTTTTCATTCACACTTAAAATTGGTAAACCTTTCGTTACATAATTTCCAATCTCTTGCTTTAACACGATGACAGTTTCTTTTTCCTTTGCCCATTTCACAAGCATAGACCACTCAATTTTTTGGATATAGCCCGAATGTTTAGATAGCAACTCATGCGTCGATCGCTCGGTAATGTTTTTAACTTCCTCTTCGTCCCACGTTTCATACTCACCAAAATCCTTCTTATTCGAATAATTTTGGATTACCTTCACACTATCAACATGAATAAACTGAATTAAACTACTAACCTGGAGCCACTTGGAAGCATGGTGTATAAAGTAAATAAAAAATGCTAAACAGACAATAGCAATGATGGACATAAGAATCGGCCCAACCATCGTATCATGCATCCCCAACAACACTAAATTGCCTAAAGCAAAAATAAAGCCAAAACTAAACACGCCTAATACATGATGGGTTACCTTACTCTGCATAAAATCTTGTAATGTTCGAGGGGAAAATTGCGATGAATATGTTGTTAGAACAACCATGATTACCGAAAAACTAATGGTAGTCATCGTAAGAATTGCAGTAACTAACGATGTATATAGTCCTTTTGCTATTTCTTCTTCAATAAATAAAATCTCAGGTAAACGATGTTCTAAATCAGTTAGAATCATTTCGTCAATTAAATGAAATACAACAACAGATATAATAGAAAAAGCACCATATACTGTTGGGGTAAACCAAAAACTGTCACGAATTTTTATCCAAAATTTAAATTTATTCAACACAGTTCCTCCATGTAATGACATTCGTTGTACAAGTATTGGTAACATTAAGAAATGCTATTCATGTAAAAAGAGCCCTTTTAAAAAAGGCTCTCTCCCAATAATTATTTATGTCCATCATTTAATCGTCTTGCTTCTTCCGGGCTTGACATTTTAGCTCTACCTTTGTAACGAAGACCAACATCGCGATCGGATTCTACTCGTCCACTTTGCTTTAGCTTTTTCTCTTGACGGTCTCTTCCCATTCTTAGCACCTCCTATTGTTAAGATGATACCAATAGGGAAGTTTATTCATATACATTTCAGGTAGTTCCAGCATCATTCTTTAATTGAACAACGTTGATATTCCATAATTAATTCATCTAATTCCTGACTTCGTTTTACGGTTTCTTTGTCATTCATACCCTTCGTCTCAGCAGTTTCCAACATAACATTTCGTTTCTTGTTTATAATCCTTATTAAGTTCTTCTTCTCCAAAAAGGGCCTCCTCCAATATTCATGGTATCCATGTTAAAGGAAAATAAGAGCAATGGAAATGAGGAATCTCTCTCAATTTACTTATGCCCTCATATTCTTATATTCCCAGATTTTAGACAGATAAAACTAGGGATACCATCAAACCTATCGAAGTAATAAGACCTACACTAGGCCCACCATCTTCATAAGCTTCAGGCATCATGGTCGAACTCACCATTGCTACGATACCACCTGCTGCAAAAGTATTAATAATGGCAACAACATTTTCCGATGCATTATCTAGCAATGTATATCCACCCCATGAACAAAGCGATGTCAATACAAATACGACACCCCACATAAACAAAATCTTTGTTTTGGAGTAATTATCTTCCATTAATCCTATCGTACTTGATAACCCTTCTGGTAAGTTACTCATAAATATCGCTACTACTAAGGCTAAACTTACATTCGTATCAATCATACTTATACCGATAACAATTGCCTCTGGTAAAGAATCAATAATGGTACCAATAAAAATAGCCAAACCAGAATGTCCCTCGGGATTTTTTCGCGAGCGCTTCCGTTGATTGGCACCTTTTTTTGCAAGTATAAAGTTAAAAATTGTAAATACAATTGCTCCACCCATAAACCCTATTATTGTCGGAATAAGTCCTGCTTCTTCTGCTTCTACTATCAGCATTTCGAATGCTGCTGCACCTATCAATACTCCAGAGCCGAACGCCATGATGAAAGCAAGAAGCTTTTTGTTAATTTTAAATTTAATCCCAATTAACCCACCAATAAAAAGAGCAGAACCAGCAATCCCACCCCACATTAATGCCTGCAACATGAAATTCTCCTATCATTTAAAGTTCATGTTTAGCATAACTACATGACAGGAAATCATACATTATTGCAGGCTCGTCTTGACTACAGTTATCAATCCTTAATGACATCCATTACCTTTTCATAATAATTTTCATCTAGGATCTTAGTTGAATAATAAAATTTCTGATCAATTATAGAAGAGACCTTCTTCACATAATCATCTTCTACTTCCTTCTCATTAAAAGGAGTAAACGTACCAGTGATTGCATTATATTTTCCAATATCACTTATAAAGCTTTTGTTTCGAAACATAACTAAGGAAGGTGCATCTGAAAAAACATCCGTGCCCATCAATAATCTCGAGTCATATTCCAACCCGAGTAGATTCGAGATAGTTGGTAAAATATCTAAACTAGACATTGGTTTATCCACTTCTGTCTTTTCCATATCTTCTGTATAGACAATTAGGTTGCTTTTATAAATCCCAAAATCTTGATCGACCTTTTTACCTGACAATTCATCTATTGTTTCAAACTCAAGTCCATAAGGATAGTGATCGGCGCTTAAAACAATTAAAGTACGTTCCATTACTCCTGCTTCAGTAAGCTTTTCAATTAAGTATTGTAATGCCCGATCTAATTCAATTTGTGTTGCTAAATAAGCTTTTGCTTGCTCCGAATAATCAAGGGTTTCCACATATTTTTTATTTTTATGGGCCATATTATTGCCACCAAAGTTATATTCTAAATGGCCACTCACCGTCATATAATATGCATGGAACGGTTCTTTATTTATATATTCATCTATTGTTTCTTCCATCATCTCTAAATCCGATTCTGGCCACGTTTGAGTTACATGTAGTCCATTCCCTACTCCCTTATAGTCATATCCCATATTCGGGTGTGACAGGTCTCTGTCGTAATAATCATACGTATGGTTGTGGTAGGCATAGGTTGCATAACCAATATTCTTTAACTGATTTCCAAAGACAAACGGCACCTCATTATCACTTGAGCGTGAAAAACTCCATACTCCCGGTTTTGGTATAATCCCATTTAAGGCAACATATTCCCCATCAGACGTACTCACATCCCATAGCGGAACATAGAAATTATTAAATTGATATCCTTCATTTACCATTTTGTAAAGTGTTGGTGTAACTTCCTTCTGAACAGCATAGGGAGCATAGCCTTCAGCTGTTAGCATAATTAGATTATATCCTTCAAACTTACCAGTGAATTCGTTTTTCTTTGTTGGCTCAACACTTTGAAAATAGTGATGCATATTTTTAATATCTTCATTTTTTTCTTCACTGATTAATTGATCAAAATCGATATCCAGTACATTAAAACCATATTCCTCTGTATTAGGTTCAGGTATATGGGAACTTTCTTCTTCCTCATCTACTGGTTCATCATCTACCACATTCTTTTCTGGTTCTTCCTTTTCTTCTGGTATCCCATCAGCAAAAACCGGAGCCTCTACGGTTGGTGACCACTTCGTTATGTAACGTTGGAGATCGATTCGCATCGTGGTAAATAATCCTAATTTTTCAACTGAAAGATTTGGCGATGTTTCATTAAAATACATCTCATATGCCTGTTCCTCAATGTTTTTCCCACTTATAATTAAACCAACTCCAGAAATATGAATTAGAACAAAAAATGCAACGAACATCCCCACAACTTGGAGCTTAACTCTTTCAAAAGAAAATATTTTTTCACCCAAAATCACTTGAAATAGAAATGGCAAGAACAAAAGGATAATCCAAATTATGTTCTGTCCTATTGCATCCATTGCTGTATGTGAAAATTCCATTGCTTGACCAGCATGACCAACAGAGAAGAAGTTGTAGAACGTCCTGAAGATATCATGATAGATTACTTGACTAGAAAAAATAACAGTTACGATTAATAGAAAAAAAAGATGTAAAACAAAATTAAGTTTAGGATGAAATATACTAGTTATCGCGACAATTAAAAAAGATAACGAAATTGAAAATAAAAGTGTAACAAGAACTCCTTTTGAAAATACATGAATCATATGATTTTCAACAGCAATTCTTAAAATGAGTTCCATATATAATAGCGATAAAAGAATAAATGCCACTTGGACGTATTTATCCGTAATTTTCATTATTATCACCCCTCTTTCATTTTATCATATATAAAAGTAATTTATTTCCATTATTTTATATATTCTTTGTGTATACTTCTTCTATTGAACTGTTAATACTATAAATTCGAGGAATTATGCTAAAATAAGATAAGGGAATTTACTAGGTAAGGAGTGTAGAAAAATGTCCAAAGTTCGGAATTTTATTATTCTAGTAATCATCATTATGGCACTTTGGCATTTATATGGTGAAACCTTTAATCAATCCGGGTTACAAGGGGTTAAGGAAGACTTCCTTACTGATGTAGACGAGATCAGAGAAAACCCTATCGTTATCGAAACAGTGGATACAATTTCTACTGGGGTTCAATTATTAATTGGAAAAATATCCGAAAATATCCAGGATGAAGATGAGCAAATACAACCAAACATTCCTGCGCCAGATAAGCCAAATTTACAAGCTCCTTCTGTTCAGTCCTTTTCTATCCACAACATAGAAATCGGTGATACGAAAGAAGAAGTGGAATCCCAAGTTGGTTCAGCAAACAGAGAATCGTTAAATGAATATGGAGTAATGTGGCATGCTTACCATGAAAATTATCATAACTTCTTTATGGTTGCCTATGACGAGCATAATAGAGTCGTAGGATTATATACAAATCAAGATCTTCTATCAACAACTATTGACCTTTCCTTTAACGATACAAGAGATACCGTCCTCTCCACTCTAGGAGAACCTCTCTCAGGGATAAGAAAAGGATTAATCAATTACAAAATACAATCTCACAATGAATATGATACGTTTTCATTGGATGATAGCTATGTAACTATTTTTTATGACAAACATGAAAACAATACAATCACTGCCGTAGAATTAATTAGTGAAGAACTAGAAAAAAAGAAAGAAGCATTTTTTGGAATCCCTAGCCCAGAACTTAGGGAAGGATTGGAATATCAATTATTTGACCTAACCAATGCCTCACGTGTTATTCATGGGCTACCCGTTTTAAATTGGGATGAATCCGTAAGAAATACAGCACGAAACCACAGTATCGACATGGCCGAAAACAATTATTTTAGCCATACAAATCCACTAGGACAATCACCATTTGACCGGATGGAAGAAGACCAAATTGTTTTCCGAACAGCAGGCGAAAACCTTGCAGCAGGGCAATCCAGTAGTATCTTTGCCCATGAAGGTCTCATGAACTCTAAAGGCCACCGAGACAACATATTAAACCCCGCCTTTGAAGCATTAGCAGTAGGAGTCGCCTTTAACGAAGACAACCAACCTTATTATACAGAGAACTTTTTAGCGAAGTAGGATTGGGTTAGGAGTTGTGTTGGGGAGCGAGTTTTGCCTGTGTGGGAGCAGATTGGACTATTGGGGAGCGTATTTAGCTTGGGGGCGAGCGCGGACACGACATTGGGGAGCAAATTCAACCAGGGCGCGAGCGAGTTCTCAGCATTGGCGAGCATCTTCAAACCGGGGACGAGCGAATTCTCAACACTGGCGAGCATCTCCAGCCCGGGGGCGAGCGAGTTCTCTACATTGGCGAGCATCTCCAACCCGAGGGGCGAGCGAGTTCTCAGCATTGGTGATCATTTCTAACCCGGGGGCGAGCGAGTTCTCTACACTGGCGAGCATCTTCAACCCTGGGGCGAGCGAGTTCTCTACATTGGCGAGCATCTTCAAACCGGGGGCGAGCGAGTTCTCAACTTTGGCGAGCATTTCTAACCTGAGGGCGAGCGAATACACAACCCTGGCGAGCATATTCAACCCAGGGGCGAGCGTAAAACACCCTTGGCGAGCATCCCCATCCCGAGCCCCCTCAACCACATCAAAAATACTGCCTACAATTAAAAACCGTAGTCCAAAGACTACGGTTAAAATTCTTCATATACTGCTGGATCTTGATTTCGCATTCTTCCATCAGCACGAGTTAAGTCTGAAATACTCTTCATTTCGTGATCCTCAAGGGCAAAGTCAAAAATTGAGATGTTTTCCGTTTGACGTTCAGTTGATGAAGATTTTGGAATAGGTATTGACCCTAACTGATAATGCCAACGTAAAATAACTTGTGCTGGTGTTTTGGAATGATTTTTAGCAATTTCTTGTATCATCGGATTTAACATAATCTCATTACTACGATAAAGCGGGCTCCACGATTCTGTTTGAATTCTTTTTTCATGATGCCATTTCACTTGTTCTTCCTGATTGAAATATGGGTGCAGTTCAATCTGATTCATACTTGGTAAGACACCTGTTTCCTTTTCTAGGCGTTCAATATGCTCTGGTAAAAAGTTTGATACTCCAATAGAACGAATTAGTCCCCATTTTTTTGCATCAATCAGTGCTTGCCACGCTTCTACATATTTTTCTTGTTTCGGATTTGGCCAATGAATTAAATAGATATCATAGTAATCTAGGTTAGCGCGATACAATGACTCTTCAATCGCATTCACAGCATTATCGTAATCATGATAACGACCAGGCAATTTCGAGGTAATTCGCAACTCACTTCTTGGAACACTACTTCTCCTAACTGCCTCACCAACTGTTCCCTCATTTTCATAATTATAAGCTGAATCTAACAAACGGTAGCCACCATCAATTGCACTCTGGATGGAATGAACACCAGTAAACCCTCTAAGCTTATATGTACCTAACCCAATAACAGGCACTGTTAATCCATCATTTAACGTCACTTCTGGTACAATTTTACTCATTAAAACTCACTCCTTCTATAAATAGATTACTACAATATAGATTTTGCTTACAGTAAGAAAACCTACTAACTATACCCTTCTAACTTAAATACCCCCATACCTTTGCTAAAGGTAAAAGTCATTGTTTGTTTTTGAATGGCACCATTTAATTCGTCCGTAATCTCCACATGTAAATGATATCTGTTAAAAACTCTTTCAATATCTATTACTTTAAAGTCAATCAATGTTAAGTCGGCAGGTTGTGGATCACGTATTTCATACATGAGTAAGTTGGCATAGGCCATTTCACTAACAAAAAGTTCATTCGCTATCTCTTCCCTTTCTTCTTGCGTCAAATCAACATCATCAAACGTATATTTCAATTCAATCTTCTCAACACCATGTTGGATTAAGAAATCATCGGAATAAAAATACGGTGTAAATCCTTGGTATATAAAATACATGACTATCAAAAAGCTCGAAACAAATTGGATGATCGAACATTTAGGCAATTGACGGACCCATAAAGCTAGCTTTTTAGATAAAATAAAAAAGAAAATGATAACTACAATGAATAAGACAATTCGAATTAATTCTGGTATGTAGCGAGCTACGATACCACTGTGAATGGTAACAAAGTAAACAAAAGAAAAGAATAAGGTGTATAATGCAATAAAAATATCATGAATTAGATTTTGTACATAAGCTTTTTTTGTGACTGCCTTTTTACTAATGTTCGAAAATTCTAGGTCCCGAAAGTGCTCTGAATTCTTTAATTGGTCTTTGATTTCCTTATCTCTCATCCTCATTCACCTCATCCTTCAATAATTCTTTTGATCGACGTAGCCTTGATTTCACCGTACCTTCTGGAAGTTCTAGCATTTCCGATATTTCACGAGTATTAAATTCCTTAAAATAATAGAGAATAATAATTTCTCGATAATCAATTGGCAAATCCAAAATATAATTCGTTAGGTTACCTTCTTTGAATCGATTCATAGCAACCTGCTCAGCAGAAGGAGCTTGTGTGTTTTCGGTATGTGCTAAATTATCATCCACTGTTACATGTGTACGGTAGGCTGTTTTTAAATGATCTTTACTGAGATTGATTGCAATCCGGTATAACCACGTATGTAAAGCTGATTTCCCTTTAAAGGTCTTCCTCTTTGTAAAACACCGTAGAAACGTTTCTTGGGTAATATCTTCAGCTATATGACGGTCCTTCACATAGGAATACGCCACTTGTTTTATGCCAGTACCATATTTTTCGATTATCTCTTCATATTTCATTCCATTAATTTTGAAAAAACCTACCATAAGCTCACCTCAATTATTAGACGACATGGATTTGATATTCGATTAAAATGTTTATAAGAAAAGCGCAGAGTACCCGCTTTGCGACGTACGGATTGCGCCTGGCCATGCCAGGTGGTTCAACATTGCACAAAAAGTGGCGGTTTTAATTGAACATACCTTCGTAGGACAAGGAATGCTACGACAGCGAAGCATCGCACGCAGAAAATGCAAATGTAAATGCATTTTCAAGGAGATTAGATTAACTAAAACATTCGCCATTAATGGCGAATGTTTTAGTTAATCTTATGCTCGAAAGCGAAAAGGAAACATGCCCCTTCATAGGGGTATGCCGACGTTGGACGCAAAGTCCGCTTTTAGTCGGCCTTCCTTTATATCGGAGGCGATGTTGACTTTAACCACAAGGGT
>NZ_FQVW01000055.1 GCF_900129485.1 Ornithinibacillus halophilus
GCCTGGCTGAAGCCGTGCCCGGCGGCAAAGAAGACACTGTGAAATCGACCGAAGGAAGATTGAACAGATGTCGCCCTTGTGCTGGAAGTGAAAGCGACTGCCAGCAGCAGAAATCAACTAAGCTCTAACTTTGAGTTTTCTATAAACTTTAAAAACTAATCCTTAGAAAACCCAACATTGATAACTTTTTTTATATTAATTGTTCGTTTCTAGGTTGCATATAATTAGTTATGTCCCAGACTCTTATTAATCTTGTAAATAAGCTAATACATCTTGAACTGCTTTTTCACCTTGGTCAATACAATCTGGTACACCAATTCCTTCAAAAGAACTTCCAGTTAAGAATATACCAGGTATTTGTTTTTTAGCTTCTGTTTGGATTCGTTCAATACGTTGCTTATGACCGACAGTATATTGAGGCATTGCATTTCTCCAACGTGATATAACGCTAAATTCTGGTTTAGCTGTTATATTCATCGTTTTATTTAAATCTTTTAAAACAATATCTATAATTTCATCATCAGGTAAATCTACCACAGTTTGGTCACTTGGTCGCCCAACATAACAACGTACAAGAGCCTTTCCTTCTGGTGTTGTCGTTGGCCATTTCTTATGCGTCCAAGTACAAGCAGTAATACGAAAATCACTATTCCGAGATACAACAAATCCTGTACCATCAATGTCTTGTTTGATTGCCGATTGATCAAACGCAAGGGCAACATTGGCAACAGAAGTGGCTGGCATATCATTAAATTCTTTTAGGAAATCATATTGGCTAAACATCTTAGGTAGACGATAATGAGGAGTTGCCATAATTACAGCATCAGCCTTATAGACTTCCCCGTTGCTTAGTAAGAGATGATAACCTTGTTCTTTTTTCTCTACATGGTCAACTCCGGCATTCAGTGTGACCGTACCCTCTTCTAGATGTTCAGCAACTTTTTCTACTAAAGTTTCTAAACCAGTTGGTAATGAATAGAACAATCCTGGTTTCTTGCCTGTTGATTTCTTCTGTTTAGGCATCGTTTTTTGAAGTCCTTTTACCAGACTACGGTGCTCTTGCTCTAATTTATAGAAGTTAGGGAATGTCGCCATTAAACTCATTTGATCAATATCCCCTGCATAAATCCCAGAAAGCAGTGGTTCGATTAGATTTTCAACTAATTCATCACCAAAACGATAACGGAAGAAACTACCTAACGATTGGTCCTCTGCCGGCTTTCCTTTAGGTAAAACAAAATCAAAACCAGCTCTTAATTTCCCTTTCATAGAAAAAATACCAGAGAATAAAAATGGTCGGACTTGTGTTGGAATTCCCATAAACGCCCCACTAGGCATTTTATGTAACTTCCCATCCACTAATATATAAGATTGACCTGTGCCGTTACGTATTAGTTGATCGCCAAGTCCTACTTCTTCTGCAAGTTTAACTGCGGGTTTTTTTCGAGATAAGAAAGAATCTGGACCTTGTTCAATTGTAAATCCATCGCGTTGAATCGTTTTAATTTTCCCACCTAATCGGTCACTTGCTTCAACCAACTTCACTTCATAAGGTAGCTGTTTCTCTTTTATTTCTTTTTGCAAGTAATAAGCAGCGGATAAACCTGTTATTCCGCCGCCTACTATTACAATTTTTTTTGCTGCTGTCATTACGCATCACGCTTTACTTTTTTTAGTACCACATCAGCTAATGTTTCAATAAATTGTGGGTGAACATTTGGCATTTCCGGGCGATAATAGCTTACGCCTAATTCATCACAAACTACTTTACATTCATAATCATTGTCATATAAAACTTCTAAATGATCGGCAATGAATCCTACTGGTGCATATACAAATGCTTTATATCCTTTTTGTTCATATAAATCACGTGTCAAATCTTGAACATCAGGACCTAACCATGGATCAGGAGTATTTCCTTCACTTTGCCATCCTAATTCGTAGTTTTCAATACCTGCTTGTTTTGCAATTAAATCAGCTGTTTCTTTTAATTGATCTGGATAAGGATCCCCATGCTGTAAAATTTTCTCTGGTAAACTATGTGCTGATACGATTAATACTGCTTCATTACGTTCTTCATCAGACATTTTCGCATATTCTTCTTTAATATGATCAACCCAGTATTGAATAAATCCTGGCTCATTGTACCAGCTTTCAACAGATTTTATTGAGATACCGTACTTTTCTGCTTCTTCTGCTGCACGTCCATTATATGATTTAACACTAAACGTTGAATAGTGTGGTGCTAAAACAAGGGATACTGCTTCTTTAATGCCATCATTGGCCATTTGTTGTACTGCATCCTCAATAAATGGATGGATATGTTTTAGACCAATGTACATTTTAAATTCATACTCATCTTGAGTTTCATTTAACTTCTCTTCTAATGCTTTAGCTTGTTGCTCCGTAATTTTTGCTAGTGGAGAAATTCCACCGATTGCTTTATATCGATCTTTTAAATCTTGTAACGCTTCTTCTGATGGCTTTCTACCATGACGAATATGTGTGTAATACGGTTCAATATCTTCCTCTTTGTATGGTGTTCCATATGCCATTACTAATAATCCCAATTTTTTCTTTTCCATTTCACTACACCTCTTTGAAAATTTAAATTAACGTTTAGAATAAGAATGAATTAAGTCTGTTAGTTTTTTCAATGTTGCTGGTTTAATATCAGGTGTAACACCATGTCCTAAATTGAAAACATGTCTTCCATCTTTAATTGATTGGTCTAAGATTTCTTTGGCACGTGTTTCAATTGTATCCCAATCTGATAATAATATAGCTGGATCTAGATTTCCTTGAAGTACTTTTGTAACCCCTAGTTGGCGTGCTTCTTCAATAGATGTACGCCAATCTAATCCAATGACATCCAGTGGCAGGTCATTCCACTCCATTAATAAATGACTAGCACCAACACCAAACATGATTAGTGGTACCTCTTCATTTCTCAATTCAGCAAAAATACGCGTCATTATTGGTTTAATAAAGATTCGGTAATCACGAGCATTTAAAGCTCCTACCCAAGAGTCAAAAATTTGAATTGCTTTTGCACCTGCATTAATTTGAGCTTTTACATATGTAATGGTCATATCAGCAAGCTTATCCATTAGTGCAAACCATGCATCAGAATCACGGTACATAAATGCTTTTGTTTTAGCATAATTTTTAGATGGGCCACCTTCAATCATATAACTTGCTAATGTAAATGGTGCTCCACTAAACCCAATTAAAGGTACATTCAATTGTTCTTGTGTTAAGATTTTTATCGTTTCTAATACATAAGGGACATCTTTTTCTGGATCAATCATTCCTAGTTTTTCAATATCTTCTACTGTTTTAATAGGATTTGCAATGACTGGACCAATCCCTGACTTAATGTCCACATCAACTCCTAATGCAGGAAGTGGAGACATAATATCTTTATACAAAATCGCTGCATCCACATCATATTGCTCAACAGGTAATCGTGTGACATACGCACATAATTCTGGTTGATGTGTAATTTCAAATAATGAGTATTTCTCTTTTAATTTGCGGTATTCCTCTTGTGATCTACCTGCTTGTCGCATAAACCATGCTGGAGTGTAATCTGTTTGTTCACCTTTATAGGCTCTAATAATTGTATCATTAAACTTATCTACCATATTTTTTCACCCTTTTTCTGTCAATAAAGAACCTTTTGTACTACATAGTGGGAAGACTACTTCCCACCTATATTCTAACTATAGTATTTGAAGTTTTCACCTACTCTACTATACCTATTTCCTAGACACGTGTATAGTAAACCGGTTATATTGTCATCAATTTGTCTAATTTAACAATGACAGTTCAACCACTTCTGAACGTTGCCCCTCCATTTTCGTTAAAGGGTTATACGGAACAACATAGTAACGATGAGACTGAAAAATTGAAACATTTTTAACTTCAAATTCATTTTCACCAGTAACTTCACCAATTCGTTCATCGGTACCTTGTTGTTCTTTATAGATACGGTAAACAACACGATCATCCCCCGAAGAATCCCATGTTATTTTCCCTTTTACTAGTCTAAAGCCTCCAAAGCTTAGTTGTGCATCCACCCCGGTGACAACGGGCAGTTCAATTGGCTTTGGTAAATCCTCTACATTTTCAGGTTTTGTAAATTCTCCAGCTAGATTCATTTGCTTGTCCAATTCAGTCAATATTTCTTTCGTTAACTCAGTTGGATAACGACTACCACCAGTTAGATAGTGATTTTCATCTGATTTATCATAGCCCATCCACATACTCGTGACATATTCTGGGGTGTATCCTACAAACCATGCATCCTTCACACCATTAACTAATGGATGCTGTGTTGTACCCGTTTTCCCTGCTAATGCTTTTGAGTAGAAACCGGGCTTAGCCGAACCTTCTTTAACAGCATGTGTTAAAATTTCAGTCAAATCCCATGCAATTTGAGGAGTGAAAACCTCAGTTTCTTGAACTTTTGATTCGTACAGTAACTTCCCATTAGGTCCATATATTTTATCGATTGTTGTTGCCTCAACCATGTTGCCTTCATTTGCAAGAGCTGAAAAACCTTTTGCCATTTGTAAGGGAGTAAGACCTTCTTTTAACCCACCCAATGCAATTGCACGGCCATTATCTTCAATTGGCATATCCATTTTTTCTAAATATTCTTTTGCAAAAGGAATTCCAATTCGGTCTAACAGCCAAACAGCAGAAGTATTTTTAGAATGCATAATTGCATCATAAACTGATACCATACCATCATATTGGCCGTCCACATTAGTTACAGTATAACCATCGTCATATTCTAATATTTCATCATGAATAACGGAGTATGCCCCATAGGTACCAGTCATCATCGCTGGTCCATATACAGCAAGAGGTTTTATAGTTGAACCAGGTTGTCTTTTGACACGGTCTACTCGATTTAAGTCACCTAATGAGTAATTTCTACCTCCTAGCGCAGCAATAATTGCACCGTTTTGGTGGTCCATCATTACAAAAGCACCTTCTACCCCGTCTGTATTCCCAGGGAAATAGTTACTATTTTTAAAGTGTTCATATGCAATCTTTTGAGCATCTTCATTTACATGAACAATAATTTTATAGCCACCACGCTTCAGTTCTGAATTGGTTATTTGATGTTTTTCGGCAATTTCTTTCATAACCAAATCCGTATAACTAGCTAACCATGGTTTTTCCTCTACTTGTTTCAAATTCAACCCTAAAGTTTTCCCTTGCTCTTGTAAAAGTTGTTCTGTTGATAGTTTCCCAACATTATTCATCGCCTTTAAAACGACATTTCTACGATTTAGTGCTTTGTCAGGATGATTTACCGGTGAATATCCATTTGGTGCTTGTGCTAGTCCAGCTAGCATCGCCCCTTCTGTTATCGATAAATCTTTAGTAGATTTAGAGAAATAGTATTGAGATGCTGCTTCTATTCCATGTAAACCATGACCGTAATAGATTTTATTCATGTACATTTCTAAAATACTATCTTTTGAGAATTCCCGTTCTAAATAAATAGCAGCCATTACTTCCTTCGTTTTTCTCATCCATGTTTTATCATGATATAAAAATAAGTTCTTAGCTACCTGCTGTGTAATTGTACTAGCCCCTTCGACTTTATCCATCGCAATAATGTCCTTTGCTACTGCACGAACAACGGATTTAAAATCAACACCCGCATGGTCATAAAAACGACGATCCTCTATTGCTACGAAAGCATCCTTTACATGTTCTGGAACTTCTTCTATATCAACAGGTATCCGATTCTCATGAAAAAGTGTATCCACTACTTCCCCATCAGTCGTTTCGATTGTTGATGTGGCATTTAAAATTAAGTCTTCTTCGTTTACAACTAACTTACCACCAAATAAAATAAAAGCATATCCAGTTAAACCTAGTAGTAAGATAGAAAGAAATACAATTAACAACACTTTTAGTTTCATAGAATGAATACGAACCTTATCCATTACATTTTTCATTAATTCACCTCTATTCAATTATACGACATTTTTCAACATACATAAAGTGATTAGTAATTGATACTACTTAATAATCATTTTAAATAGAGGTTTATTTTGACTAACAATGGGAATGATAGGGTACGATGGAATTAGAAGAAATAGAAAGGAGAATGGAAAGTTGAATGCCTATATGACACATGGAACCGTAGACTTTTTAACGACATTAAAAGACAAACACCCAAGCATTGACTTTTTCTTTATGACTAGTGGTGCAAAAGGATTGACATATTATGAAGGAACAGGCAAGAGTATCTTTGTTGCCGGTAGAACATATGAAATATTATTGCAAAATGGGGCTATTCAAAAAGAAGGTTTTGTAGTAATGAACAATATCCCAGTAACGGATGATGGTCGGCCTGTATTTGAGGATCGATTCAAACAACGTGGTAAAGAAGTGGATAAAATGCCTGGTTTCCAAGCATTTCGCCTGCTAAAACCTGATAATGGAAATACATATGTTGTTTTTACACAATGGAAATCAGAGTCAGACTTTGACAACTGGAAAAACTCAGCTAACTTTCAAAAAGCACATAAGGATTCGGGAACAAAACCTCCAGCCTACTTTGCCGATCGCCCATTTGTAACAACTTACCATATGATGCGTGAGGATGAAACTTAGAGTTAATGGGTAGTAGTAGGTTATTATATGTTGTTTCAGGTAGTACCAACTTATCTGTAGTCTGTATGAAGAAGACTATATAAAAAAGTAGAACTTCCAATTATATGGGAGTTCTACTTTTTTATATACTATTAACGTTGTAATTTAACAGAGCCATTCATTTAAATAGAAGTTGTTTTATCACATAAAGTGAACTATCAAGATAAGTAATAAAACATAATAATCCATCCGTTATTTCTTTTTTATTCTAATACAAATTCATTAAAGAATGCTGTATACTCTTCTTCTGTACGTTGTCCAATGATACTCGCAACAACTTCTCCATCATCAAAGTGGACAACAGTAGGTGTCGATTTCACACCATATTTAGAACCTTCACTACCAAACTCTAGTAAATTTAACTTTTTCATATCAATACCAAGGTCTTCTGTTAACGGGACAAGATATGGTGTTGTTTTTTGACAGAAGCTACACGTAGGACTATAGAAATAAACCGTTAGTTTATCTCCATTCTCCACTTTCTCTTCCAATTCATCTGGTAATATTTGATTTCCATATAAAGGATTATCTAACTGGTCAATCGTTGCTTGGTCTAAATCATTTGTACCATACGGATTTTCATTATCATTAAGTGCTTTGTTATTTTTATAATTATTAGCTAAAAGTAGTGCAGCAAATAATACGACAATAACTGCTATAATTGCTATCATTTTCTTTTGCATACTAGTTTGTACCTCCTGTTTTCTTTAATAGAATAATGTGTAATACAAAAATAAGTAGAAAAGCTGTTCCTGCCATAAATGGAATGGTAATAAAGCCAGCATAATTAACGTAGGCCATATTACACGGGACTAATCCACATGCATCACCTGCTTCTTGTAATGCAGGGACTTTTTGAACTAAGTAATGATAAGTCGATACGAAAAAGCCAACACCACTTAAAATTAATCCTGGTAAAGCCATATTGATTTGTTTCTTCCAGGCTGCTACTCCGTAAATAATTACGAGTGGATACATTAAAATCCGTTGGTACCAACATAATTCACACGGCGCAAATCCTCTGATTTCAGAATAATATAGACTGCCAACCATTGCTATAAAAGCAATACCCCATATAGACAACAAAAGATTCTCTATTGCTTTTGAATTTTGCATTCAAGTATTCTCCTCACCTTTTTCACACTTTGATTATACAGTGCTTAACGAAAAAAAACAAAATAAAAATGCCTGAGTTCCCTCAAGCATCATCTCTCTTAATCTATTCCGAATCAATCTTCTTGTTTCAGCAACTGATTTTTATGTACATACACCGCTGCTTGCGTTCTGTCATGTACATCAAGTTTTGCTAATATATTACTAACATGTGTTTTAACCGTTTTAATACCGATAAACAACTTGTCACTTATTTCTTGATTTGTCATGCCATTGCCAATACATAATAGTACTTCTAACTCCCGTTCTGTTAGTTCATCGTGTAACTTTCGTTGCTCTTTTTGACGAAAACTGGACATCATTTTCGTTGCTACTTTTGGTTCAATGACATTCTCACCTTTAGCTGCCTTTTTAATCGCATGAACAATTTCAGAGGCAGAAGATGTTTTTAATATATAACTGAATGCACCTGCCTCAAGTGCAGGAAAAACTTGTTCATCATCATAATAGCTTGTAAGAATGATAATTTTACAATTTGGCAGTTGCTCCATCACCTGTTTTGTTGCATCAATCCCAGTTCCATTCTCCATCATTAAGTCCATTAAAACAACATCTGGTTGTTCCTTAATAATTAATGCTGCACCTTCATTACCACTAGAAGCTTGCCCGATGATTTCTATTTCGGGATCTGTTTGTAGGTAAGCAATGATTCCTTTACGAACAACATCATGATCATCTACTACAACAACTCGCACCATATCACTTACTCCCCTCTAAAATGGAATTCTAATATCAATATACGTTCCCTCATCCTTGTTGGAACGTATTGTAAATGTTCCACCTAGCTCTTCACTGCGTTCTTTCATTGTTTTTAACCCATAAGATGTTTTTCTCATTGAATCATTGTTGATATCAAAGCCTTTGCCATTGTCTCGAATGTGGACAAAAACCTCATTAGAGCGTTTAGTAACGGTTAATTTAACTTCCGTTGCATTGGCATGTCTCAATATATTGGATAAGGATTCTTGAATAATCCGGAAAATATGCTCTTCTTTTGCTTCTGACAATACTAAGTCTTCATCAACAGCTACATCAAAGCTTATTTGACTTTTTTGCTTTAGCTCATTCACTAATTTTAGAATTCCTTTCGGGAGTGGGTCCCCTGATAAATGAACAGGTCGTAAATGTAAGAGCAATGCACGCATTTCCGTTTGAGCTTGTAGTGCAGAAGTTGCAACTTCCTCCATTTGTTCCTTAGCGATTTCCGGGTTGACATCTAATTGTTTTACAGCTGCTTCTGACATCATCGTTAGAGCAAATAATTGCTGACTTACTGCATCATGTAAATCCCTTGCTAGTCGTTGCCTTTCCTCAATAACAGCAGATTTATGGGCCGTTTTTGCAAGTTCCCCTTTTTCATCTGCCATTCGTTGCAACGATTTTACCTGACTTTGAAGTTTTTCCCCTAATTCATTTAACTCATTACCGATTCTAGCTAATTCATCTGCATCTTGAGAATACACGCGCGAACTATAATTTCCATTTGCAAACTGAGTAATGAGAACCGAAAGATAATCTAATCTTTCTTTAAAATCTCCACTAGATTTAAATCCAACATAAACCGAAAAGATAAATGCTAAAGCAATATATAAGGAAATGAATAGAAAAATACTTTCAGAAGTTAGCCATTTAGGATGAAACAGGACATAAATCGTTAATAAAATTGAAAGAATTGTTACGGTTGTTAAAAACAATGCTTGGAAGTGGGAGATGATATAACTATACCGAATACTAGCAAAGCGTTTTTTCATGCTACCACCTCCTACACATAGTCAACTCGGATTGAACCTGCTTTTAGCGTAATATTAAGGTCCAGTTTTCTTTCTGCTTCTTCATAGCGTTCCGTTTCATAACTTAGAGTTCGATTAATTCCATCCACACTTTGTCCAATCACATCAATGTCGCCCGCTTTAACTGATGCGTAAATTCTAAATTCTAGATTCTCCGGAATTAACAGGTGAACATCTCCCGCTAGTGCTTTTATGTTAATCGGAATTTCTTTTTCTGGAATATATGCTTTTGTAAAATCTAAATAAAAATCTCCTGCAAGATTACTTAGATTCATAGGTTCTACTTTCCAATTAGGCTCGTTGTACTCATGACTTCCTACCGTAAAATAGGATCCATTATTATAGTATTTTTTTTTTGACTTCCCATCTGATGTATGAATGATGACGTTCCCTGACCTATTGGAATTAATAAACATGAAACCAAAGTAAACAATTAATAATGGCCATAGTTTAAAGATATCTTTGAATACAAATTGAATGACATCAAAGCGATCTAATAATAGTAATGAACCGAAAATAAAGAAAAATGATCCAAATACCCAACTTCCACCTTTATGACGAATGCGGTCTATCATCCATTTTATTCCAAGCAAAACAAAAAGTGTCGGATAAATTACTAACCATGTTTCCTTCGCATTAAAAGCTGCTATACCGATATTTTCTAAAATGAGAATAATTCCTAATGCGATAAGAGCTACTGCAAAAATATAGCTTAAAAATCCTTTTCTCATCGTGATACCCCCTCCTTACTTAGCGTGAATCTTAGTAGTTTTTTGTTACGAAACATATAGATACTGATCAAAGTTATTACCATTCCACTACATACAATAATAGTTTGAATACTGACACCTACTGCTATAAGGATCGATGTCACGACAAATGATACTGGAACTAACCCCGTTGATACCGTCATAAAAAAGCTCATCATTCTACCTAACATTTTCTTTTCTGTACTTTGTTGCAACACTGTGATGAGTGGAATATTCACAAATTGTGTAGTAAGGGTCATGGCTGCAACCAATCCTGCTGTTACGTATAGATGATAGGATAGCCCAGTTATTGTATATAAGACTCCTAATGTAATCAGTCCTACAATAACGGTTACTCCTGGTTTCTTAAGAGTTATCGTAGCTAAAATAATAGCCCCAATTAGTGCCCCAATCCCCATAGAGGTTTGAACAGTTGCTAACCCTACGGCATCACTTTGAAAAATATCTTTTACCATAATAGGTAATCCAATGGCTAATGGTCCAGAGAAAAAGAAATTTAGGAAAAAGGCCATTATCACGACAGAAACTACTAACTCATTTTTTCTTGCATATGCTAAACCTTCTTTTAAATCTGACCATGGGGAAGGCTTCTCCACTTCATTCTTTTCTTCCTTCAACCGAATGAATAGTACTGCAATTGATGCAATGAGAAGCATGATCGCAGCTATTAGAAAAACTCCTTTAAATCCAAGTAGTGCTATAAATGTTCCACCAAGCGCAGGTCCCAGTATTGGACTAACTTGTGTTGTCATTTGCATAAAAGAATTCCCACGTTGTAGTTGTTCTTCTTCTAACAACATTGGCGTCATCGAATTTAATGCTGGATAACTGAACGCATCAGAGATACCAAATAAAGCTGCAAGAATTAATAAATACCAAGCTGTAATTGAATCAGACCAAATAAAACCTAACAAAATTACAATTAAAATAACTCTCGATATATCAGATAAAAATAAGATTGTTCGTTTATTAAAACGATCAGCAATTAACCCTCCCGTCGTTAATAACAACAACCTTGGTATTGCTGCTGCAAAAAATAACATTCCAAAAAAGAATCGATTATCACTAATAGATAACATTAACCACTCTGCACCTATTAAATAAACATAATAGCCAGGTGCTGAAAATAAAGCACTTATTAATAGAAACAAAAAATTACGATTTTTAAATACAGGAATTTTTATTTTTTCAGGATTACTTAATGCTGCCTCCATACTAATCGCTTCCCTTCGCTTATCTTACTTCTATCATAGTCAGAATTAAGATAAGCGAAAACCATCTCTAGATTGCTTTTGTCTCAGACTTTAGACCGAGTTCTTCTTTTTTCTATCCATTCATATATGAGAATCATTCCAATAAAGCAGATAAAACCAAACACAAAGCCAGCTACAATGTCAGTAAGGTAATGAACATTTATAAAGTAACGACTAATCCCGATTAGGAAGATTAAAATTGAAATACTGACCTGGAACCATAGTGCTACTCGTTTGGATGCTATTTTTTTCGAGATAAAATAAGCAATCATTCCATAACAAACTAGTGTAATCATCGCATGACCAGAAGGAAAACTGTGCCCTTCTGCATTTGCTTCTATTAAAATACTTGGGCGATCACGATTGACTAATGTTTTTATTAACTTATTTACTTGATGACTGAAAAATGTTCCACCAGCAAAAATTAATGCTGGTAACCAATGTTTATATAACCACCAGATTAGAATAGCCATCACTGCAGTAAAAGGATACATGAACGGTTCTGAACCTAAGTTCGTTACTAATCGGAAAAAGGTATAAATAAACGTATCAGGAAATGTATCGACAAATGGTCTCGTCCATTCATCGACATACGGCAAATCCCCACGTACAATTTTTGCAATCCAAATTCCAATTGTAGTTAATACTAAAATAAATAAAAATAGAAACATATAATGAGTTCTTTTCAAGATTCTTATCCTCCAAAATATTCTGTTATAAATAATCATAACCTATGTAAGTGCAGATTTCACCAATTAATTGCTATAAAATTCTAGTAATCTATTAACTTCTGAACATTAAATGTTATAATATTTAGAAAGCTATTATGTTAGATTAAAGCATATGATGTATACAGAGAACAGTATTTTAATGAGCAAAATCAAGGAGGAGATCATATGATAAAGAAGATATACGAAGCGATTGATAATTCTTTCGATGAAATGGTTGAGATTCGTCGCTACTTACATCAACACCCTGAGCTTTCTTTTAAGGAATATAAAACTGCAAAGTACATAGCAGATTTTTATGAAGAGTTGGGTATTCCTTATGAGAAAAATGTTGGAGGAAATGGTGTAGTTGCTACGTTAAAAGGTGCTAAGCCTGGTAAAACTGTCGCATTACGTGCTGATTTCGATGCCCTTCCAATCCAAGATGAAAAGGATGTTCCTTATAAATCAAAAGTAGATGGTGTGATGCATGCATGTGGACATGATGGTCATACTTCAACGTTATTGACATTAGCCAAAGTAATGAAAAATTATCAAGATGAATTAACTGGAACGATTGTATTTTTACATCAACATGCAGAAGAATATGCTCCTGGTGGCGCCAAACCAATGGTAGAAGCTGGCGTATTAGAGAACGTGGATGCTGTATTCGGAACACATCTTTGGGCAACAACTCCAATTGGCGTGTTACAAACCTCCAAAGATGTTTTTATGGCTGGTGCTGACCGATTTGAAATTACAATACAGGGACAAGGTGGTCACGGTGCCTACCCTCATGAAACAAAAGATTCGATTGTTATCGGGTCAGAGCTTGTTTCCTCATTACAACAAATAGTTAGTCGCCGCATTGATCCGTTAGGCACAGCTGTTGTTACAGTAGGTGTATTTGAAGCCGGCAATGCCTTTAACATCATTGCTGACACAGCCCGTATTGTAGGAACTGTACGCTATTTAGATACTGATATTCAGGAGATAGTAGTTCAGGAAATGAATAAAATCGTTGAGGGCACTAGTATTGCTCATGATGTGAAAATTAATTTAGACTATGATAAAGGATATCCTCCTCTTGTCAACCATGCAGCAGAAGCAGAATTAGTAATGAAAGCTAGCGAAGAGATTGAGGAGATTCATACTAGAGAAGAAGTTATTCCTGTGATGGGTGGAGAAGATTTTGCCTATTATACACTTGAACGACCTGGAGCATACTTCTTCACAGGTGCCAATAAAGAAGGTAACCCATATCCACATCACCATCCAAAATTTGATTTTGACGAACGCGCCCTGCCAATCGCAGCCAAAACGTTAATCAGCGCATATTTTAGTTATCAGAAAAAATAAATGATATTATAGTAAAAATCCGAACTGATTCAAATTTCACTTTTTAGCGAATTTGAACTAGTTCGGATTTATTGTGATTTCAGCAATTACCTTAGATTCCTTCGGTTCCGGCATCGACAGGCCTTCTCGATTACCGGAGAATCAACTAACTCTCTGCTTCCGGCATCGACAGGCCTTCTCGATTACCGTAGGACCAACGAGCAACCTGCTTCCGGCATCGAGGGGCCTCCTCGATTACCGTAGGACCAACGTTCAACCTGCTTCCGGCATCGACAGGCCTTCTCGGTTACCGTAGGATCAACGAGCATTCCGCTTCCAGCATCGAGGGGCCTCCTCGGTTACCGTAGGATCAACAAGCAACCTGCTTCCGGCATCGAGAAGCCTTCTCGATTACCGGAGGACCTACAACCACTTCGCTTCCGGCATCGAGAGGCCTCCTCGATTACCTTAGGATCAACAAGCAACCTGCTTCCGGCATCGAGGGGCCTTCTCGGTTACCGGAGAACCTACAACCTCTCTGCTTCCGGCATCGAGGGGACTCCTCGGTTACCGGAGGACCTACAATCACTCTGCTTCCGGCATCGAGGGGCCTCCTCGGTTACCGGAGAACCTACAACCACTCCGCTTCCGGCATCGAGGGGCCTCCTCGGTTACCGGAGAACCTACAACCACTTCGCTACCGGCATCGAGGGGCCTCCTCGGTTACCGGAGGACCAAAAATCACTTCGCTACGGGCATCGAGACCACCTCTCGGTTACCTTAGAACCCCCAGTACCTCAACATACAACACCAACAACATTCATCACGCTAATTTCCGTTTCACATAACCGTTTATAAATAAGTAATTAAATACAAACCCTCCGACCAACACCATAACCACACCATAATATTCTTGTGCAACTAAAAAGATGAAAGAATATAAAACGGTTTGAATCATAATTAATTGGATCAACCATTTGATTAAGGCCTTTTGCCTCATTTCAGCGGTTACCGGATAAATATCCAACCACATGATTGTTCGATGGTGATTGTATAACGTCATCATTTGAAAACTACTTAAATAAAGGAATAACAAAGCAAATGCAAGCTTCATCCAGATATTGGGGATAAAGTAAATAAATAATCCACCAATAATGATTAATCTTACATACATCCCTAAATAATCTCCACTGCGAATAAATGAAATCCGGTAAAGATAGTCAAACGTGTTTTTATAATCAAATGGAACCCTTTTACTGATCAAGGAAACTAACCAATGACGCTTCTTGATTGGTGTTTTCAAATGTGGAACGTCAGTGAAAAGGTTAGCAAATCGATAAAAGGTTTGTGACCGATTGCGATCTTTTTCAATTAATAATTCCCATGCAATTCCAGCTTGTTTTCTAGAAAGGAAAAAATCATATAAAAACACAACAATAAATAATACCGTTGTAATTCCAGCTAACAGCATTTCTCCATAAACTAAAAAATAGAAGACAGCGATATTTAGTAATAATCTTGCTATTTGATCAGTATAGCGAATGCTTGCGTCCCTTACTTTTAACATCCACCAGTTTGCTAATAAATTCCAGATTTTAAAGATGAAAAGGACTATTAACGTTAGTAAATACGTACTTCCTTCTCGTCCTGGAAAACTTTCAAAATATAGTGGGCCAAATGCTGCAAACAGTAGCACTACTAAGTAGATCTGGATGACGAAGCTGTAGATGATGGAATTACGAAAATAGGAGCCCATTTTATTCTCAGCCGGTAATAAAAAGACCAAGTCTGGTTCCTTAAGTAGCGTTCTTACAGGACTGTAACTTGCAATTAAGCCGAATACAATTCCCATTACCCACGCTGTCGGAAAGTCCTCAGGAAGTTGTGCTAACCATTGTTGATAATAGTATGCCAATGCAGCAATAAAAAATAGCATGGCAAAAGCAATATGACCATTAAAAATATATCGTAAATAACGACTTAGGTCTTTCACATGGGAGGTAAGTCTTTTCTTATAAAAGGAATGTGAATCAAACATGGCTATCTTCCTTTGTTAGCTGAACGTAAAGATCATCCAATGTCGCTTTGGGCATTCCAAACTGCTCTCTTAATTCTTCTAACGTTCCTTTTGCACGAATCTCACCTTCATGTAGGATGACGAAACGATCACAATAGCGTTCGGCTGTTGCTAAAATATGGGTAGACATCAACACACCTGACCCTTTTTGTTTCATCTCATCCATGAGCTGTAAATAAGACTGAATACCAAGTGGATCTAACCCAACAAAAGGCTCGTCCACTATGTAAAGTGGTGGCTCTATCAGAAAAGCACACATAATCATTACTTTCTGTCTCATTCCTTTTGAAAAATGAACCGGAAACCACTTTAATTTCTTCTCCATGCGAAATTCTTTTAATAATGGTTGCAGTCTTTTTTCAAATGTTTCTTCTGGTATATTGTATGCCATTGCAGTTAATCTTAAGTGTTCATAAAGAGTAAGTTCATCATAAAGTATTGGCATTTCTGGTATGTAAGCCAGTTGATTACGGTAATCCGTTGCATTTTCTTTAAATGTTTTGCCATTAATTGAAACGGTTCCTTTTTTAGCTTGCATTAACCCGATAATATGTTTAATTGTTGTACTTTTACCAGCACCGTTTAATCCTATTAAGCCAACAATTTCTTTTGGTTTTACTTCAAATGAAATACCATGTAAAACATTTTTATGCGTATAACCGCCTACTAAATCTTTGATCTCTAATAATGGATCCACAAGTTCTCCCCCTACAATATGTTCACTTGTAACAAATTTTATCATTTTTAACCAAGAAAACCAAAAGAAACCGTAACAATTGAGACTCCCACGTCTAAAGACGCAAGCCCTACACCTTACGGTGCAACGGGTGGGATTCTTGAGTGACTAAGCGTTCGCAGTCCATTTCTGTTTTGAACAGTCCTCAAGGTCGGGGTATCTCATTACCCCTCATAGGGCAGAACATATAGTTCCCTATGCTGATTGACTGTTACCATCAACCACAGGTGCATATCGAATATTCATAGCACCAACTATATCTCTATGTTTCTCGAATCCGCATTTACACGTGTATTTTCTGTCTTGCGCTTTGTTTCTTTGGGAACACTTGGGACATGTTTGACTCGTGTATGCGGGATTCACATATTCAACTTTGATACCTTCTAATTCGGCTTTGTACTCAATGAATTGAGATAAGCGATAGAATGACCATGTGTGCAAATTCTTTTCGTTTTTACGACTGGTTCTTGTCGTCTGTCTGATGTTCGCTAATCGTTCTAAGCGAATGACAGAGATTTTATTTTCTTTAGCAAAATTAACAATCGCACGACTTACTTTATGGTCTTTATCTTCCATCCAACGTTGTTCCTTGTTTTTTGAATTGCGAATAGCATTCAATTTTTTCTTTTTTCCTAATGCTTTGCGAAAAGAACGAAAATTTCTTTTTTTGTATTTGTTCTCTCTACCGTTACCAAAGAAACGGACTTTTTCATCATCAGTCACAGCAACAGCAGGTACTTTTAGCCCTAAATCTACTCCCATGACCTTTACTCCTGTTTTTTGA
>NZ_FQVW01000044.1 GCF_900129485.1 Ornithinibacillus halophilus
CTTTTTCCTCTTGCTTCCGGCACCGAGACACCTTCTCGGTTACCGTAGAGACCTTATTCTCCTTGCTTCCGGCACCGAGACACCTTCTCGGTTACCGTAGAGTGCTTATTCCTCTTGCTTCCGGCATCGAGACACCCCATCGGTTACCGTAGAGACCTTTTTCCCATTGCTTCCGGCATCGAGAAACTTCTAACTTTTATTTTAATTTACGCATCATGTCTAATGCTTTAACAGGAGCATCAACTTTCATTTTTACGGTCATCATTGCTCTTGGTGCCCGTTCAATTGGGTTACCCTCTGCATCCCATAGAGACTCGATTTTTTGATAAAGGTGAGTAAATCCTGGACCGTAAAATTCGACTTCATCTCCTACACCAAAGTTATTTCTTTGTTGGATTGTTGCGATTTGGCTTTCTTCATCATAATCTAACACTTGTCCAATAAAATTATAGGCTGGTATCTTTCTACGTTCTCCAAATAATTGTTCATTCTCTGTTGGCATTCCATAATAAAATCCAGTTGCTAATTCACGTTGTGCCACTTTCCACAATTCATCTTCCCATTCTTGTTTAAACTCATAATTGTCAGGGTCAGCACAGTAGGCATCAATGGCCTGACGATAAACATTGGAAACAGTAGAAACGTAATGAATGGATTTCATGCGTCCTTCAATTTTTAAACTATCTACACCATTTTCCACTAAATCAGGGATGTGACGGATCATCGTCATATCAACCGCACTCATAGAAAATGCCTCTACTGGGTCACCTTCTAATAAAGAATTATGTTGCTCGGGTTGGGGCATTTCAAATAAATCGTATTTCCAACGACATGATTGGCTACATCCACCACGGTTGGCATCTCGATTGGACATATGATTGGAAAGAGTACATCTTCCAGAATAAGAAATACACATTGCACCATGAATAAAGGCTTCAATCTCAACATCCGTGTTTTGACGAATCTCTTTTATCTCGTCCATCCCTACTTCTCTAGCAAGTACGACCCTTTCTAATCCTTCTTCCTTCCAGAAGTTTAACGTCTCATAGTTCGTTGCAGAAGCCTGTGTAGATAAATGAATTGGTAAACCTGGTGCTTCCATTGCACAAATTTCAATTAATGCTGGGTCAGATACAATTACAGCATGAATCCCAATATCACGTAATGTTTTAAAGAAGTCCCCAGCACCTTCTGCATCTCCCTCATGAGTAACCATATTTGCGGCAACATAGACTTTTCCATTATACTGGTTGGCAAATGCTACACCTTCACGCATTTCATCATAGGAGAAATTGCCTGCCCGACTTCTTAATCCGTACTGATTCCCACCGATATAAACGGCATCCGCCCCATAGACAAATGCTGTTTTTAATTTTTCTAATGTCCCAGCAGGAGCCAATACCTCTGGTTTTTTTGTAATTGTTCTCATTCTGTTATTGCACCTCACTTGGATCTTTTAGGAAGAATCCTTCATCTAACGTACGTTCCTCTGGATGAAGGTTTAGTAGTTGTTCATTCCATTTTTCTAATTGCTCTTCTGTACAAGAATTACTTTCAATTGCCTTTTTAGCTTCAATAAATAATTTCGCTATCTCTACAAATCGTTCACCTCTAGTGAAAATACCATCTAATTTCCACTGATTTAACCCAGCAGCTGTAATCTCTTTTATATGAGGTAATAAATTAATATCATTCGTTGCAAAAACATGTGTGCCATTTATATCCTCATAAATAGAGTAATGAGTTTCAGGTTTTTTCGGTTCAGATACATAAATATCCTTACCAGATGGCTGTTCCCCTTCAACAAAATTATAATAATTCTCCACTAAAGGACGCTTTGAATGATGAATACATGTTGCTCCATAAACTAACAACTCTACTGGGACAGACACTTGATTCGCAATTTCTTTTAGTTCAGGAAATGTTAATTCCCTTGCTAAAACTGCACCTTTTGCTCCTCGTTTTGCCCAGAAATTAATATGTTTTGCACTTGTCACTAAGGTCTGTGCATCATATATAAAAGGTATTTCAATGTTGTTTTTCTTCATCAAATGAATTACTCCAGGATCACCTACTGTAACTGAATCTACCTTTGCAGTTTCTAAAAACTGTAAATAAGAAACAACTTCTTTAATCCGGTCATTGTGCATTAAACCATTTACAGCAACACACACCTGACTTCCATTTTCATGGGCTATTTTTGTAATTTCTATTATTTCATTCTCCGTAAAAGATGCTGGTAATCTAAGTCCAAACTCATCTTTTCCTATATATAATGTATCAACTCCAGCTTTTACTAAAGCTGTTGCTTGTTCTACAGATTCAGCTGTTGCCACTATCTCTATCATTGACATGCTCCTCATCTATTGCTTTGGTCAGTTAAAAATCATATCACAAACCATTTTAAAAAGATGTGAAATACGTCACACAAGATGGTTTCTTATGAAAATTCTGTTAAATCACGCTTAATGAGGCCAAGTAAATAAATCTAATTAACGACGTTTAAAAGTAGGAATATAACTTTGACTGACAAAAAATGAGTTTTTTCACATAATAAAAGCGCTGCAAAATACAACGCTTTTTAAGTATATTAATATTTACTAATCCATAATAAATTCTTATCTATTAGTCCAATTTAAATTGTTCGGTATGTTCTTTTAACGAACTGGAAATATCGGATAGTTTATTTCCAATTTCGTGAGTACTCTCCACTTGTTGTTTCTGATTTTCACTACTTGCGAGCATTTCTTCCGCACTAGCAAGTGTTTCTTGGGATACGGATAAGAAACTCTCTGTATCCTGCTCCAAACTAGGAAGAATCTCATCTAATCCTTTTAATTCATCTTGGATACTATGTAGTTCTGTATTAACTTTATTAATCTCTGCCATCAATACATCAATTGATTGTTTTGATTCATTCGATGTGTCTAATGTAGCGTGCGTTTTTAATAGCATTTGATCAAATTCACTAGTAGCACTATCGGTAATTTCCTGCATATTTGAAATGGACTCTGTGATTTGCAATGCAGCTACTGATGACTGCTCTGCCAGCTTTCCAACTTCATTTGCTACTACTGCAAAACCAGAACCTGCTTCCCCCGCTCTTGCAGCTTCTATTCTAGCATTTAACGATAATAGCTTCGTTTGTTCAGCAATACCTTGAATTAAATCAATTAATTCATGAATGGAACTAGAGTTTTTTTGAACCTCTTGAATCGTCATTGTTAGATGCTCAAAATCTTTTTCAAATGAACGAAGGGTCTCCATTAAATTCATCATATGCCTATCACCACTAACAGCAGAGTCATTCATACTATCAGCACCAGTAAATACTTGTTCCATTTTCTCCATCATCTGATCAATGCGGATCTTCATCGCACGAAAACTTTCCATCCCATTCTCTGAACTACTTGCAGTCTGTTCAGCACCTTCCTTAACTACTTGAATGGAATCTACCACATCTCGAGTAGATTCTAGCGTATTGGTAGAGGATTGTTGTAACTCGATGCCTGTTTCCTGCAGATGAGTGGTTGTTCCTTTAATTTTATGGATGGTCGATCTCATTTGTTGAATCATAGCATAATAGCTTTTATACAAGGAATTTAATTCAGGAATCGTTGTTTTTATTGGTTCTGGTTCTTCCAAATTCCCATCACGAACTCGTCTCATTGTTACTCGTAGGATGGATAATGGTTTCGTAAAATTTCTAACAAATAGGTAAATGACTACTGCTGAAAGAAGCACGCAAACTAACACAATAATGATTGTATATACTGCCATCTGATTAATAGATTTCATATATGTATCTGTTGAAGCCATGAGTACAAATACACCGTCAATTTCATCCATCTCTTGAACAGTAAACGTATAGGCGTTACGATTTATATCCTGATGAATGACCCCTTTCTTAACACTTGCTATTTCATTAACCAGATTTATCGGTATTTCTGGTAGATTGTCTTTACTTATCTGAAAAGGTATAACTTCTCCACCTGAAACGTATAAAAAGTCCACATCCATTCCTTCATCAGCTAAGGAATGATATAAGGATCTCACGCTAATCTCTAGTTGTTGCATAAAATAATCTCTGTCACTTACATAGGTGAAATTTAGATTGTCAGCCAGGTCTCCCATCAACTCAACTTCACGAACTAAACGGTTTTCAATTGTCCCCATCGTCGTCTCTTTTGCCTTTAGATAGGAAGTTAACCCAACACTCCCTGTTGATAAAATTAAAAGAAGAAGGAAAATAACTAGTAATCTTGTCCGTAAACCAATATCTAGAAGATAATTTTTAACTGAATCCATCCACCTTTTCAAAGCAAGTCCCCCAAAATATATGTTCTATTATAAAGATTATAACGAACAAACGTTAAATGATTGTAAACGCATTGTGAATTTTAATTAATACCTGCCGTAGTGGTAGAAACGAAGGCATAAAAAAAGAGGATGAAATAATTCCACCCTCTTTATCACATTATTCATCTGATGTCTTAAGTGACCGAAATACAAAAAAGAAGTATAACGAGCCAACAAGATATAGACCTGCTGTAATGGAAAATACATTCGCATAACCCCAATAAGAACCATAAGCAAGAACGATACCTGTAGAGACTGGCCCCATAAACGCCCAACCTAATTGGAAGACCATTTGGTTAACTGAGTTTGCTAATCCTTTCATGGAATCATCCACCTTAGACATCACCAATGATGCTTGAATTGGATTTCCTGCATTCATTAATGCTTGCCTAAATAAGAACCCTATTGCAGCTAACCAGAGGTTTTGCGTATAAGCTGTTAATAACAGAAATGGTAAGGACGAAAGTTGCAAGAACACTACTGCTCGCACTTCCCCTACCTTTTTAACAACGAATGGCCCAATAAACATGGCAATTGCTGTTGCTCCTTGCCCTAAGGAAATGATTAACCCAATGACGGAATTGGATGCCATAAAACGATCGGCGAAGTAAAGATTCAAATATGGAATGACTAACCCACTTCCAAAACCAATTAGCAATTGAGCAAAAGCAAATAATGCAATGATTTTGAATCCTGATTTATTATTTTTAAAGAACTTGATTAAGTTCACTTTTTCTTTTGTCTTCTCTTTCTGCTGACGTACTTCAGTCATCTTCAGCAGTGGTACAAAAGCTAGTAAATAGAATACACCACCAATAATTAAGGTATAACGGATACTCAACAAATCGCTAGTAACCATCGCAAAAAGGTCTGTTAATGTTCCACCAATTAAACTACCAATTACCTGCGCCCCAGTCATAATCGCAGCATGCAAACTAAATAAATGAACTCTCTGCTTCGGTGTCGAATTCTCAGCTAACCATGGAATCGTAGAAACCTGTAAAAAGGCTACAAATAATCCAGTAGCAAACCCGGCAGCAAGCAATAGAAACTCTGCCTCAACTATACTTCGAGTTACGAGGATTAATCCCGAAAATAAAACACCAAAAAGCATGATCTTCTTACGACCAAACCTGTCACTCATAATACCAGCAGGAACTAGAATGATAGCTGTTGCTAATGCCTGTAAAGCTATAACCTCACCATTGACACTCTGGCTTAACCCTAATTCACGAATGTAAAAATTATAAATTACCATGAACATTCCCAAACCAATTTGGGAGAATAAATTAGCTATAATTGCTAGTTTAATATTTTTATTATATGTCTTAAATTGGACTGACCATTCTTTGAAGAAAACAGACATTGGATGTTTCGCCACCTTTAATATTTCGTGCCCCTAAGTAAATATACAGTCCCTTCCGGAAAAAGTAAATAACTTTGCATTAAATAGTACAAGCCAGGAATTGTCCCCACCATAAGAGACAAAAAAATCCCAACTAACATAAATTAGAAGGGATTGGATAAGTTCTATAGATTTTCTATAAATACTCGGATTACATCTGCTCCACCGATAAAAGTACCTAGTGAACTTCCGATATTTGCAAGTACAACAACGAGTAAAACTCTTGTTACTTTATTACGCCAGAAGCCTTTTAAAGATGTTGCATCCTCAGATATTTTTTCAAAGTCTCCAACATTCGGTTTCTGAATCCAGGCTTGTACAAAGCCTGCGAACCACCCTGCAGCGATTAGCGGATTCAATGATGAAATAGGCGCTGCAACAAAAGCAGTTAAGATGGCCAATGGATGCCCTAGAGCTACTATAGTACCTAGTGCTGATAAAGAACCATTCCATATTATCCAACTAAGCGTCGAATAAATTCCGTCAGATGGATTGGATAAAAATGTATATAGTATTACACCAATTATTAAAATAGGAATTGCCCAAGCAATAACCTTTGGTACCTTTGATTTTGGAGGTAATTTCGTTAACTCCTTAAGATCATGTTCTTTTTTAATTTCTTCCTTAATTCCAGGAACATGGGCTGCACCTAATACGGCAACAACCTTCTCCCCTGGAGCATCTTTTATTTTTTGTGCTAAGTACTGATCTCGTTCATCAATTAACGGCTTCTTTAACTTAGGAAATGACTCAGAAAACTCCGCTAACATCGAATCAATCATATCTTGTGATTTCATTTTCTCTAGCTCATCTTCCGATATTGTTTCTTTCGTAAAGATACTAGCAATAATCTGCGTTAAAAGCATTGCCTTTCCTTTTAGACCGATACTACGCCAGATGCGCGAAAATGTGATTTGAATATTTCGGTCTGCCAATACTAATTCAGCATCATTCTCTTTAGCGGATGCAATTCCTTGAATCATTTCTTGACCAGGACTAATTCCAAATTGCTCGGCCATTCTTTTTTGAAAGGATGAAATAGCAAGGTTCATTAATAATAAAGTAGATTTCTTTTCTTTAATAACCTTAAAAATATCCATATCCTTCCATTTACTACCATCTTTAATAGAGTTATACCTTTGCTGATCTAATTCTACACAAACGGAATCGGGCTGTTCTGTATCAATAACTTCCTTAACCTGTTCAGCACTTTGTTTAGAAACATGGGCTGTACCAATAAGTATATATTCTTTTCCATCTAGTTCAATTCTAGTAATATTTTCTGCAGACATACATTACCTTCCTTTTGGAACTCCAAGAATTCCCCAATAATAATCTAACGTCTAACGTAATTATCCTTATTATACAATAATAACCTTCCATAGAATAAATTAGAAGTAATTTTTCTAATACAAAACCAAAAATCCGAACTAATAGAGCATTTCATGCGCCGTCCGGATTTCTCTAAACTATCTTTGTTATAGTTTTATAGTATTTCTGTTAACCCTTTGCCAAATTCAAATGGTTTAATCGCCATTGTAGCCATTGGATTTCACGAGTTTTTCTAGGAAGAAATTGTCGGATATCATCAATATGATAGCCAACTTGAATTCGTTTTTCGTCAATGATTATTGGGCTCCGTAGTAGTCTTGGGTGCTGATGGATGATTTCTAGAAGTTCAATTAGAGGAAGGGAATCAATATCTAAGTCTAGTTCTTTATAAACTTTCGACCTCGTGGATATAATTTCCTCTGTTCCTTCAACCGTCATACGTAAGATTCCTTGCAATTCTTCTACAGTCAAAGGCTCTTTTAAAATGTTTCTTTCTGTGAATTCAATATCGTTATTCACAAACCATTGTTTTGCTTTCCTTGTTGATGAACATGCTGCTCCATAAATCTTTACTGCCATTGAACATACCCCATTTACTAAAAAATTTACTTCTATCAGGCAAAGGGATTACTCCTCATCTTTAATATGCTTTCGATAAAGATTAATAAACTCTTGAGGTGAAGTTTTAACGGTATAAGGAAAAACTCCTTGTTTGGTGTGTAAATACAAAATCCCACCATATTCCCCCAGCTTACGGAAAGAGATATCCATTATTTCATCTATAGAAAATTCTCGATATTTCGTAGTAATTCTATCTTTATATAAATATAGTGTCCGTTCATCCTCAACATCTGTTTGTTGAATACTACTTACTTGTCGTTCCATCTTCACATACGGTTGCTTAGCAATAAAATCCACCAAATACCCTCCAACTACTTCCATTACTCATTCTTACGTATTAGTTTGCCATTGGTTTCGATTAATTCTATTTTCTTCCTCTAGAAACTGAATAAAATAGTTAATGGATCTAATCGGTTGAGCTTGAACACGTTTTACATATTTATTCTTAATATCCTCTGTAACTATATTGCTTTTCTTAATTCTTTTTATAATATAATCAGCACTTTTCTTGTGAAGCTCTTTGCGCTGTAGTTTTGCCTCTTTTGATAGTGCTAAACCAAATGCACCGATTATGGCATAGAAGATTAATGTAAAGGTTGATTGATACTCATCCACAATAAAAAGCAGAAAAAATAGATTTACAATGGATAATGTAATTAATGGCAATGACCAAAACGCATATTTGGATACCTTTTTCATTAATGGTGCCAAAACTTCTTCAAGCTTCTCCACTTCCCTCTTAACAAAAACAGGCATCTCTGTCATTGAAAAATTCATTTAATCCCCTTCCTTCTCATTTTGAAAATCTTATCTTCTGTTATTAAAAATCATAATAAATTTAATTAATTGTAAAACAGCAATTAATGTACTAGCTAAGTATGTTAACGCTGCTGCATTTAAGACCTTTCTTACACCTTGTTCTTCTCGGTTAGAAATCATCCCAAGCTCAACCAATTTATTTTTTGCCCTACTACTTGCATCGTATTCTACTGGTAGTGTCACAAGTTGAAATAGTACTGCTGCTGCAAATAAAATAATTCCTATTCCTATCAGTGGTGTATATGCAAGAAAGCCTATTATTAATAGAATTGGTGCAAGCTGAGAACCGAAGTTTGCTATTGGAAATAGCTTGTGTCGAATAACTAGCATTGAATAGCGATTAGCATGTTGAATAGCATGACCAACCTCATGGGCCGCAACTGCCAAAGATGATATAGAATTGCCTCGATATACCGGTTCTGACAAGCGAACTGTCTTTGCTCTTGGATCGTAATGGTCAGACAATGCTCCACGACGTGATAACTCAATTTTCACATCCGTTAATCCTTCATTGTCTAGTATTCTTCGAGCTACCTCTACTCCAGTCATTCTAGAGGATGATTGAACTTTGGAACCCTGTTGAAAACTAGTTTTTACTTTTGATTGGGCCCACATCGCTAATATAAATGCTAGAATTATTAAAAAGTCCATTGGATGGAAAAACAATATAGCTTCCTCCTATAATAATTCCCAAAATAGTATCTAAAAAAACATAATTCATTAGATTCATTGTTTTAATTGCCAATAGAAGATGAAAAGCAACCTCCTAATAGTTTGGTACAATTTTATTTTATCTAATCAATATGAACTGAATATGAACTGTAAAAACTTTTTTCAAGAAATTTTTTAGTCCGGACATTAAATCCCCTATTTTTGTTCTAAATGCCCTTTTATCGATGCTTTGGACATCTGTTCTTTTATTTATATAAAAAATTAATAAATGATTATGATTCTATCCATATAACGTACCTGATGTCCAAACAGATTAATATATCATCTGTTTTCCTGAAATAAGATACCAAATGTCCTCCACATCCAACTTCACAAAAAAGTGAACCCACTAAAGGATTCACTTTTTTAATCTCCATGATGAATAGGAATTTTTATTGTAAAGGTAGAGCCTTCTCCTTCATTACTATCCACTTTGACATCAAACTTATGAATGGTCAGGATTTTCTTTACAATTGACAACCCGAGCCCATTCCCATCTACAGAACGGTTACGGGACCGATCCACCTTGTAAAAACGACTAAAGAGATTTGGTACAGCTTCAGATGGAATTCCTATACCAGTGTCTTTTACTACCACTTGTATTTCTGATTCCTCTATTTGAATGCTTATTTGGATTTGACCATTTTGCTGATTATACCGGATCGCATTCGTAATTAAATTTAGCCATACTTGTTCCATGAGGTCCTCGTCTGCGTAAATTTCAACAGGTTCTAACTGTAATTGGATATCAATATTTTTATCTTTCCACAATGGTTCTGTCGTTAATACTGTATTTCTCAGCTGCTCATCCAAGCGATAGGAAATTGGATGATATGGGTGATGTTCCGAATCTAATGATGCGATTCTTAACAAGTTGTCACTAAGCCTTGATAAACGTTCTATCTCCTGGTAAATAATATCCAAGTATTCTTTACGATTATCTTCTGGTATGACGTCATCTCTTAACGCTTTTGTAAAACCTTTCACTGATGTTAATGGTGACTGGATTTCATGAGAAACATTACTCACAAAATCATCGCGCATTTTATCAATCTTTTCCAACTCACTAGCCATATGGTTAAAACTTGAGATCAGTTCTCCTACCTCATCCATATTCTTCGTTTTATTTTCTACATGAACATCAAAATTACCTGTAGCAACCTTTCGTGCAGCATCTGTAAGATTTCGAATTGGATTTACTAAATAACGTGATGCTAAAACGAATAATAAACTACCTACAAATAAAACAACAATTAACGAAATTAAAATTCCGTGTTGTAACTCATCATATTCATCTTGGTAATTGATTTGTACCATAAGTGCATACCGTTGATTAGATATTTCAATCGGAACCCCTACTAAACGATTTGATGCATCGGTTTTATCTGTAAACAGAACGGGCTCATGACTTTCTAAAACATTTTTTGCATCTTCATTGGTAATATCAAATGATAGTTTTTTTGTTTCAAAATACACACCATTTTCATTGGCTATACTTAATTCAAAATGATCATCAGTTAACGTATCAAGTAAATCTGGAATTTTTTCTGGACCCGTTATTTCTATGAGATCTGCAAATCCATTAGATACTTTTACAATTTCTTCTTTAAATAAGTCTTCCCTGTGAAAGGAAAAAGGGGTAACGAAGTAAGAAATGATAATACTAATGATAACGACACTAATAAAGGTAATTACAATTTTCAAATAGAGACTTCGAATCATACTTCCACTTCCTCTAGTCGATAACCAAGCCCTCTAATTGTAGTAATTGTTAAATCAGTAATTGGTGCTAATTGTTCTCTTAACCTTTTAATATGAACATCGACAGTACGTTCATCCCCCTGATAATCAAACCCCCATACCTTCTCTATTAATTGATTACGGGTGAGTATTTTACCAGCCGAACTAGCCAATTCAAATAATAATTCACATTCTTTTTTCTTTAACGTTATCACTTGTACTTGTGATTGTACGGTTAGCTTTTCTAAATTAATAGTGACAGAACCAATCTTAATAACTTTGTCTGTCTGAATGTTGTATCGTTTTAACAAGGCTTCGACACGAAGAATTAATTCTACTGGATCAAATGGTTTTACTAAATAATCATCTGTCCCTGAGCGAAAACCTTTTACTTTATCCTGCGATTCCCCTTTTGCAGTAACCATAAGAATCGGGATATCTAAAAATGACCGAATATCTTCGGTTAATTCGTATCCATCCATTTTCGGCATCATAACATCCACGATAGCTAAGTGGACTTGCTGATGTTCTAAAAGCTCCAAGGCTTCCTGACCATTAGTTGCCTCTACAACTTCATATTGGCTATTTTCCAAATATAATCGAATCAATTTCCGAATATGCGCATCATCATCCACAACTAGAATTTTACTCAATTGTCCCAACTCCACCATATCAGCTTTTCTTCTATTTTATCATTTGAGGATGAACATGTCTTATTAATAAAAATTCTTTAATATTTTTTTCTTAATATGGAAAACTAAGTAAAACTTACACACAAAGGAGATTAGATTATGCAAACTAAAAAATTGTTTATCCCACTTTTGTTGGCTCTTTTTACAATACTAGTAGCATGTGCAGACAATGATAATGCTAATGAAGGAACACAACGTAACGAAAATTTAAATATATCTAGTATAAGTACAGACTCACCAAATCAAGATTATTCACAAACTCAAGACAAGCAAGGTCAAGGATACGGAAATAACTTCCGACCGATTGGAACTCATTCCGAAGCTCCAAATCAAAAGATGGTTCCTGATCAACCACACCCTCAACAAGGGCAACAGCAAGGACAACAACCGAATCAACAGGCAGACAGAAACGCTGCAACTCACCATGACCTATCAGAATTTGAATCGGAAGTTGTTGCTTTAACGAATCGCGAGCGAGAAAATGCAGGTTTATCTATTTTAGAAGTCGACAATAGTTTAAGTAATGTTGCTAGAGAAAAATCACAAGATATGCAAGCAAACAGTTATTTTTCCCATACAAGCCCAACATACGGGTCCCCATTTGATATGATGGGACAATTTGGAATTACCTATCGATCTGCTGCAGAAAATATTGCAAGAGGACAAGCATCTCCTCAAGAAGTAGTTGAAGCATGGATGAATAGTGAAGGACATCGAGCAAATATTTTAAACGGTGGTTTCACACATATCGGTGTTGGCTTTGAAGAAAATGGCAACTATTGGACACAAATGTTTATTCGAAAATAACTAGATGTTACGAACGAGCCCCTCTATTGATGTAGAGGGGCTTTTTATTATTGAAGTGATATTCCTAATTAAAGGAGTTATTTAGTTTCTCAAGAAAAATTCAGTTTTTTCTGGGACTTTTTTTGTCTCGATTCGTCTTTAGTATTACAATCGATTGTATTAGAGAAAGAAAAGAGGTTGACCATATGGATCAAAACAGGGATATTTCCTCCTGGATTCAAACCATTGATAGGGAACAAGCGATGGAATGGATTATGGAAGAGTATGGGGAAAGTTTAAAACGTTTCATTTTTACTTATACAAAAAACAGGGCACAAACGGACGACATTTTCCAAGAAGTATTATTAACGGTATATCGAAAAATAGAGACGTATCAGGGAAAGGCATCCTTTAAAAACTGGCTTTATCAAGTAACAGCGAATAAGTGCAAAGATTATTTACGCTCACCAATTCACCGCTTAATTACTTGGAAGGATCAAATCAAGGAAAAATCGGATGCTCAAACCCCTGAACAGTCCTATCTTCAGGATGAACAAAAGCAAATTGTTATAGAAGCAATTCTTAATTTACCAATTAAATACCGGGAAGTGTTAATTCTGCAGTATTATAAAGAATTTAGTATCCAAGAAATTAGTGACACGCTTAAGGTTAATCCCTCGACAATAAAGACACGAATTATGCGTGCGAAGGAGAAGTTAAAAACGGAATTGAAGGGGGAGTTTATCTATGAGTAAATTAACGAAACGAGACTTCGATGACTACCTTGGAAAAGATAACTTTTATAATGAAGAAGATAAAGAACAATTTTATAGAAAACTGAACCCATCAAAAGGATGGAAAAAACATTGGATTCCACAGACAATTACCGTTGCTATGGTTATTGGAATCTTTCTATTGGCAGTCCAATTATATCAAGGAAACTTGCCATTTACATCAACAGAGATTAATGAAGAAGGGAATGATTCTACACCAGAAACAGTAGAGGAAACGGATTGGTCGAGTTGGATTGTTGCTGAAAGTACGGAAGATGTTGATGCCTTTTATGAAAATACTATTCCAGGTTTTAGGATTGCAGAGGAATTGAATCAAGTAATTGATATTAACCAAAAGCACGCTTTAACTGACAATGTATCTTTATATATTGATAAAGCTTGGTACCATGAAGATAAAATTCATCTATTTTACAGCATGGACTTAGTGAATGATGAAATAGTAACAAATAACCACGAGACTGGCGTTATAACGGAATTTCAGTTTGATGGAGATAGTGAATCATCATTACCCCTGGCATCCCCAAGTTCGTGGAGTGGAGTCGTCTTCAGTGATGCATTCAATAATAAACTATACCGGGTTTCAACCATTACCCTTGAAGAAGAGGAGCAATTATTAAAACAGGAACAACTAACGGCTTCTTTTGCTATTGATGCCCATAACGAGGATGTAACATTATCAGAAATAGAATTACCAGTGTCTTATGGAAAAGAAACGATTACTTCGAACAGCATTAATGATTCCATACAAACAGCTAACTCTAATATCACCTTAACTCGTTATGATAAAGGTGCTGATAAAGGGTATCTCTATTTTACCGTCGATTCCACAATGGGTCAGGAAATAGAATTTCTCAATGGCTTCATTAAAATAGGAAATGGTGAGGATATATATTTGATGGACAGAACCATTGGTGTTCACAAAGATACATTTGTGTTGGACATACCAGAATTAGTAACGGAAGAAGTCACTATCGATTTTGAATATGTGTCTATGATTGAAAAAGAAGATACAATTGATCTATCAATCGATGTTTCGAATTATGATCACAGTGTTGCTGAAGATTTTTCTGAAATAACGATGAATCAAAAAGTAGATGAAGTGTTTAATACAGAAATATATTTAGAAAGTATCACCTATGATGAATTAGGTGTAACAGTAGGTATGACTACAGAAACAATAGAACCTTCTAATTCAGCAAACCTACATTTAACTAGTATTGTTCCTGTACTAGCAGATTGGGGGAGTTGGATGACAAATAAAATAGAAGCTACTAACGATAATGGAGAAACAACTACGGAAAATCATTTTCACTCGATTGGCAAATATGTTGAAGATGATAATTATCGAATACACACTTTTGGCTTAGTATGGAGCTTTATACAAGATGCAAATGAAGTAAACTTTACAATAAAAGATTTATCAATTGGTGAGGATATTAATCAAACAATAACAATTCCAATACAAGATTAATATGGTGGACTTGGACTTAGGGTACTAACTCTAAGTCCATTGTTTATTTTATATGTCTACAATGGACTATATTTGTTTTTTCCCATACAATGGAAACTATCTACAACACTTGGAGGGGATGGAAATAAAACGTTTTTCAATTATTTTAGGTGTATTTGCAGGGACTTCTAGTATCATTCTCTTTTTCTTTTTGCATTTTATGAATCCATATAATAATGCCTTTCAAACAGGGGCGTTTGTTAATACATTGTTAACATTATTTTTACCAGCATGTTTAGCATTGCTAGCTGTTATTAAAACTAGACATATCTTTATGTTAATTGCATTTATATGGTCATTGCCCATTAGTTTGTATATATCATTAACCCCAGGGGTTTTTGCATTTTTTGGGTTAACGAACCTTTGTTACTTAATAAGTTTCTTATTAGCTTACTTGCACCACAAACGAATACATGCGGGAGAATAATTCCCCTTGACAATCCATCTATAAAAATTAGCAAAAAATCATAAATAGTCAAATTTAACAAATACTACCCTCTATAAATAGTTTATGGAGGATTTTTTTATGGAAGAAGAAAAACGAATTCACCTCACTTCAGGTGAGATTAGTTCCCTTTGGACAACTTATATGAATGATAGTATGTCAATGTGCATCCTTAAGTTTATGTTAAAGCATATTAAAGACCCTGAAATTAAGCCTATTATTGAATATGCTCTGGAGTCATCTACTAAGCATGTTAATCAATTAAAGGACTTATTCAAAAAGGAAGGGTTTGCAATTCCAAAAGCTTTTTCTGATGAAGATGTAAATATGAGTGCACCATGGTTATTTTCTGATGTATTTTCTTTAACCTTTCTAAATCATATGTCCAGTGTCGGAATGCTAGCCTACAGTGGATTTATTAGCATGAGCGCTCGATCGGATGTACGAGAATTTTTTACAGACTGTAAACACGAGTCCACAACCCTATACCATAAGTCAACAGATGTTGCTCTTGAAAAAGGAGTAAATGCTAGATTTCCTTATATTACATTGCCGAAAGAAACCGATTATATTGATAGCAAAGACTATTATGGCCTTAATCCTTTTGATGAGAAAAGACCATTGAATGCTGCAGAAATATCGCATTTATATATGAATACAATGACAAATTCTTTTGGAACTAAGCTATGTTATGCATTTGCTCAGACATCCCCAACAGTAGAAGTTCAAGAATATCTCATGCGTTTAAAAGATGTTGCCATGAAGCATACGCAAATATTTACAAAGTCCCTTATGAAAGAAGGTATTGAGACCCCAAAATTACCTGATGTAGCAGTCAGCGATTCAACTACACAAACCTTTTCGGATAAATTAATAATGTTTATTATGTCTTTGCTTATTTCTTCTGGAATAGGAAATTACGCAACTGCAGCTGCAGCTAGTCCTAGATTAGACTTAGCTGTAAATTATGAGCGCTTGTCCTTGGAAGTAGCTAGACTAGCCAAAACAGGAACAGACATTATGATCAAACACAACTGGTTAGAACAGCCACCTGGAATTAAAAAGCGTGAACATCTTGTCAAATATAAAAATAACAGATAAGTAACCACTAGAAAAATGATAAACATCCATCCCATGATTATATAATCATTATTCATATATTGTATAAATTTGTAAACAATATCCGTAACAATACTATGAGGAGGATCATGGATGACGGAGAATCATATTAATTTATCAGCAGGAGAGATAAGCTCATTATGGACGAATTATATGAATGACACCATGTCAAAAAACATATTAGGATTTATGTTACAGTATGTTGAGGATACCGATATTAAACCAGTATTACAATTTGCTTATGACTCTTCTGTATATCATTTAAACCATCTAGAACAACTTTTTAATGAGGAAGGGTTTGCAATTCCAAATGGTTTTTCTGATGAAGATGTCAATATGGATGCACCATGGTTGTTTACGGATGTTTTTTGTATTACCTTTGTAACTCACATGGCAAGCACAGCATTAATCGCCTATGGTGGATTTTTACGAATTAGTTCACGGAAGGATATACGTGATTTCTTTTCAGAAAGTATTAGTGGAACAATAAATCTATACAATCTTGCATCTGATGTAACTGATAGCAAAGGGATTAATGCAAAATTCCCCTATATTACTCCACCGAGTGAAACCAGTTATATTGATTCAAAAAAATATTTAAGTGGTCTAAATCCATTTGACGAAAAAAGACCATTAAATGCAATCGAAGTTTCTCATCTATACATGAATGTTTTAACAAATTCTATAGGTTCTTACATATGTATGGCTTTTGCCCAAACAACTACGAATGAAGAAGTAAAGGATTATATGTTGCGTCTAAAAGATATTAGCCAAAAACACTTACAAGTTCTTACGGAAACGTTATTTAAAAACGATATGGAAACGCCAAGAATACCTGATGTGGCGATTAGTGAATCGACTACTGAAACTTTTTCTAATAAATTGATGATGTTTCTAGTGAATATGTTAACTTCCACAGGATTTGGCAACTATGCTGCATCAGCTGCTACTAGTTTGAGAATGGACATCGCCTTAAATTATGAGCGACTATCCCTTGAAATAGCCAAAATCATGAAGTCAGGTGCAGATATAATGATCAAAAATGGATGGATGGAGCAACCACCAACCACTCCAGACCGAAATCAACTAGCCAACAAGAAAAATTAATTTAAGATATAAAAACTCCGAGCCATAATTTGACTCGGAGTCTTTAGCTTATCATTCACTTTTGTTAATAAATACTTGATGTGGATAAGGAATTTCAATACCATTTTGTTCTAATGCTTCTTTTAACGTCTTACGCAATCTACGTTCAACAGCCCATTGCTCCATATTCTGTGTCTTCGCAATTACACGAATTACAACGTCAGATGATCCAAGTGCTTGTACCCCTACAACATCTGGACCTTCAATAATCATCTCATCTTGACTTGCTAATTGATCACATGCTTCTTGTAATATTTGCATTGCTCGATCGACATTATCATTATACGATATCCTAATATCAACTAAGGCACGCATGTTGCCACGAGAGTGATTACTTACGCTTGTAATTTCTCGGTTTGGAATGTAATGAAGCGTTCCATCAAAGCCACGTACTTTCGTTGTTCTTAATCCAATCTCCTCTATAATCCCATCTTGACCAGCAACTGTAACATAGTCTTCTACATCAATTTGATTTTCTAGTAAGATAAAAAATCCAGTTACGATATCACTTACTAGTCCTTGTGCACCAAATCCAACAGCGAGACCCACTATCCCTGCACCAGCAAGTAATGTTGCAATGTCTAACCCTAATAATACAAGGACATTTCCTATCACAATGAACAATAAAAAGTACGTAAAGATATTCTTACTAATTGCCTTTAAGGTCTTAACTCTTCCTGAAGATTCACTTTGTTTCGTACGATCAAAAGCCTTTTCTATTAAACGACTACCGATTTTCTTAGCTATAGAATAGACAATAAATATTGCTATTAATTTTAAGATAATTAGACCTGCATCTACTAACATTTCCGTCCAATTAATATCTTCTACCCAATCTAGCATCCTTCCAACTCCTCTATCATTTCAGTCTATTGATGTATTTTCCCTATCTACTCTTCCCTTTTTAATAGATATTCAAACCTAGCAATAACATTAAAGGTTAAATTTAACAAATATGCGAATCGATAGCAATCGAACTATCCTCACACAGACTTAAGACCTAAAAAGAGGTAGGTGGCTTTTGCTAGACAGCTCTAAATTGTCTTATCTTTATAACAAAACTTCTCTTTCCACTTTAAAACGGAACCTAGAAATTATCTAAGTTCCGTTTTATACAGAATCTTTATTCTCCAGTTTCAGCAAAACGCTTAATCCGTTCACCAATCTCATCACGGACCCGTTGAAAAACTTTCCACTTCTCTTCTTCTGTTCCTTCAGCTTTTGCTGGATCATCAAATCCCCAATGTTCACGTTTTACACTCGGTGGTGTTACTGGACATTTATCTGCAGCATCACCACATAAAGTAACGGCTAACGTTGCATTATTCAAGTAATCATTATCGATGATCTCGGATTGTTGGTCAGAGATGTCAATCCCAATCTCTTTCATAGCCTTTACAGCATTAGGATTTAAGCCATGTGCCTCAATTCCAGCACTTTTCACTTCCCACTCATCTCCCAAAAGCTGTTTCGCCCAGCCTTCTGCCATCTGACTTCTACATGAGTTACCTGTGCATAGAAAGTAAATTTTCTTCTTTGTCATATGAACACTCCTTCATTAAAGTATCGTTAAAGTTAGATATAAACCTAATAATGTAATAAATAAAATTGGTATCGTTAATACAATTCCTGTTTTAAAGTACGTTCCCCATGAGATTTTTACCCCTTTTTGTGAAAGGACATGGAGCCATAATAGAGTCGCTAGTGATCCAATTGGTGTTATTTTTGGCCCTAGGTCAGAACCAATAACATTCGCATAAATGAGTGCTTCTCGTATTACCCCTGAAGTATCCGTTTCTGCTATTGCAATCGCATCAATCATTACGGTAGGCATGTTATTCATGATTGAAGATAGGATTGCTGCAATGAATCCCATTGAGATCGTTGCGATAAATAGTCCTTCTTCTGCAGCTAGTTGTATTACACTTGCTAACAAATCGGTTAATCCAGCATTACGTAATCCAAATACAACCACGTACATTCCAATGGAGAAAAATACAATATTCCAAGGTGCACCCTTAATTACTTCTGTAGTATTCACAGCTGCACTAGTTCTAGCCATTAATAAGAAGAAAATCGCAATTACACCTGCTACAATAGATACTGGAAGATTAATAAATTCACTTATAAAGTAACCAATTAATAAGATTCCTAGTACATACCATGATAAGCGGAACATGTTATGGTCTTTTATAGCTTCCTTTGGCTTCTTCAATTGAGAGATATCATAATTTCTTGGAATACTTTTTCTAAAGTAAACCAATAGTACACCAATGGTTGCAATAAGTGAGAATATATTTGGGATAATCATTCTTGTTGCATATTCTACAAACCCAATATTAAAGAAATCTGCTGAAACAATGTTTACTAAGTTACTGACTACTAGTGGTAGGGATGTTGTATCTGCAATGAATCCACTGGCCATAATAAATGGGAAAACCATTTTTTCTTTAAAGTTTAAATTTCTTACCATTGCAAGTACGATAGGTGTAAGGATTAATGCAGCCCCATCATTTGCAAAAAATGCTGCTACAATTGCACCTAATATACTGACATAGATAAACATCTTAATCCCGTTACCTTTTGCTGCCCTTGCCATATGCAAAGATGCCCATTCAAAAAATCCAACTTCATCTAGAACCAATGAAATAAGAATAATTGCTACAAATGCTAGTGTCGCATTCCAAACTATACCCGTAACTTCTATTACGTCATTAAAATCTACTACCCCAACTAGTAAAGCAAGAATAGCTCCACCACAAGCAGACCATCCGATATTTAATCCTTTAGGCTGCCATATAACTAATACTAATGTCGCCAAAAAGATTAGAATTGCTAGTATTACTAAAGCTGACAAAATTGTTCCCCCCAATTAACAACAAGTAATTCGTGATCCTTGTTCTTCCAATTTATTTAATTTATCGTCTTGACTAGGCAGTTGAGATAAAATTTGTTCAATGAAAGGATAGAACTCATGCGTTTTATTAATAGAATAAAAAATCCATTGACCTCTGCGTTCTTCTTTAACTAAATCAATATCCCTTAATTTGCGTAAATGTTGGCTTATGGATGGTTGACTAACTTGAAAAATTTCTACAAATTCACAAACACAACAATCATGATTATCAAGTATTTTCATCATAGTCAATCGGGTTTTATCTCCTAATAATTTCAATAAAACTGCAGCTTTATCCATTTCAATCGATGTACTAATCATAACTTTACACCACCTTTTATTATCCATACATAAGTATATAACTATTTGCTTATATAGTAAATGATATTTATCATAAGTAAAATTGAGGTTCTTTTGATAGGTTTTTATTTATGTGCGATAACTAACGCGGTATGTCGTCTAATTATATAGAGAGTAAAAATAGAGGAGACGTTACTTATGGATAAAGAGAAAATAATCACCGATTGGTTTTACCAATTTAGTGATGAAATTTATAACTTCCTACTTTATCGGATAGGGAAAACTGATGTAGAGGACTTAGTTCAAGAAGTATTCATTCGCGCTATGAATGGAATCGAAAACTTCCATGAGAATTCAAGTCCAAAGACATGGTTATATAGTATTGCTAAAAACTTAGCAACTGATGAGATACGTAGGAGAAACCGCAAGAAGTGGAAGACATTTATCCCATTTAAAGCGAACCATGAACCTAGCTCAGATGAAAGTCCAGATCGTCTCCTACAGTTAAATGAGGAAAAGAAAATGCTATATGAAGCCATCCTCTCTTTGAGACCAAGTTATAAGGATGTTTTAATCTTACGTGGAATTCAGTCTCATACGGTAAAAGAGACTGCTGAGATTCTTGGATGGAGCGAAAACAAAGTCCGTTCAACCTATTATCGGTCCAAAAAAGCATTAAAAAATCGCTTAGGAGGTAATATCCATGAGTAATGATAAATTGGATAAGAAGATGGAATCAATGCCACATGCCCATCTCTCACCTAAACAAAAAGAGAAAATGCTTCATACGATCATCAATCAAGCGGATACAGAGCAAAAGCCAAGTTGGAAAAAGGCAGGAGGATGGCTAGCACCTATTGGCAGTACCTTTGCTGTTATTTTGTTCGCTTTTATATTAATCTTTCCTAATGCAAATGATGGTAACCAAGCCTCTTTAGAGGAAAATGGCCCTGAGGAAATTTCGCAAACAGAAAATGTACTAAGTAGTATACAACTACCAACCGGAACAGATTTATACTTACTATTTTTTATCACCGTAATGCTCATTGCATTTATTTTGACTGTAATTATTCGAATAAAGCATAAAATCCCCTATGACTTTTTAAGTGTATATCGACATGTGAATAAAACACATAAACGGGGAGAACTCCTACTCATTCTTATCTTTATCACGATAACCCTATTATCCTTCTTTGTATTTTCTTATAGAGAGTTTTATGTGTTATTGTCTATTTTCTGTACGATTCTACTGGGCTATCGTTCTTATATGGAGTTTAAACATGAGCGAGAAGAAAAGGAATTTATGATAAGTTTAATCTGGGGATCTGGTTGGTTTACTCTCTTTATTGGGTTTTTGTTCTTTACACTTCATATTACAACTTTCGATGAGGTTATTGCTAATTACGAATCAGTTAATCCTGAAAATACCCAAGTAATAGAGATTGAGAATAATGCATGGAATGAAGATGCAACAAGCCTTCTAGATGAAATAATAACAAAAGAAGAATTTATTATAGAGGATAAAGAGACAATCAATGATTTATTTTCTGCATTAAATACGATGGACCTTAGACAAAGAATAATGCAACATGGGGATAAAGACAATTACTATTCTATTTACTTTAAAGGGAGTGATATTTATGCCATCACCGTTTATGAACAATATCTCTCAATTGATTCACAGCATTACAAAGTAGTTGGTAACAATATAATTTATGAAATGCTTGAAAATGGTGAACTGGATTAATTATGTTTCCTTCAATACCTCCATAAAAATAGTTCTGTAAATAAGCTGCCCGACCCTCACTTCTCTATCATTTTAGCGTAGCGGGGGTCAGGCACCTTATCAAAAATTAACCTGTCTGATCATATTTCGTGCTATTGGGGCCAGAGTTACTTTACAGCTCATTCTTCAATTTATTAATTTCTTCTATACTAACTCCCGTAACTTCTGAGATAAATTCTATTGATGCACCCTTAAGAAGCATTTTAATTATTACTTTTTCTTTTTCTATCAACTTACCTTTTTCTATGCCCTTTTCAACACCCTTATCAAAGTAGTAATTTGGAAGCTGTCGTACACGTTCCGCTTCTTCTTTAGGCATTTTTGCAATTTCTTCGCTCATTTGATTTTCCTCCTTTTCGTTTAAATGTAAGTAAGTATTAAAGAAACCATATAATAACTCCATTTCAGCTGGATTCAATTCTAATCTGCTAATCATTCTCAGAAACTCTAATTTAACTTGTACCCTTTCATCATCAGTATACCCCATTTTACTGGGCAAAGCCGCAGCAATAGGATTGTCCAATTCTAAATATTTACGCCAATTTAATTTAGCTAGATGAATTTGATGATAATTAAAATGGGTAACAGGAAAGTTGGAAATGTTTATGGTGAAATCATCAGATGGAGTTCTTTGGTCATTATAACTAAAAACTGCAATTGGTAGGATTGGTTTGCGGTGTTTTTCATAGAGGCGCGTGCAATAGATGAACATTCGCTCATGAAACTCTTTCTGATAAGATGATTGTGGTTCAACATGGATGAGGACTAGTTGCTTTTCATTTTGCAAAAAAAATAAAAAGTTAGTATATGACCCTACCCTTTACTTACCTTTTGGAATGTAACTCTAGCTTGTCCAAATCCAATATGAACTTATAGTCCTTTAAAATATCTAACCCTAATAAACCGTTATGATCTTTCGGCAACATTCCTACATCTATTTCTATATTATTTACGGTAAAATCACCAATCTTTATTTGTTCCATTTCTTTTGTATAAAAAGGAACAGAACCTCCAATTCCATAAGCCTCATAAATTGGATCACCTTCCTCATACATGATGCCAATTTCTTCAAGAATATCAGGACTAATGACTGTATGAGAAGAGCCCGTATCAATAATTACATCACGTACTTCAATAGACTTGCCACGAAAATTTACAATTAAAGAAACAGTAATAAGTTGTCCGTTATAAGAAATCTTCATTATAGACTTATCTTCGTAAATGAATGACTAGATTATCATTGGACGTATGATATACAATATTACCTTCTTCTACCCTAAAAAACTCTTTATTTACCTCTTCTTCTGGTATTGTACGTATAGGTGCAACTTCATCTGCAATTTTCTTATCACCTTCTAAATGATAATCAAGTATGGAAACTAAAACAAACTGACTTGGGTACAATTCTCTTACTTCTTGCCATTTCATTTTGATTCCTCCTCTTTTCTTTTATTATACCATCATTTTAGTTATATTTTGGTAATAAAAAATAAGAAATTAAGTCGATTAGACATTTGGGAGTACCCTGAAGATGCAATAAGGGAAGCAGTTAGAAACGCAGTAATTCATCGTGATTACAGTGAATTAATGCA
>NZ_FQVW01000072.1 GCF_900129485.1 Ornithinibacillus halophilus
ACCGCTACGGAAAATACACTTCGCTTTCACTTCCAGCACAAGTGCGACATCTGTTCAAGCTTCCTACGATCGCTTTCTCAGTGTCTTCTTTGCCGCGGGCGGCTGGTGAGCCAGGGAACTACTTGGCTAGGCTTCCTAGCACCCTTGCGCTGAGGAAGCCAGCTTCGTAGCATCGCTTGTAGACGCAAGCGCATCGTGGGGTCTCACCGATGCCTCTGCTCCCGCAGGACAAATGTTTTCGGTGGGGCTAGTACTCGTAGTCCCAAGAAGGGCTTTGAAAGCATAATCATCGCACGAAGGTAATTGTTTTTTATTTCCGAGGAGTCTTCGTGTATTTCCTTCGCTGATCAATATCAATTTTAAAATATTGCAATATAGATTGTTGATTGGAGCGGATGGCAGTCGACTCCTGCGGGAAAAGCACGTGTCTGAAGACCCCGCAGGAAGTGGGGTTCTTCCGAGGAGACTGAAGCCGTGCCCGCGGAAAGCGACTGCCAGCAGTGGAAATCAACTAAGTTCTAATTTTGAGTTTTCTATTAATTGTAAAAAGTAACATACTCTTTGAAAAACTTTTTTAACTAGAATTGTTCGTACTTAGAGTGCGTTTAATTAGTTTTGCACAAGCGTCTTTTGATACTAAGGAACTGGCACTAACAAAGGTTGTAAGTATTTTCCATTTAAAATTAGTTAATATTTTTATTAATTGCATACAAACTATAAATGAATTACTAAAGGGAAAGGGTCTTGAACGTGAAAAGCTATTTATTAGGAGTTTGGAATGTAATTGATCCGGTTTATTATTCACTAACACGATTACGGTATGTGCCAGGTGAGGATAAAAATAGCAAGTGTGTGTTTCGTGTAAGGCTTACCCGTTATAAAGGGGAAACTGTAAAATTACAGGATGGAACAATAATTCAAAAGAATGATATTCTACTAAAAATTCATTTACATAATGTGAAGTTATTAAAAAAACTACAGGCAATTAAGAGTGATATGAAACGAGCAGTTTATATATATCATATGGTAAAAAAATCGTTGCCTTATTTAGCGAAATATGTAGAGTTGCATCCCAAACGACCAAATATTAAAGGGGTCATTGGGATAACAACATTGCATAAAGGTTCTAGGCAACTCGGCTTTGAAGTGTTTTCCATCAAAAATGAATTTTACCGTACTTATAAAAAGGCAACATTCTTACCAATTAATATGATTGCGAATGCCACGAAACACGAAGAACCTGTCTATCTGTTTATGTCTAAACAAAATCTTCTAGAAAGACATAGAAATTGAAGTTAAGCATTCTTTTTCTCTAAAGAAATATCATGAAAAGTAATTTCTGGTCGACTACCAACACGAATGTTAACACCAGTTTGGCCAAGGCCCTCACTAATATAAAAAGGATTATTATTATGCATGTGTAAGCCTTTAATAATATTTTTTCTAGCTAACGTACCCATTTTTACTAGATGATACGCTTTAGGATAACAGATCTGTCCACCATGGAAATGACCAGCAAGTAAATAATCAAAATGATAATCACTCATTTCAAGTACAACATTTGGATCATGTGTTAGTACGAGATTCAATCCACTTTTAACTTTTTGGTAAGATAATGCCAAATTACTACGATTGGTGCTATAGTCATCAATTCCGATTATATTGACAGTTTGTCCATTAGCTTTAATTGTTCTACTTTCGTTTTGTAACACGTGGCAATCATAGTTCGATAATGTTTGTTTTAATTGAATTAAATTATTCCCTTTTAATACATAATCATGATTACCTAAAACAGCATAGATGCCATATTTAGGATTAGATTTTTGTAATACTTCAAGATAAGGTACTAATTTAGGAATGGTTCGTTTTCGATCGAGAAAATCCCCTGTTAAAGCAATGATATCAAATGTTTGATTGTTAATTTTATTGGCTAGTTCATTTGGTGTGATTGAAATATTCTCAAGGTGTAAGTCGGATAAGTGCAAAATGGAAATGGTAGGATTATTAGTAGAATTACTTGCAGGAATACTAATCTTGTTTATTTTTATATCTTTCGTGTTTTGATTGGCGATATATAGTAAATAACTAAGAACGACAATACTTATTATTATTAGAATGTAAGTCATGGTGTCTATCCTCTCCCCGAAAAGGATTATAACATGATTTCACAACACGTATCACTGGTAATTGAAGGGATTAAGAATGGCAACGATGGAGTTGATATTATGCAAGAAAATCCAACAAGAGAAGCATTGTTTTTACCTTTTATGCAAATTCCAACAGGACACCATCATGTTGCTGATACGTTAATGGAATACGTACAAAAAACAGATCATCCTCTAAATTGTAGGAAAATTGATATTTTATCGTATAGTTTTGGGCGTATCGAAAGTGTTGTGTCAGGAACGTATTTAAAATGGATTAACGCTTTGCCACAAGCATATGACGGTCTCTATCGGTACCTCGCTGTTAAAAATCTATCAAAAAGAAAAAGACAGCATGTATATGAAATGTTGTTTAGCTATAGTTTCAAAAAATTGCTTCAAGAAAGAAGTCCGACCATCCTATTCTGTACCCATGCCCTCCCATCAAATTTGGCCAGTGTCCTTAAAAAGAAAAAACAATTAGATAGTATCGTCGTGAATGTATATACCGATTATTTTGTTAACCGTGTCTGGGGAATCGATGGCATTGATTATCATTTTGCTCCAACAGTAGAAGTAAAGGATTTTTTATTGGATTTAGGTGTAGCAAAAAATAAGATTTTTATTACAGGAATTCCGGTTCATGAGGCCTTTCATATGGAACAAAATAGGAAACTAAATTCTAAAAGGTATTCCATATTGGTGACCGGGGGGAGTTTAGGTGTTGGAAGAATGGAGAAACTGATAACAAGAATGGAAGCAAGTAAGGACATTGATTACTATATTTTATGTGGGAAAAATGAAAAGCTTTATCAAACATTACATGCTAAAAACGTAAACCATATTAATCCAATTTCTTATGTTGAAAGCAAGTGGGAAATGAATGAACTTTATAATAAAGTGGATGCTGTGATAACAAAAGCTGGCGGGGTTACAATTAGTGAATGTTTAATGAAAAAGAAACCGATTTTTGTTTGCCATGCATTGCCGGGACAGGAGAAAGTAAATGAAGACCGGCTAAAAAAACTAGGGTTAGTTATCCCACTGGAAGTGGATGGTATCCCAATTGATCAACAGGTGAAAACATTTCTAACCAATGCTCAATCTAGAAAGCAATATGAACAAAAACTACAAATTTACCATGAAAATCTCGTTAACGAATCCATACCATACATACTATCAAGAATCTGTTAATTGAATCATATTTTTGAAATCCGGACGGTGAATTATTACACTAAGTAGTAATTCGTATTCGTTCGGATTCTTTTAGCAATTCCTATGCATAATAATCGAATGTTCGTTCGTATTATGTTACAATTATTACTATGTTAAACTATTGTTAGAAAGTAGGAACGGAGGAAAGGTTTGTGGAGAATACATTTGAATTAATTGCAAATTATGAGCCACGTGGAGACCAACCAAAAGCAATAAAAGAATTGGTAGAAAGGGTCTTAGCAGGTCAGCGACATCAGACATTGTTAGGTGCTACTGGTACTGGGAAAACATTTACCGTATCGAATGTTGTTAAAGAAATCAATCGACCAACTTTAGTGATTGCCCATAATAAAACGTTAGCTGGTCAATTATATAGTGAGTTTAAGGAATTCTTTCCAAACAATGCTGTGGAGTATTTTGTTAGTTATTACGATTATTATCAACCAGAGGCCTACGTTCCATCTACGGATACTTTTATTGAAAAAGATGCAAGCATTAATGATGAGATAGATAAATTAAGGCACTCGGCAACATCTTCTTTATTTGAACGTCGAGATGTTCTAATCGTTGCCAGTGTATCCTGTATATATGGATTAGGTTCTCCTGATGAATACCGCAGTCAAGTTCTTTCCTTAAGAATGGGAATGGAGAAAGATCGCGACCAATTATTACGAGACCTAGTAGATATCCAATATGCAAGAAATGATATTGATTTTCAGCGTGGTACATTTCGCGTACGAGGGGATTCGGTAGAAGTGATTCCGGCATCTCGCGAAGAACATTGTATCCGTATTGAGTTTTTTGGTGATGAAATTGACCGGATTCGTGAAGTGGATGCGTTAACAGGTGAAATTATTGGTGACCGTGAACATATTGCTATTTTCCCAGCATCTCACTTCGTTACCCGTGAAGAAAAGTTAAAAAAAGCAATTGTGAATATAGAAAAAGAATTAGAAGATCGGCTGAAAGAGTTACGTGATGATAATCGACTTTTAGAAGCACAGCGATTAGAGCAACGTACGAATTATGATCTCGAAATGATGAAAGAGATGGGGTTTTGTTCAGGTATCGAGAACTACTCAAGACACCTGACATTCCGTAAAGAAGGAGAAACACCTTATTCATTACTAGACTTCTTTCCTGATGATTACTTAGTGGTAGTGGATGAATCGCACGTGACCTTACCACAAATCCGTGGCATGTATAATGGAGATAGAGCTAGGAAACAAGTTCTAGTGGATCATGGATTTCGATTGCCATCTGCATTAGACAACCGTCCGTTAAAATTTGATGAATTTGAAAAGAAAACGAATCAATTGCTCTATGTTTCAGCCACTCCTGGGCCATATGAGATGGAACATACTCCAGATATGACAGAACAGATTATTCGTCCTACTGGCTTATTGGATCCAAAGGTAGAGGTTCGTCCAATTGAAGGGCAAATTGATGATTTAATTGGTGAAATCAATAAACGAACGGAACGAAATGAACGTGTACTTGTGACAACGTTAACGAAGAAAATGTCAGAGGATCTAACCGATTACTTAAAAGATATTGGAATTAAAGTGGCTTACTTACACTCAGAAATTAAAACACTTGAACGAATTGAAATTATCCGGGATTTACGAGTTGGAAAATATGATGTTTTAATCGGTATTAACTTATTGCGAGAGGGTCTGGATATTCCTGAGGTCTCTTTAGTTGCTATTTTAGATGCTGATAAGGAAGGCTTTCTTCGTTCAGAACGTTCTCTTATTCAGACAATGGGAAGAGCTGCGCGTAATGAGAATGGTGAAGTAATTATGTACGCCGATAAAATTACGAATTCAATGCAGGTTGCGATTGATGAAACGAACCGTCGTCGTGAAAAGCAGATGGCCTACAATGAGGAACATAATATAACGCCAACGACGATTAAGAAGGAAGTTCGAGATGTGATTCGTGCAACTGTTGCTGCTGAGGATCATGAAGTATACGACGAAGCACAACAGCCGAAGAGCATTGCAAAACTAACGAAGAAAGAAAAAGAAAAAGTGTTAGAACAAATGGAAAAAGAAATGAGAGAAGCAGCAAAAGCGCTTGATTTTGAAAAAGCTGCTGAACTTCGTGATATTATTTTTGAACTAAAAGCGGAAGGATGACCAGTTGATGGCTAGTAAATCAATTACAATTAAGGGTGCAAGGGCACATAATCTTAAAAATATTGATGTAGATATTCCAAAAAATAAACTTGTTGTCGTCACAGGGCTGTCAGGGTCAGGGAAGTCTTCACTTGCCTTTGATACGATCTATGCAGAAGGCCAACGACGATATGTCGAATCACTCTCTGCTTATGCAAGGCAGTTTTTAGGACAAATGGATAAGCCAGACGTAGATACGATAGAAGGCTTGTCTCCAGCAATTTCAATCGATCAAAAAACAACAAGCAGAAATCCACGTTCAACGGTTGGGACAGTTACGGAAATCTATGATTATTTACGTTTATTATTTGCTCGTGTTGGAAGACCTACTTGTCCGAAACACGGGATTGAGATTTCCTCACAGACGGTGCAACAGATGGTTGATCGAATTATGGATTATCCTGAGAGAACTAAAATGCAAATCCTTGCTCCTGTTGTATCAGGGCGTAAAGGTCAGCATGTAAAAGTCTTTGATAAACTTAAGCAAGAAGGTTACGTGCGCGTTCGTGTTGATAAAGAAATGCGAGAAATTACGGACGAGATTGAACTTGATAAAAATAAAAAACATTCCATTGAAGTCGTTATCGACCGAATTATTGTAAAGGATGGCATTAGCGGTCGCTTAAGTGATTCTTTAGAAACAGCATTAAACCTTGGAGAAGGAAATGTCATTGTCGATGTAATCGGGGAAGAAGAATTATTATTTAGCGAAAACCATGCATGCCCAATATGTGGTTTTTCAATTAGTGACTTAGAGCCACGGTTATTCTCATTTAATAGTCCTTTTGGAGCTTGTCCAACTTGTGATGGACTAGGGACCAATTTAGAAGTTGATTTAGACTTAGTAATACCGGATTGGAATAAAACATTAAATGAACATGCAATAGCAGCTTGGGAACCGATTAGCTCACAGTATTATCCTCAATTATTAAAAAATGTATGTGCTCATTATGGCATTGATATGGATATTCCGATTAAAGATATACCGAAACACCAGCTGGATAAGATTTTGTATGGTAGTGATGGGGAACAAATTCATTTTCATTACGTCAATGATTTTGGGAAAGTCCATGATAATATGATTCAATTTGAAGGGGTTGTTAACAACCTTGCTCGTCGATATAAAGAAACCTCATCAGATTTTATACGAGAAACGTTAGAAAAATACATGGCACAGAAGGATTGCCCAACTTGTAAAGGTTATCGTCTTAAACAAGAGGCACTTGCTGTTTTAATTAATGGGAAACATGTTAGCCATGTGACGGATTATTCCGTAACAGAAGCAAAAGAATTTTTCAGTGCTTTAGACTTAACAGAAAAAGAAAAACAAATTGCTCATCTTATTTTAAAAGAGATCAATAATCGATTAGAGTTTTTAAATAATGTCGGTTTAGAGTATCTTAATTTATCACGTGCAGCTGGAACATTATCAGGTGGAGAAGCACAGCGAATTCGTTTAGCAACACAAATCGGTTCTGCGCTTACAGGTGTTCTGTATGTTCTTGATGAACCTTCTATTGGACTGCATCAACGTGATAATGATCGTTTAATTGATACGTTGAAAAAAATGCGTGATTTGGATAACACATTAATCGTAGTGGAACACGATGAAGATACGATGCTTGCAGCGGACTATCTGATTGACATCGGTCCTGGTGCTGGTGAACATGGTGGACAAATTGTAGCTAGTGGTACACCTAAAATGGTGATGAAAAATAAAAAGTCACTAACAGGTCAGTATTTAGCAGGTAAAAAATATATCCCACTACCTGCCAAACGAAGAGAAGCAGATGGTCGTTATATTGAAGTAATTGGAGCTTCCGAAAATAACCTAAAAAATGCCTCTGCCAAAATTCCTATTGGTTTAATGACCGTTGTTACAGGTGTTTCTGGATCAGGAAAAAGTACATTGGTTAACGAAATTTTATATAAATACCTGTCTAAAAATTTACACCGAGCTAAGGTTAAGCCAGGGAAGCATAAAGAAATTAAAGGTATTGAACATATTGAAAAAGTAATTGATATCGACCAATCTCCAATCGGTCGTACACCAAGGTCGAACCCTGCAACCTATACGGGTGTTTTTGATGATATTCGTGATGTTTTTGCCCAAACAAATGAAGCAAAAGTACGAGGATATAAAAAAGGTCGTTTTAGCTTCAATGTTAAGGGTGGCCGTTGTGAAGCATGTCGTGGAGATGGAATTATAAAAATCGAGATGCATTTCCTACCTGATGTTTATGTACCATGTGAGGTTTGCCATGGGAGACGTTACAATCGAGAAACCGTAGAAGTGAAATATAAAGGGAAAAGTATTGCTGATATTCTCGATCTTACAATTGAAGAAGCACTTGATTTCTTCTCTAATATCCCTAAGATTAAACGCAAGCTCCAAACCATTTATGATGTTGGGCTTGGTTACGTTAGATTAGGTCAGCCAGCAACTACGTTATCTGGTGGAGAGGCTCAGCGTGTGAAATTAGCTAGTGAGCTGCACCGTCGCAGTAATGGTAAATCCTTATACATTTTAGATGAACCAACAACAGGATTGCATGCTGATGATATTCAACGATTATTAGCTGTTTTACATCGTTTAGTTGATAACGGAGATACAGTACTAATCATTGAGCATAATTTAGACGTTATTAAAACTGCTGATCATATTATTGATCTTGGTCCTGAGGGTGGAGACCGTGGTGGGCAAATCATTGCAACAGGAACTCCGGAGGATATCGCTCAAGAAGAAATTTCTCATACAGGAAGATATTTAAAAGATATTATTGAACGAGATCGAAAACGCACGGAAGAAGCACTGGCTAAAAAAGAACAGGTAGCAGCAAAATAACTAAATTCATAATCATACTCCGGACACAAGGGATCGTAATCTATGTCCGGAGTATTTTTTAACGTTATTCACTAGGTTTAATGCTTTGACGAAGCCTCGCTATTCCGGTAATCTAAATATTAAGAGTAAGTTGGGAGGGCAAGTTGATGAAACCAATTGAAAAGAAAAAGGTACAAGAACTTTTGGAATCATTTGTTAAGAAAGAAGTTTATGTTCATTTAGAAACTACTAATGGTGCGTACGCAAGTCATGTTAATGAAAAGGCATATAATGTTGGAGTATATATTCGCAATGCAAAAGTAAGCTTTAACCAGGCAAAAATTGTTGGTGATGGAAAAAGTTATCGTGCCGGGTTGAAAATGGATATAGGATGGATCTACGCAGAAGGTTTAACGGACTGGGAGTTATACGAAGATACGAAACTACTATTAGCTGGTCACGACCGAGAAGGACGTTTAATGGTAGCATTACAAATAAGTGAAACTCCGTTTAGCTATTAATATATTTTATGAGAGGTGAAATAGATGGAGAGACATGTTGTAGTAATATATCCACATCCAGATGATGAGTCATTTGGTGCAGCTGGAACGATTGCGAAATTCCGGGAACAAGGAGTACCTGTTACATACCTTTGTGGAACATTAGGTGAAATGGGTAGAAATATGGGTTCCCCTACGTTTGCAAATCGTGAAACATTACCAGAAATTCGCAAAGAAGAATTAATCAATGCTTGTAATGTTCTAGATATCGAGCTAAAAATGCTAGGTTATCGTGATAAAACACTTGAATATGAGGATCGCCAAGAAGTGGCTAATCATTTAAAAGGAATTATAGAAGAAATTAATCCTAGTCTTGTCATTACACATTTTCCAGACCATGCTGTACATCCAGATCATGATGCGCTAGGTGCAGCAGCAGTGGAAGCTGTTCGTTTAATGTCACCAGAAAAACGTCCTACAGTTTGGGCACAAGCGATAACGAATTCGTATATTGAAGACTTAGGTTCTCCTGACGTTGTCAATGATGTTACAGATGAATTTGATAAAAAGATGGATGCTATTCTTTGTCACCAATCACAAGCAAGTGGAATATTGAAGAATTTTAATCAAGATGGTCAACTATCAGAAGATCTAAAAGAAGAAGCCAAAAAACGCTTAGGTAAAGAGCAATTTTATATTTGGAAATATAACGATTAATAGAATGAGACAAAAATATTTTAGATGTATCAAATCCGAACAATAGAATTTGTTCGGATTTTTTGAAGTTACGAGTGGATTTTTAGTGGTGGCGTGAATCCGACCGCTACGGAAAATACACTTGCTTTCCGCGGGCGGCTGGTGAGCCTCCTCGGGCGTTTTACGCCCTGTGGGGTCTCACCTATGCCTCTGCTCCCGCAGGAGTCTGCGTGTATTTCCTTCGCTAGTTTTGGCGACAATATCAATTTAAAATATTGCAATATAGTTTGTTGACTGGAGCGGATGGCAATCGACTCTTTAAGATACATTTTCTGAGTACGATGTTTTTCTTCAGTAGCTTTCCTTGGGACTGTGCCTGCGATTACTTGCTCCACCGAAAACATTTGTCTGTGGGAAACACGTGTCTGAAGCTCCGAGAGATGTACCTGAGTCTATTAGAAAATCTAGGAATTCAATACCTAGGTAAAAGGCAGATGTCCAGCCTCTTTTCATAGAGGAAAATTGGAGTTTTTGTTTTAGTTTTGATGAATCGTGGTTCCTTTAAATGTTCGAAAAGCAGCTGAATTGGGTTCGTGTTGGATTTTGGTTCCGTTATATTAGTAAAAGCACTAGAATTATAGGTTGAAAAGGGTGAATAACGGAACGAGGAACCGTGTCACATCGAAAATAGGGTGTTTTAGTAGGAATAACGGAAAGAGGATTCATCGAGTGTTTTGGATGAATCGTGGTTCCTTTAAATGTTCGAAAAACAGCTGAATTCGGTACGAGTCGGATT